>NZ_CP163444.1:7229822-7562263 GCF_041053105.1 Streptomyces sp. R44 | reverse complement strand
TCGTCGGCCATGTGCCGTATGACGGCGGCCAGTTTGCGACGCTCCTCGGCGGTCGTGCCGGATGCCGGCTCGTCCAGGAGCAGGACCCGGGGCGGATCGGCGAGCGCGCGGGCCAGCTCGACCATGCGGGCCTGTCCGACGGGCAGGCCGCCCGCGTACGCGCCGGCCAGCGCGTCGATCCCGCACTCGCGGAGCACGGCGGCGGCCCGTTCCCGGTGGCGGCGCGCGGCGGGCCGTACTCCGCCCCGCCAGTCCTGCGCCACGACGAGATTGTCCGCGACGGTCAACTGGCCGAAGAGCTGCTGGCGTTGGAAGGTGCGGCGGATGCCGTGCCGGGCCCGCCAGACGGAGGACCGGCGGGTGATGTCCACGTCGTCGTACGCGATCGCTCCCGCGTCCGGCCGTCGCATCCCCGACAGCACGTCGAAGAGTGTCGTCTTGCCCGCGCCGTTCGGCCCGATGAGGCCGCAGATCTCACCGGCGCCGACGGAGACGGTCACGTCGCGCAGGGCGTGGACGCCGCCGAAGCGGACGTCGATCCCGCTCGCACGGAGCAGTGTGCGGCTCATCGGCGGACTCCCGTCCCCAGGTAGGCCTCGGCGAGCCGGTCCCGGTCCACCTCGGACCGGGGCCCGGACCAGGCGATCTCGCCCTGTGCGAGGTACGCGACGGTGTCCGCGATGCCGAGCACCTCGGCCGCCTTCTCCTCCACGAGCACCAACGCGGTGCCGTGGCCGCGGAGTTCGGTCAGGATGCGGAAGACCTCGTCCACGACGCGCGGCGCGAGACCGAGGGACGGTTCGTCGGCGACGAGGACCGCCGGCGGTCGCTGGAGGAGCGGCGCGAGGGCGAGGAGCTGCTGCTCGCCGCCCGAGAGGGACCCCGCGGCGACGGCACGGCGGGCGGCGAGCGCGGGGAACCGCTCGTACACGGCGTCGCGGTCCTCGGCCTCCGTCAGCTGGAGGGCCAGGTTCTCCTCGATCGACAGTCCCGCGAAGATCCCCCGTCCCTCGGGGGCCAGCCGGACCCCGCGGCGCGCCCGGGCGACGGCCGCGTCGCGGGTGGCGTCCTCGCCCCGTACCCGTACGCGTCCCCCCGCGGGCCGGAGGAGCCCCGCCGCCACCCGGCAGAGGGTGGACTTCCCGGCCCCGTTGGGCCCGAGGAGCACCAGCACCTCACCGCCGCGCACCGCGAGATCCACTCCGTGCAGCACGGGCGCACCGCCGTACCCGGCGCGTACGGCGACGAGTTCGAGCACGCTCGGCACGTCGCGGGGGCCGTCGGCCGTTCCCGGGGCGGTGCCTCCGGCCGCGGCGGCGTGCGGCTCGTACGGGACGTCGGCCGTGCCCGGGGCGGTGCCTCCGGCCGCGGCGGCGTGCGGCTCGTACGGGTCGTCCCCCACTCGGGCAGCGGCGCCGCCTCGGCTCCGCGGCGCGGGGGCACCCGGCACGAACCCCCGGGCCTCCCCCGGCACGCCCCCTCGGACCGCCCCCGCCTTCGCCGCGCGCCGGGCCGCCAGTCTCGACGGGAGCGCCGCGCAGTAGCCGTCCGGGTCGTTCGCCAGAGCGAGGCCCGCCAGGCCGAAGAGGATCACCGGGAGATGCGCGGACTCCGTCACGTACTCCGTCATCAGGTGCGGGACCACCGCGAAGACAAGCCCCGCCACCACCGCGAACTGCGGCCTGCGCACCCCCGCCGCGACCACGACCGCGAGCCACACCAGGCCCGTCATGGCCGTGAAGTCCGTAGCCGTGATCCTGGTGTTGTACGAGGCGTAGAGCACCCCTCCGAAGCCCGCGAGGCCCGCCGACACCGTGAACAGCAGGAGCTTGGTCCGTACGACCGACACCCCTGACGCGGCGGCGGCCTCCGGTGCCGAGCGGACCGCGAGCATGGCCCTGCCCCGGCGGGAGCCGCGCAGCCGGGTGAGGAGCGCGACGACCGCGCCGCTGAGCAGCACGAGGGCGAGCCCCAGTGCCCGGTCGTCGCCCAGGTCGACCGGTCCGGCCACCGGCCGGGGGATCTCCCACCCGGTGTCGCCGTTGCGCAGCCATCCGAGCTGGAAGAGCACCTGGTCCGCCAGGAAGGCGAGCGCCAGGGTGGCCAGGGCCAGTGATCTGCCGCCGAGCCGGAGGGCGGGCAGCGCGACCACCGCGCCGAGCAGGGCGGCGGCCGCCGTGCCGACCGCCGCCGCGGCGACGAAGGGCCAGCCGTGGCTCATCAGCAGCCCCGCGACGAGGGCGGCGCCGGTCACGAACGTCGCCTGGGCCAGCGACACCATCGCGCCGAGACCGGTGACCACCGTGAACGACATGAAGACGAGCCCGATGGCGAGCCCCTGCGCCAGGATCCCGCTCCAGAAGGGCGTGGTGACGGTGTAGAACGCCGTGCCGAGGAGCACGCCGGCCACCACCCACGCGCCCCAGCGGCGGCCCCAGCCCTTCCCGGAGAGGTACTCGACCGGCGGCGGGTCCACGGCCGCCGTCCCCGCCGCACGGCGCCGCCGCCGGCCCAGGGCGACGAGACCGGCGAAGAGGATGAGGAACGGTACGGCGGTGCGGAAGCCGGTGACGCCCTCGGCGAACGACGCGTACCCCGCCACCAGGTTCTGCAGCACCCCGAGGCCGAGGCCGCCGGCGAAGGCGAGCGGCACGGACGCGAAGCGTCCGAGGACCGCCGCGGTGGCCGACACGAACAGGAACAGCGTGTAGTCGTGCGCGGAGAGCCCGAGCAGCGGCGTCGCGAGGACACCGGCGAGGCCCGCGAGGCCGGAGGACAGCATCCACGCGACCGAGGACAGCCGGTCCGCGCTGATGCCCCGCAGCTCCGTCAGCGCGCGGTTGTCGACCGCAGCCCGCAGCCGCAGGCCGAGCCGGGTGTGCCGCATCAGGACCCACAGGCCGGCCGCCGCGAGGGCGGTGGCGATCCAGGTGATCAGCTGGTCGGAGTCGATGCCGACGCCGTCGAGCGGCTGCCAGGACACGGCGGGGCTCGGCCCGAGGCCGGGCAGCCCGAACTGGTTCTCGGCGGGCTTCACCGGGGCGCCCGCCCGTTCCAGGAGTTCGACCACCCACAGTCCGGCCGCGGGCAGCGCGACGAGGAGACCGATCGTGGCCACGATCTGCGCCGTCTCGCCGACCCCGGCCAGTTTGCGGAACATCAGCCGGTCGAGGCCCCAGCCGAGGCCGGGCGCCACCACGAACACCAGGAGCAGCGCGGTGGGAACGGCAGGCCAGCCGAAGCCGGAGTGGAGCTCGTAGAAGGCGAGGGCGCACAGGTAGGCGGTGGCGCCGTGCGCGAAGTTGAAGAGCCCGGAGGCGGAGTAGGACAGCACGAGGCCGGTCGCGAGCAGCGCGTACAGCGCGCCCGAGACCAGCCCGCTCAGGACGAAGCCCAGCAGGTCACCCACGTGACGCGCCCCTCAGCCGAAGGGGATCGGCGGGTAGCACTTGAAGGGCACGGCCACCTCGTACCGCCCGTTCTTCAGCCGGACGAGCGCCCCGCAGCCGAAGCTCTCCTTCTTCCCCTTGGGCTCGGCGCGGTCGCCCACGAGCGTCCCGGTGTCGGAGAAGCCGTCGGCGGCCTTCTGGAAGGACTCGACGGTGAGGTCCTTGCCGGCCTTCGCGGCGATCGAGAGGAAGAGGTCGGCACTCATGTACCCCGTCATCATGTGCATGTTGAGGGGTACGTCCTTGCCGCCGGCGGCCTTCTTGATGTCCGCCTTGAACTGCCGCATCGCCGGGCTGTCGGACTCGAAGGGCTGGAACTGCAGCAGCACGTGCACCCCGTCGAGGGCCTGCTTCGTCGCGTCCTTCGCGAGGAGCCCGGGGTCGTAGTCCGTCGGGTCGGAGATGACGCCCTTGTAGCCGGTCCGCTTGAGCGCGGTGAACAGGCCGATGTTGTACGGCGTCTGCATCACGGAGACCACGGCGTCGGGTGCGCCGCCGCCGGGGCCGGAGCGGAGGATCTCCTTGGTGTACGCGGACCAGTCGCTGGGCATCGAGGTCGCGGGCACGACGGCCTTGGCGTACGCCACCTGGAAGCCGGCGGCCTTGAAGCCCTGGGTGAAGGTACGGATGCCGAACTTGCCGGCGTCGTTGTCTCCGGCGATGAGCGCGACGGACTTGCCGCGGGCTCCGCCGAGGACGGCCACGAGCCCTTCGGGCCAGGTCTGGTTGAGGGTGCCGCCGGGCATCGGGACGAGGCAGCCGTTGAAGCCGTAGAGGTGCGCGGGCCCGCAGAACGAGGGGAGCGTGCCCCAGCCCACCGTCGGGACCTTCTGGGCGTCGAGGAAGTCGGCCCCGGCGAAGGTGACCGAGCTCATCGGGGAGACGGCGAAGACCTTGTCCTGCTGGACGAGCTTGCGGGCCGCCGCGAGGTTCCTGGCGGGGTCCTGGCCGTCGTCCTCGGCGCCCAGGTACTCGATCTTCCGTCCGTCGACCCCGCCCTCGGCGTTGGCCCGGTCGTAGCGGGCCCGTGCGCCGAGGTCGGTGTCCTTCTTGGAGTAGCCGCTGGCTGTCGTCATGGAGACGATGCCACCGACCTTGATCGTGTCGGCGGTCACTCCGCGTACGGAGGAGGGTGTACTCCCGCCGCTGGAGGCGGAGTTGCAGGCTGTGACGAGCGTCAGGGCGAAGGCGGCGGCGATGAGGCGCAACGGTCGAGGCACGGGCGATCCCTCCGTCGGGTGACCGCATTCTGTGACCGGACCGATGAACCGTCAATAACTGATGCACCGTCAATTGACGATACGTCAGGCCTTTGCCGCTCCCGCGGGGGCCGGGCGACGCGCGTAGGTGAAGAGGTGCTCCTCGGGCGCCGCGCGGTCGTCGTCCGGGTCGAAGAGCGACACCTCGTGGTGGAGCACGTCGAGGCCGCAGTCCTCCCGCTGGAGCCGGAGGTACTCCGCCACCGAGAAGCTGGAGACCCTGACCGTGCGCTCCATCCAGACGATCTCGACGTCCTCGACGTCCGCGGGCACGGTCGCCGTCACCAGGAAGCCGCCCGGCGCCAGCCAGCCGGCCATGCGCTTCAGACAGGCGGCCGCCTCCGCGCGGCTCATCATCATCAGCGGGAAGAACGCGCACACCGCGTCGAAGCCGCCGTCCGGCGCGTCGAAGACCCGTACGTCGCACCGTTCGAAGCGGGCCCCGGGCACCTGCTCGCTCGCGAGGGCGACCATCTCGCCGGAGACGTCGATGCCGGTCACCTCGCAGCCGGCGCGCACCAGGAGGTCGGCCACCGGGCGTCCCGTACCGCTGCCGACGTCGAGGACCCTGGCTCCCGCGCCCAGCCGTGCGGTGAGCCACTCGATCGCCGCCAGCTGGGCCGGCAGCCGGACGAAGGCGCGCTCGTAGTCGATCCCCAGGCCGTCGAACAGTTCGGCCGCCGACACCGGCCGCCCCTTCGTGGCGTCGTGGTCCATTCCGCATTCCTTCCGTCGCGGGGTGCGTACCCGGGGTTCGTACCACAGTCGGGCCACCCGCCCCGTGCTTTCCGGCACCACGGGGACGTCCTCACTTCCGTGACATCGTTGCGCGGTGGCCCGGCCGGGGAACGCCCGGCCCGGAGTCGAAGGGGAGGACATGCGGGACGCCGTGGCGGACGGGGCGATGGACCGGATCGAGGAGTACCGGCGGGAGCTGACCGGCTACTGCTACCGGATGCTGGGGTCGTACGCCGAGGCCGAGGACGCCGTACAGGAGACGCTGGTCCGCGCCTGGCGGAGCATCGACCGGTTCGAGGGGCGCTCGTCGCTGCGGTCCTGGGTGTACCGCATCGCCACGAACGTCTGCCTGGACGCCCTCGCCTCGGGCAGGCGACGGGCGCTGCCCATGGGCCTGGCCGGCCCCGGCGACGGCGGCACCCCGCCGGCGCCCGCGGAGGACGCCGCCCTGTGGGTGGAGCCCTGCCCGAGCGGGGATCCGGAGGCGTCCGCGACGACGGGCGAGTCGGTACGGCTCGCGTTCGTCGCCGCGCTCCAGCACCTGCCGCCCAGGCAGCGGGCCACGCTGATCCTGCGGGACGTTCTGGGCTTCTCCGCCCGTGAGGTGGCCGACCTGCACGGCTCCACCGTCGCCTCGGCCAACAGCGCCCTGCAGCGCGCCCGCACCACCCTGGCCGACCGCCGCGGAGGAACGGACGGGCAGCTCGGGCAGCCGTCCGACGGCGTCCGTCGCGTGCTGGCCGAGCGGTACGCCAGGGCTTTCTCGCGCCACGACATGGAGGAGCTGAACATGCTGCTCCACGTCGATGCCACCCTGTGCCTGCCCCCGTACGCGAAGTGGATGCGCGGGGTCCCCGACATCCAGGCGTGGCTGACGGGGCCCGCCGTCGGCTGCCGCGGCTCGCGACTGATCCCGACCACGGCGAACGGCACCCCCGCCTTCGGCCAGTACCGCCCCCGCACCGACGGACCCGGGTACACACCCTGGGCCCTGCAGGTCATCGACTTCTCCGGCGACCGGATCGCCGGCATCACGGCCTTCCGTGACACAGAGCGCCTCTTTCCGCTCTTCGGCCTGCCGGACCACGTCGGCGAGGACGCCGGGCTCGGCTGATCACGGTGCCGGACGACGCGGACTGCATCGAGCACGCCACCGATCGGCCCCTCGCCGCGCACTGGGTCTCATCCTGAACCGTCCGCCGCGGCGACCAGCAGGCCCTTCGTCTCCAGCGGCAGCTCCACCACCCGTTCCAAAGCAAGGCCCGAGCGGTGCAGCAGCGTCCGGTAGTCGTCCAAGGTGCGCTGCCGGCCGCCGTTGACCACCAGCAGGTGCAGGTCCCACAGCGCGGCCAGCGGGCCCGATCCGTCGTCCGTGACCATCCGCTCCACCACCAGCAGCCGGGCCCGCGGCGACAGTTCCGCCCGCACGCGGCGCAGCAGCCGGACGCAGTTCCCGTCGTCCCAGTCGCCGAGCACGCGGGAGAGCAGATAGACGTCGCCGCCGGCCGGGAGCGGCTCGGCGAACATGTCCCGGCCGTGCAGCTCCACCCGGTCCAGGCCCACGGTGGCCGCCAGATGGGCGCGGGCGTGCGGCAGCGTGTGGGGCAGGTCCACGAGGACGCCGCGAGCCCTAGGCGCGGCGGCCAGCACTGCGGCGAGCAGTCGGCCGCTGCCGCCGCCGACGTCCACCACCCGCTCGCGCCCCGCGAGGTCCAGGACACCGGGCACCGCGTCGAACACGGCGTGCCCGGCCTGCATCACCCGCTGGAAGCGCCCCGCCGCCTCCCGGTCGCCCGCGAGGTAGGACAGCAGCGGCTCGCCGTACGCCAGCTCGAAGCCGGACGTCCCGGTGGTCAGCGCCGACTCCGCGTGCTCCCAGGCCCGGTAGAACTCCTCCCCGTACAGCAGCGCCATGTCGCGCAGCGAGCCCGGACGGTCCCGCAGCAGCTCTCCGACCGGTGTGGTGGCCACTCTCCCGTCGCCGTCCGGCTCGAGCACCCCGAGCAGGACGAGCAGGCGCAGCAGCCGGTGGACGAGGTCCTCGCGCAGCCCCGTCGCCGCTGCGAGCGCCGTCGGGTCCCGGTGCCCCTCGGCCACCAGGTCGGGCAGCCGCAGCCGGGCGGCGACATGGACGGTCTGGGTGCGCCAGGCGCCGGTGACGAGTTCGACCGTGTCCCGGACTGCCTGGGGGTCGGTGGTCATGCGTGCTCCTCGGTGGGTATCCAGTCCCGGTCGATGTGTGGTGTCCCGATGCCCAGGGACCGCATGTGCTCGATCGGGTTGGTGTATTCGCGACTGGCCGCGATCAGGCCGTCGACCAGCTCGAAGCGGTGGAGGAAGTGGTTGCGGTAGCGGCCGGCCGGATAGCCGGGGAAGCGGATGGTGCCCTCGCCGCGGCACTCCACGAAGACCAGGCCGGGCCGGAGCGTCTCGTACACCTCGACATCGGTCCACTCCCAGTCGGGGAGCACCTGGAGCGACAGCTCGCCGTGGCGGCGCAGGTTCTCGCGGCCGCGCACCACGAGGGGCCGGCCGACGTCGGTGAAGAACAGGGCGGCCGAGCCGTCCTCGGTGTACAGCGTGTGGCGCCGCAGTCTGCTCTCCCGATCGGTGCGCAGGAAGGCGTCGACGGTGGCCCGGTCACGGGCGCGCGTGGTGTCCTCGGACGCGGACATCAGGGGCTCCCTTCTCCTTCGTGGGGGCGGTTCACGGCTGGAGGCGAACAGCCCGCCAGCCCTCGGGACCGCGCGTGTAGCGCAGCCTCTCGTGCAGTCGTCCGGTGCCGTCGGCCCAGAACTCCACCTCTTCGGGTACGAGTTCGAGCGCGAGGTACGCGGCGGGGCGCGGCCGCGGTCCGGCGGCGGCCAGCCGCGCGGCGCGGTCCCGCAGCGCGGCCACCTCCGCGAGGGAGCCCAGCGGCTCGCTCTGCCGCGAAGCCACCGTCATCGCGTGCGTGAACACCGGGCGGGCGGACCACAGGGCGTCGGCCGTCGCGTCGGGCAGCCGGCGCACCCGTCCGGCGAGGCTGATCTGCCGACTGGTCTCCCGCCAGTAGAGCAGACCCGACGCCCGTGGGTCGACGGCGAGTTCGCGCTCCTTGCGGCTGCCGCGGTGGGTGGCGAAGACCAGGCCGGTGTCCGTGATCCGGTTGACGGCCACGATCCGGCTCGACGGGCCGCCCGCCGCTGTGGCGGTGGCCAGGGCGAGGGCCCGTGGCTCGCGCACGCCCAGTTCCTCGGCCTGGACCAGCCAGCAGCGCAGCAGCGCCACCGGATCGGCGGGCGGATCGGCGTACTCGGGGAAGGGCAGCCGGACCGTTCCTGTCAGGGTCTCCGACCGGCCGGTGGTGTGCCGGGCGTGTGCGGTCGTACCGGTGCTGTCAGACATAGATCCTCCCGACCGCCACGGTGACGGCCTCGCCGCTCACCTCGACGGACTCGACGTGGTCGCCCGCGCCCTCCGCGCGGGCCAGCATCAGGGCGCTCCGGCCCAGTTCGACACCCTGGCGGATCGCGATCTCCCGGCCGTACGGCACGCGTCCGTGCCGGGCCAGATGCACGGCGAGCGGCCCGGCGGCCGAACCGGTCGCCGCGTCCTCCACCACGCCGTACGCGGGTGAGAACATCCGACTGCGCCAGCGCGTCCCGGATCCGGCGACGCAGTTCACGGCGAGGTCCTCGAAGGCCGCGAGCGCCCGGTGATCGGGCCGTAGCGCCGACAGGGCGGCGACGCTCCCGACGGCCACGAAGACGTGCCGAGGGCCGTTGCGGTAGACCTCCACGGGCAGAGTGGCGGCGGAGACCCCGACCGCCGCGAGGAGTTCGTCCGGCTGGTCGAACTCCGTCCAGTACGGCACCGGCTGGCGCATCCGCGCCGCCACCACCCGGCCCGCCCGCCGCCGCAGGACGAAGGGCACCGGGCCCATCGCGGTCTCCAGGACCAGTCGGTCGCCGCGCACGTACGGGCCGAGCGCGACGGCCGTGCCGAGCAAAGGGTGCCCGGCAAAGGGCAGCTCGTTGACCGGGGTGAAGACCCGGACCCGGGCGTCGCCGCCCTGGCGCGGTGGCAGGACGAAGGTCACCTCCGAGAGGTTCATCTCGCCGGCGATCCGCTGCATCAACGCGGTCGGGAGATCGGCGCAGTCGAAGAACACGGCCACCGGATTGCCCCGCAGGGGCTCCGCGGCGAAGGCGTCGACGACGACGTACGGACGCATCATGACCTCCTCTCAGCAGTCCGTCGGGGACGGGGCCCGTCGGGCCGGGGCGTCGCGCAGCGCATGCCGTGCGGCGCGGACGAAGATCCCCGGCCCGTCGCGGGTCAGCACCGACTCGGGATGGAACTGGAGCGTGATGAAGTGCGGGCCGCGCAGCGCGTGCACCTCGCCCGTGAACGGATCACGGCACACTTCCACCGCGCCGACGCCGTCGACCACCGTCCGGTCGGCCGTCGCGCGCGCCGCGAACGTGTTGTAGAAGCCGACCCGCTCACGGCGGCCGAACAGCTCGATCTCCTTCTGCACGCCCTGGTGCGGCACCTCCTTGCGGACGAGCGGGAGGCCGAGTTCGAGGCCGACGATCTGGTGGCTGAGGCAGATCGCCAGGAACGGCCGCCGCCCCGCGAGCAGTCCGCGCGCGGTCGCCCTCAGCCCGTCCATCCGAGGGTGCCCGGCCTCCGCCGGATCACCGGGACCCGGGCCCAGGACGACCAGGTCGTACGCCTCGGGCACGTACTCCTCGTGGTATCGATGCACCGTCACATCCAGCCCGAGTGACGTGAGCTGTCGGCCGATCATGGCGGTGAAGGCGTCCTCTGCATCGACGACCAGGACCGGGCGTCCGGCGAGTTCCGCGTCTCCGGTGCCCCGGTGCGCGCCCAGCCAGAAGCCGGACAGGTTGTCGTTGCGCCGTTCCAGGGCGGCCCGCACCTCCGGGTGTCCGCCGAACGGTCCCGGCCCGTCGCCCTCCAGCGCCGCCAGCAGCCCGGCCGCCTTCGCCCGGGTCTCGGCGGCCTCCGCGTCCGGGTCGGAGTGACGCACCACGGTCGCGCCCACCCCGATCCGCAGCCGGCCCGCCGCGTCGATCTCGGCGGTCCTGATGAGGATCGCCGAGTCCAGCGCCCGGCCGCCCCGCTCGTCCCGGCCGATCAGCGCCACGACCCCGCTGTAGTAGCCCCGGCCGGTAGCCTCGTGCCGGGCGATCACCCGGCAGGCGCTCTCCAGAGGCGAGCCGGTCACCGTCGGCGCGAACAGGGTCTCCCGCAGCACCTCGCGCACCTCCCGGTCCGTGCTGCCCTCGATCAGGTACTCGGTGTGCGCGAGCCGTGCCATCTCCTTCAGGTACGGGCCGGTCACCCGGCCGCCTCCGGGGCAGATCCGGGCCATCATCTTCAGTTCCTCGTCGACGACCATCGACAGCTCGTCGGCTTCCTTGCGGTCGGCGAGGAAGGCCATCACCCCGGGCAGCGACGGTCCTTCGGGCGGATGCCGGTAGGTGCCGCTGATCGGGTTCATCACCGCCGTGCCGTCCCGCAGGCTCACGTGCCGCTCGGGGGACGCGCCCACGAAGGTGCGGACCCCGGTGTGCACCAGGAACGTCCAGTACGCCCCCGACTCCTGTTCGAGCAGCCGACGGAAGAACGCCAGCGCGGTGTCCGGGCCGTGCTCGTCGAGCTCCGCGAGGAAGGTGCGGCGCAGTACGAAGTTGGCTCCCGCGCCCTCCCCGATCTCCTCCCGCACCACCCTGCGCACCGCCGTCGCGTACATCTCGTCGTCGAGGTCGAACCGCCCGTCGCGAAGCCCGGTCGCCGTGCGCGGCAGCCGGGCCAGCGCCTCTCGCACCGGCACCGTCGACTGCCCGGTCACGCTCAGCGCGATCAGCGGCGCCCCGTCGTCGGCGCAGCGGAAGCCGCGCTCGGTGATCTGCCGGTACGGAACGACCACCAGCGACTCGTGGTGCGCGCCCTGGCCCTCCGCGGACTCCCGCGCGGGCAGCGGCACACCGGCCAGCGAGGCGGGCAGCGACACCCGGCCGACCAGCACGTCCAGCATGTCGGGCGCGTCGGGATGTCCGGCGCCGGGGCGGTGCAGCAGGGCGTAGGCGGCGGGGCGGGGCCCGGGCCCGAGGATCGACGTCAGCGGATCGGTCATGACAGGACCTCCTCTGTGGTGACGACCACGGCGCAGCGCCCGGCGGCGTAGCGCAGGGCCGTGTCGTGGTCCTCGCGGGAGAAGTCGGCAACGGCGTCGGCGACCAGGAAGACCCGGATGTCGTGGGTGAACGCCTCCACGGCGGTCGCGAGCACCCCGACGTGCGCGTACACCCCGCACAGGACGAGCTGGTCGCGACCCGCCGCCCGCATCCGGCCGAGCAGTCCGGACCGGAAGAAGGCGCTGTAGCGGCGTTTCACCAGCACCCAGTCGCCGTCCCCCGGTGCGAGCGCCGGGACGACCTCTCGGTCCTCGGGCGTCGCGCGCATCCCCGGCCCCCAGAAGTCCTGGAGCAGACCGCGTTCCTGACGGGTCATCGAGCCGGCCTGCGCGGTGTAGGCGACCTGCACGCCCCGTGCGGCGCAGCGGGTGCGCAACAGGGCGGCCCGCGCGACGAGTTCGCGGCGCGGTCCGGCCGGGAACGGGTCGAGGAAATAGCGCTGCATGTCGTGGACGAGCAGCACCGCGCGGAGCGGATCGAGCTGCCAGCGGGCGGTGTTGGCGGGCAGCTCGTCCGCCGACGGCAGTGGATACGCGGCGATCGGGGGGATACCGGTCATGACTCCTCCTTCCAGGTCTTCCAGGCCGAGACGACGCCGAGCGCCTGCCACGGATTGAGCCGCGGATCGCAGAACGTCGTGTACCGCTCGCCGATCCGGCCGACCTGGGTCAGGTCCTCGTGGCAGGAGGCGCACTCCGTCACTTCGTCCGGCGTGGTCTCCAGGTGCAGTCCGGCCGCCACTCCCCCGGCGGACTCCACCGCCCGCCGGAACAGGGCCACCTCGCGCCGCACGGTCCCCACGACCCGGGTCTTGGTGCCGTCGGCGGTGGCTACGGTGTTGCCGTGCATCGGGTCGCACAGCCAGCTCACCGGATGACCGGCGGCCTTCGCGGCGGCGACCAGCGGCGGCAGCCGGTCCGCGACCAGGTCGGCGCCCATCCGGGCGATCAGCGTGAGCCGGCCCGGCACCCGTCCGGGGTCGAGCCTCTCGCACAGCGCGAGCAGTTCGTCGCGGTGGAGGTCCGCGTCCACCTTGCACGCCACCGGGTTGGCGACCTGCGACAGCAGCGCCACATGAGCTCCGTCCACCGCGCGGGTCCGCTTGCCGATCCACGGCCAGTGCGTGGAGCCCAGATAGAGCCGGCCCTCGTCGTCCCGCCGCAGCAGCGGCACCTCGTAGTCGAGCAGCAGCGCCTCGTGGCTCGTCCACACCGGAGGCTCCGGGCCGCGCGCCCTGGGGCGTCGGTGCCAGCCCAGGTGCTCCATGACGTCCCCGGCGGCGAGATAGCCGAGCAGCAGCCGCAGCGGGTCAGGGGTGCGGCTCTCGGCGTCCGGCTCCGGCTCGTTGACCAGATGACCGCGGTACGAGGGGAGTTCACGGCCATCGACGAGCTCGACCGGGCTGGAGCGCGGTTTGGCGTACTGGCCGGCGATCCGGCCCACCCGCAGCACCGGACGACCCGCGGCCGAGTGCAGCGCCCCGGCGAGCAGGTCGAGCACGGCGACCCGGCGCCCCACGCTGCCCGCGGTGCGCTCCTCCGGGTCCTCCGCGCAGTCGCCGGCCTGGACGACCAGCGCCCGGCCCTCGGCGACCCGGGCCAGCAGCAGTCCGAGCGCCCTCAGGTCCTCGGCCCGTACCAGCGGCGGCCGGCCCGCGAGTGCCGCGCGCACCCGACGGGCCTGCGCCGGGTCGGGCCACTCGGGCTGCTGCTCGGCGCCCCGCGCGCGCATCTCGGACAGCAGGTTCTCCGCGTGGGTGCCGGTGCGGTCGGCACGGTGGCCGGTGGTGCTCATGTCGGTATCCCCTCGCGGCGGACGGTGGGCACCGGGATGCCCAGGGCGCGCAGCTGCGCGAACGGGTTCATGAACTCGCGGCCGCGGACGATCCTGCCGCCGGACATCTCGAACGAGTGCAGGAAGTGGTTCTCGTAGAAGCCCTCGGGATAGCCGGGGAAGCGAATCCGGCCGTGGCCGTCGCACTCCACCCAGAAGTGGTTCGGGTCCTGGGTCTCGAAGACGCGGACGCCGTACCACTCCCAGTCCGGGAAGCAGCGCAGCGACCAGACGGCGTGCTCCGCGAGCCGGTCCCGGCCCCGGACGGCGATCGGGGCGCCGGTGTCGGTGGTCCACAGGCCGCCCGTGCCGTCCTCGGTGAACAGCTCGTGCCTGCGGAGCCGGGCCTCGCCCCGGGTGTTCATGTACGTCTCGACGGTGGCGCGGTTGCGCCGCCGCAGCTCGGTCGTGTCGTCAGCGGAACCCCGTCGGGGTGCGGTGCCTGACATGCGGGTCTCCAGTGGTGTGGTGGACGACGTCTGTGCGTCCACCCTCCGCGTCCCGGTGGCCCGGACACCCGGGTCGGCAGTCGGGGCCCCGGCCCAAGGTCTGTCCGGTGCCCCGCTCCCAGGCCGCGCCGGGACGTCCTCGGGCCACCCGCCTCATGCGCCCGGACCACCGGGCGTATGAGACTCGACCCTCACGACCGGAGAGCCACGAGCGCTTGAGGAGGGGCGATGGGGCCGGGAACGGGAGGACGAGCCGGAAGCGGAAGACGGACCGGAAGGCGGACCTCCGCCACGTCACTCGTGGGGCCGCGGAGGAGACCCGTCCGTGCCGAGACCTGCGTTGCGGGCCCGGACGATCGCCTGCGCCCGGTCGTTGACCTGGAGCTTCGCGAAGATGTTGGTGACGTGGTTGCGGACGGTCTTGTCCGAGATCGTCAGCCGACGGGCGATCTGCCGGTAGTCGAGACCGCCGGCGAGCAGGTCCAGGACCTCCAGCTCGCGCGGCGTCAGGTCCGGGAACACCTCCCGGCCCGGCGCGGCGGCCAGTGCGTCGAAGAAGGACTGCAGCCGCTCGGCGATCCGCGGCCCGAACACCGCGCCGCCGCGCGCCACCGTGCGGATCGCGCCGATGATCTCCTCGCGCCCCGCGCCCTTGACCAGGTAGCCGCTCGCCCCCGCCCGTACCGCCGCGAGCAGGTTGTCGTCATCCTCGGACATGCTCAGCACGAGGACCCGCGTCTCGGGGCTGTCGCCGATCAGCCGCCGGGCCACTTCGATGCCCGAGGCATCCGGCAGGCCCAGGTCGAGCACCACCACCTGCGGCACGGTCCGCGCGTTCAGCGCCACGGCCTCCGCTGCCGACGAGGCCTCGCCCACCACCCGGAACCCGTCCTCCGGCAACAGCGCGCCGCGCAGTCCGTCCAGGAACATCGGGTGGTCGTCCACGAGGAGCACCGTGACCGCCGCCCCGTCGGATTCCCGCGAGCCCCGGGAGTCTTCATCCGTCATATCGATTACTATAGGTATGCATATGAACACATGGAGTGAGAACGCGCCGTCGCCCCCGACGGGTTCCCACCGGGCGGCGGACGAGCGGCAGCTGGCCGCCGCCGCCCTGTGCGCTGCCGTCACCCTCGCCCTCAGCGGACTGTGGGTCTCCTACCTGCTCCTCAACCTGGGCGCGCCCGGCGAGCCGAACAGCGCCCAGAGCCTGCGGGTCCTCGCGTACGGCCTGCCCGCCGTGGCCGCCGGCGTCCTCGTCCACGCGCACTGGCCCGGCCGCCCCTTCGGCTGGGTGATGATCGCCTACGGCATGGCGGCGGTCGTGCCCGCCGTCGTGGCCGCCCCCATGTGGCTGGAGAACCCCTCCGCGCCGCTCCTCACCACCTGCCTGGTCGTCGACGCGGTCGGCAACTGGGTGCGGATCACCATCTGGTACTCCCTCCCTCTGTGGTTCCCGGACGGCCGTCTCACCCGCCGCTGGCGCTGGTACATGGCCGGCCTCGCTCTGTGGGTGCTGCCGCAGGTGTTCGTGAACACGGCCCAGCCCCAGCGGTACGACGCACCGAACCCCCTGGCCACCGGCTGGGTCGCCCATACGTCGGCCTTCCTCGACGAGCACCTCTCCCAGGCCCAGGAGGTCAGCCACTTCGTCCTGATCGCCCTCGCCAGCGGCGTCATGCTCTGGCGGGGGCTGCGCACCCCCTCCGGGCGGACCCGCCGGATCCTGCTGCTGCTCCTCGGCACCTACCTCGTCTGGGCGACCGCCCGCAGCCTCGAGCACCACTTCGGCGACCAATGGCGCTGGCCCACCCACTGGCTGGTGGTCGGCACCTCCTTGCTGTGGTCGTTCTCCGTCGCGTATGTCGTCGTCCGCACCGGCTCCTGGCGACTCAGCCGCTCCGGCCGCCGCATCCTCGCCGGACTCCTCATCGTCACTCTGCTCACCGCCGTCGACATCGGCCTCGTCGCCGCCCTCCTCGACGGCCTCACCCCCAGTCGTACCGCTGACGCCCTCATCCTCATCGCCCTCGCCTTCCTCATGGGCGCCGCCCTGCGGCCCGCCGTCGCCCGGGCGGTCGACGTGATCGACCGGCTCTACTACGGCGACCGCGCCCATCCCTACCAGGTGCTGCACACCCTCGCCGAACGCATCAGCCACGCCGGAAGCTCCCAGGACATCCCCGCCACCCTCTGCGCCACCGTCGTCGAGACCCTGCGCCTGCCGGCGGCCGCCCTCGCCGTGCACACCCGCGCGGGTACGCGGACCCTGGCCCGGGTGGGCGACCTGGGCGAACACCCGCACCACTTCGAGATGCTCCATCACGGCACCGTCGTCGGCCGGCTCTCCGTCGGCCTGCGCGCCGGCGAACAGCGGCTCGACGAGCAGGACGCCCTCATCCTCTCCTCGCTCGCCAGCCAGGCCGCGCCCGCCGTCGCCTCGCTGCGGCTCCAGGAGGACCTGCGCAGCAGCCGGGAACAGATCGTCACGGCCCGCGAGGAGGAACGGCGCCGACTGCGCCGGGACATCCATGACGGCCTCGGTCCGGCCCTCGCCGGGCTCCGACTGCGGACCGAGAACGCGACCGCCCGCCTCCCCGCCGACGATCCCCTGCGCGAGGACCTGCGCACGGTCTCGGACGACCTCGGCATGGCCATCAAGGAGGTACGGCGGATCACCGACCGGCTCGGCCCCGCCCGCTTGGGCGAACTCGGCCTCGACGGAGCACTCCGTCAGCTCGTCGCCACCTTCGACGGCGTCCGGCCCGCCGTCCTCGCGAGCCTCGAGCCCTCCCCGCTGCCCCCGCTCCCCGCCGCCGTCGAGGTGGCCGCCTACCGGATCGCGGCCGAGGCCCTCACCAACGTGGTCCGGCACGCCCGCGCCACCCGCGCCGAGGTGCGGGTCCGGGTCGACCGGGACGCCCTCACCCTCGTGGTGGAGGACGACGGGACCGGGACCGCCGGCCGGACCGACGGCCACTGCGTCGGACTGCGGTCGATGGCCGAGCGGGCCGCCGAGATCGGCGGCCGGTGCGCCATCGAGTCCCCGGTCCTGCGGGGCCGCGGCACCCGTGTCCGCGCGGTGCTGCCGCGCTCGACCGCGGCGGTGGAACCGCCGGCGGTGGCCGCACCGGCTGAGACCGCGTGACGCGGACCGCGCGGCGGAGACCGGCCCCGCACGTCCGGCGGAGACCGGCCGCGCACAGGGAGCGGCGCCCGCTGCCAGGGAGGCGGCGGACGCCGGTGAGGAGGGACCGGTGGTCTTACGGGTCACACTCGGGGCAGTCACGGTCCTGGCGGGACGTGGGCGGCGCCGGGCAGCACTCCGGGCAGGGGCAGCGCGGCTCGTGCGGGCCGGATCCCTTGCCGGTGGCTCCCGAGGAGGCGCGCGACCTCTTCGAACCGAAGAGGACGGCGCTCACGAGGGCCGTGAGGCCGAGCGCCGACCCGATGATCTTGCGCTTCATTCTCTGCTCACTTCCTGCAGTCCGTCCGCAGGCGCGGACGTCCGTCCCATCGTGACCTCGGACCTGTCCCGGGCACATGAGGCCCGTGACCCACCCCGACCCCTCCGGCTCCGTCCTTCACAGGACGGGCGCGCGCCGGGTGAGTGCCGGCAGATCGGCCGGGCTCTTCGCGCGGACCGGCGGAGGGACCGGGCGGCGCACCGCCGGCCCGAATTCCTCGCGCCACAGCTCGAACATCACCAGGGCCCAGATCGTCCCCACCAGCCGCTCCGACGGCCGGGCCAACTGGGCGGCGAACAGCTTCTCCACCGAACGTCGGCTCAACAGCCCGGAGATCCGCAGCCGGGACGGCGACAGCGTCTCGCGGACGAAGTCCATCAGCTCACTGCCCGGTGCCAGGAGTCCGGACAGCGCCCCGGCAGCCGCCGTCGGCGCGGGTCCCGCGGCGTACGGCGCGGCGGCCGTCCACAACCGGCGCGCGGGCCACGGCAACAGGCCGCTCACGGCGTGCCCGCCGGCCAGGTGCGCCGTGCGGCGCAGCCCGCGTACCGGAAGCAGCTCGTCCAGCTCGAACGCGGTCAGCGCGGCGCGCCGCGAACGGCGCTCCGCCTCGGCACCGAGCCGCGCCGCCAGACCGTGGGCCGCGTCGCCCCGGTCGTCGAGAAACGCCCGGTAGTCACGGGTGTAGAGCTTGGCCCGGTGCGCGGCGGGGACCGGGGCGAGCCGGTCGGCGTAGCAGGAGAGCCAGTCCTGCGGGCCCTCGCCGAGAGCGGCCTCCACCCGCCGCCTTCCGGCGACGACCTCCTCGGCGGCGTCCGAGGCGAGCACCGTCCCGATTCCCCGCCGCCGGGCGGCGGCGTACAGCGCGGAGACGAGCAACGCGCCCGGATCGGCCTCGGGCTGCCCGAGCCGCCAGACGAGCTCGGGCAGCAGCGCCGGCAGGTCGCGCACCCAGCGTCGGTCCAGCGGCAGCAGGGCGTCCGACCCCGCCTCGCCCGGCGCGGGGCCGGCGGAGGGCAGGTCCGGCCCGGTCAGTTCCCGCAGCAGCGTGGTACCCGGGCCCGGCAGGTCGAGCAGGGCGTCCGCCGGCGTTCCGCCGCGCGATCGCCGGGCCCGCTCCAGTTGCAGCTCGCGCCCCGCGGTGCCGGGCGCCGGCACCGTCGCGCCCACGGCCGGATCACGGCGGATCAGGCGCAGCCCGATCCCCCGCTCGTACACGGCGGTCGTCCCCGGCGGCAGCATCCGTACGCCGTCGAACAGGGTGCGCCCGTCGAGCGCGGCGCCGGTCGTCAGATACGCGTCGAGGCCCGGCTGCCACAGCGCGGGCCGGGACGGGAGCAGGGCGAGCAGCGCCGGGAGATCGGAGGCGAAGGAGAACACCTGACGGACCCGGTCCCAGTGGTGGTAGATCGGGATCGAGCCGGCGTCGTCGGTCGCGAGCACCAGGCGCTGTGCGCCGCGGGTGTCGGCGACGGCCACGGCGTATCGGCCCCGCAGCAACCCCGTGCACTCGGGGCCCTCCGTCTGGAACGCGGCGCGCACCAACGTCGCCGGGGCCCGTTCGGCAACCCCCCGCCCGCCCGCCTCGATCCGGGACAGCAGCGGCAGCCGTACGTCGAGGCGGCCGGTGAGCACGGCAGCCACGCCGCCGTCGGCGTCTGCCGCTGCGCCCGCGAGCGCCCAGCCGGTACCGTGCTGCACACGGACGCCGCCGCCGTCGCGGCCCGCGGCCTCCCGCAGGACGTACGGCGCGATGTCGGTACCGAACTGGCCCAGGATCCGTGACATGGTGATCACGACCTTCCGTAGCGGTCTGACTCGGCCTCCACGCTCCGGCTCCCGCCGTCCCGTCCACACGGGCCCCCCGTCCGGTTCCACTCCCGGCCGGTTCCCAGAACCCGTCGCGCGGCCGACCGGTCTTCGGCATCCTCGTGGCCTGAAGTACGCTCCCGGCGGGGTGATCCGGAGTGACGAGTGCGCACGAGCAACTCCCGCGCGCGGTCCCGCCCCGCTCCCTCCGCGGGGGCGCCGACGTCCGGGTCGGCGAGCACGGTGACGGCCGGCAGAATGCGCTCGGCGAGTCCGCAGGGGCCGTGGAGGACGGTGGGGCGGGTGCGGGCCTGTGACGGCGTCACGGCGGCCGCGTCCCGGGCCGTCGTCAACGGCTCCGGGTCGAACGCGGCGGTCGGGTCGTGCCGCAACCGACGGGCGCAGTCCGCTACGGCGGCCAGGGCATCGGCCAGCGCGTCACGATGCGCCCCCATCGGCGGATCGGAAGAGCGTCCGCCGGCTCAGGTCACCCGATGGTCACCTTGGTCGTCCTTCGCCATCTGGCGTCGTTCCTGTTCCCGCTTGGAATAGGCGGCGGCCCGGATGGCCTCATCGCTCTCCAAGCCGGAGCCCAGCGCGCCGCCCACTGTCGCAGTCGAAGCGACGAACCATGACAACGTCCAGTAGTCCGTTGCGTCCAGCGGTTCTCGTGTCATGGACGTGAACACCTGGTCGTTGAGGATGAACAGCGCCCACACGACGTTGATGAGCAGCAGACCCACGTAGCAGACGAGTACCCCGATGCCTACGGTCAGGACCGTCGACGTGTTGTAGAGCCTCGCCCTCTGCCTCGCCTCCGGCGAGCCCTCTGCTGAGCGATGCCACAGTTCCGCGTCCACGATCAGCCAGCCGATCATGAGCGCGACAGAGCCGACCATGGCGATCACGAGGCGCGGTGCGCTCAGGGATTCGGCGAGACTCCAGACGGTGGAGTTGACGGTGGCTACCGCTCCTGTGGCGAGCGCGGCCGCCAAGGCTTTGGACAGCCCCGGCACCAAGCGCCAAGGCCGGTTGGCGCGGACCATACCGGCGAGCACCCGCAGGTGACCGCGTGGCCCGCTGACGACGTACCGCAGATCGGCGGTCCCCTCCTCACCGACCTGGTCCGGATGAACGGGTGTGAGACGAGCGGCAAGCGGTCTCGGACGCCGTTGACTTCGCGGTCGCCCCTCGGCATCGGTGTCCTGCAGCCCAGCCAAGCCCAGCACGGCTTCTTCCACAGCCCGCCGGGCCCTCGCCTGCAGGCGCAAACCACCCAGAGAAGGAAGCGAGAGCAGCGCCAACCCGTCTTCGTGACTGAGGTCCACGACGAGCCTGCGCCCGTGTGAGTGCAGCGGAAGGTCGGTGAGAGCCACGACGATGTCCCAGTCCTCCGCGCTTCCGCGGTCCTTGATCCGGCGCATCAAGGTGTGCGGATCCTCGGTCCCCGCGGTGAAGGGCTCACTGACCACCTTGACGTCGAACCGCCGCCCCTGGCCCGCCTTGTCGGCGAGCCGACCGGAAAGGGCCCGGGCCATGCGATGCGCGATGTCCGTCGGCGCGTCCGGATCCGCCAGAAGGGCCACGACCGTGACGTCCTGAGACGACCTTTGCATGACCCGATCCTTCTCGTCGGCTGCCTCCACGATCGCAGGTGCCCACAGGATGCCTTCACGGCGACATCGACACTCCGCGCGACACGCTGGCCCCCATCAGCGGCCGGCAGGGCGGTCACCGTCACGAAGCACCACGGCATGCTCCCCCGGGCCGTCGGGCTGACACCGCCGGCCGCCTGAAGACGGGACCGACCAGGGCAAACGCGGGCCATTCGATAAAGTCGCCCCATGCATGACACCCCCCACGATCCGTTCGTTCGCGTCCGAGGTGCCCGCGAGCACAACCTCGCCGGGGTCGACGTCGACATCCCGCGCGACGCGCTCGTCGTGTTCACCGGGGTCTCCGGCTCCGGCAAGTCGTCGCTGGCCTTCGGGACGATCTACGCCGAGGCCCAGCGCCGCTACTTCGAGTCGGTGGCCCCGTACGCGCGGCGGCTGATCCACCAGGTGGGGGCGCCCGCGGTCGGTGAGATCACCGGGCTGCCGCCGGCGGTCTCCCTGGAGCAGCGCCGGTCCTCGCCGAACGCCCGCTCCTCCGTCGGTACGGTGACCACGCTGTCCAACTCGCTGCGGATGCTGTTCTCGCGGGCCGGGGACTATCCGGAGGGGGCGGAGCGGCTCGACTCCGACGCCTTCTCCCCCAACACCGCGGCGGGCGCGTGCCCTGCGTGTCACGGCCTCGGGCTGATCCACGACACCAGCGAGGAACTCCTCGTACCGGACGCCGATCTGTCGATCCGTCAGGGGGCCATCGCGGCCTGGCCCGGTGCCTGGCAGGGGAAGAATCTGCGGGACGTCCTCGACACCCTCGGGTACGACGTCTACCGGCCGTGGCGGGAGCTCGACGCGAAGGACCGGGAGTGGATCCTCTTCACGGACGAGCAGCCGGTCGTCACCGTGCACCCGGTGCGGGAGGCCGACCGCATCCAACGTCCGTACCAGGGCACGTACATGAGCGCGCGCCGCTATGTGCTGCGGACGTTCTCCGACTCGAAGAGCCCGACCCTGCGCGCGAAGGCGGAGCGCTTCCTCACCAGCTCGCCCTGTCCGGCCTGCGGCGGCGGCCGGCTGCGGCCCGAGGCGCTCTCGGTCACCTTCGCCGGCCGGAACGTCGCCGAGCTGGCCGCCCTGCCGCTCACCGCCCTCTCGGGTCTCCTCTCGACGGTCGCGGCGACGGCCCCGGACACCTCGGCGACGGCGCGGGTCCTCACCGAGGACCTGGTCGCCCGCATCGGCACGGTCACCGAACTCGGCCTCGGTTACCTCAGCCTGGACCGCGCCACCCCCACGCTGTCCAACGGCGAGCTCCAGCGGCTGCGGCTCGCCACGCAGCTGCGTTCCGGTCTCTTCGGTGTGGTGTACGTCCTCGACGAGCCCTCCGCCGGGCTGCACCCGGCCGACACCGAGGCCCTGCTGGTGGTCCTCGACCGGCTGAAGGCCGCCGGGAACTCGGTCTTCGTCGTCGAGCACCATCTCGACGTCGTCCGGCACGCCGACTGGCTCGTGGACGTCGGCCCGCGCGCCGGCGTGCACGGCGGGCGGGTGCTGCACAGCGGCCCGCCCGAGGAACTGGCCGGCGTCGAGGCGTCCGCGACCCGGCGGTTCCTCTTCGACCGGGCGCCCGCGCCCTCGCGGACGGTGCGGGAACCGGCCGACTGGTTGCGGCCGGGGCCCGTGACCCTGCACAACCTGCGGGCGGTGGACGCGGCGTTCCCGGTCGGCGTCCTCACGGCCGTGACGGGCGTGTCCGGCTCCGGGAAGTCGACGCTCGTCAGCGCGCTGACCGAGGAAGTCCCGGGCGTCGGGCGGCTGGTGACGGTCGATCAGCGTCCGATCGGCCGTACCCCGCGCTCCAACCTCGCCACGTACACCGGGCTCTTCGACGTCGTGCGCAAGCTCTTCACGGAGACCGAGGAGGCCAGGGCACGCGGGTACAAGGCGGGCCGCTTCTCCTTCAACGTGCCCGGAGGCCGCTGCGAGACCTGTCAGGGAGAGGGCTTCGTCTCCGTGGAGCTGCTCTTCCTGCCCAGTACGTACGCGCCCTGCCCCGACTGCCACGGCGCCCGCTACCACCCCGAGACCCTCCAGGTCCGGCTGCGCGGCCTCACGATCGCCGAGGTCCTCGATCTGACGGTCGAGTCCGCCGCCGCCTTCTTCGACGACACCCCCGCGGCGGCCCGGAGCCTGGGCGCCCTCCTCGACGTCGGCCTCGGCTATCTCCGGCTCGGGCAGCCCGCCACCGAGCTGTCCGGCGGCGAGGCGCAGCGCATCAAGCTCGCCTCGGAGCTCCAGCGGCCGCGCGGCGCCCATACCCTCTACGTCCTGGACGAGCCGACGACGGGCCTGCACCCGGCCGATGTGGAGGTCCTGATGCGCCAGCTGCACGGTCTCGTGGACGCCGGTCACTCGGTGGTCGTCGTCGAGCACGACATGGACGTCGTCGCCACCGCCGACTGGGTCCTCGACCTCGGTCCCGGCGGCGGCGACCAGGGCGGCCGTGTGGTGGCGGCGGGTCCCCCGGACCGGGTGGCGCGGGCGGCGGACAGCCGCACCGCGCCGTATCTGGCCCGGGCCCTCGGGTTCGGCGAGCGGCGCTGAACCCGCCCCCCGGGGGGATCAGGCGCTGAACCCTGCCCGCGGGATCAGGCCGCCGTGTCGAAGGTGTAGTGGCGGGTGTGGTCCAGCATGTCCGCCGGGGTCACGTCGTTCCACGGGCGCATGGTGTCGCGGAGGTCGACGACGTTCGGGGTTCCGGCGGCCGGCAGGTACGTCGACCGGGGGTGGCGGGCCTGCCAGTCGGCCCACAGCTTGTCCACGAAGGCGTGGTGCAGCCAGAACACGGGGTCGTTCGGGGAGACTCCGGTGGCCATCTGGCCGCCGACCCAGACGTGGACGCGGTTGTGGAGGTTCACCCCGCGCCAGCCCTCCAGGTGGTTGCGGAAGCCGTCCGAGGAGCTGTTCCAGGGGGCCGTGTCGTACGTCTCGATGGCGAGGACGGAGTCCACCTCGGCCCGCGTGGGCAGCTGGCGGCCGCCGGCGCCGAGGTCGCGCCGCAGGTAGTCCCGCCCGTCGACGCGGACGTTGATCGTCCAGCGGTTCCCGGTGCGGGCGAACGGGCCGTCCGACACCTGGCCGTCGCGGGCGCGGCCGGTGCCGCCGAGGAAGTCGGGCGCCCAGAGGGAGGAGCGGGAGGTGCGGTCGGCCGTCCAGTCCCAGTACGGGAGGGTGACGGTCGCGTCGACGGACTTCAGCGCCTCCTCGAACTGTATGAGGAAGCGCCGGTGCCAGGGCAGGAACGAGGGCGAGCGGTGGCCGACCCGGTCGCCGCTGTCGGTGTCGCCCATGATGAAGGCGTTGTGCGTGGTGACGAAGGTGTCGTACCGCCCGGAGCGCTTGAGCTCCAGGAGGGCGTCGACGAAGCGCCGCTTCTCGTCGGCGGTGAGGGTGGCCTGGTTCTTGCGTACGGTCATGGTGGTGCTGCTCCTGGCTCGGATCAGGTGAGGGTGAGGGGTACGAGCGGGGCGCCCTGGAGCTCCCGGACGGCCGCGCGGGCCACCGCCCTGGGCGTGGCGACGGGCTCGTAGTGGTTGATCACGCTGATCCAGGTGCCGTCGGCGTTCCGCATGACGTGCAGTTCCTCGCCGTCGATCGTCACGGAGTAGCCACCCCCGTGGTGTCCCCCGTGGTGGCCGCCGTGAGAGGGCCCGCCCTGGATGCGGCGGCCCTGGTAGACCTCGTCGAACGAGTCCGGGGCGGGCGCGGGAGCGGCGGCCCCCGGTGCGGCGGCGGCCGGGCCGGCCAGGGCGAGGCCCGCGGCGGCGCCTGCCGCGCCGGCCGCGACGCCGAGAGCCCGGCGGCGGGTGATGCTGGACATGAGTTCCCCCAATGGTCGGTGCGACCGGGGGGTTCGGTCAGGTGCCCCCCGGCGGCCTTCATCAGTACCCGGGGGTGTCGGCGCGGCGGAAATCACCGGCGGCCGGTTGGCCGCGAAGTGGACAACATGCCACGGTAAGTACAGGTTTGAACGGAGTTGATCTTGCTGTCGTGGCGGACAGAAGCACCCCGGAGCGAAGATCCTGCGGAGAAAGTGATCGTTCCGTGAATGATCTTCGGCTCCGGGGTGCGCGGTGTGGTGGAGCCCACGCCGCCAGACTGGCCGGATCCGATCAGCCGCGCGGAGCCTTCCGCCGTGCCCGCAGCCACTCCCTGTTCATCGCCGCGATCGACGGGAGCGGGATGCCCTTGGGGCAGGCCGTGGCGCACTCGCCCGTCAGGGTGCAGCCGCCGAAGCCCTCGGCGTCCATCTGGGCCACCATGTCGAGGACCCGGGTCTCGCGTTCCGGGGAGCCCTGGGGCAGGACGTTCAGGTGGTTGATCTTGGCGGAGGTGAAGAGCATCGCCGAGCCGTTGGGGCAGGCCGCCACGCACGCGCCGCAGCCGATGCACTCGGCGTGCTCGAAGGCGGAGTCGGCGTCGGCCTTGGGCACGGGGGTGGCGTGGGCCTCGGGGGCGGCCCCGGTGGGGGCGGTGATGTAGCCGCCGGCCTGGATGACGCGGTCGAAGGCGGAGCGGTCGACGACCAGGTCCTTGACGACGGGGAAGGCGGACGCGCGCCAGGGTTCGACGTCGATGGTGTCGCCGTCGCGGAAGGAGCGCATGTGCAGCTGGCAGGTCGTGGTGCGCTCCGGCCCGTGCGCGTCGCCGTTGATGACGAGGCTGCACGCGCCGCAGATGCCCTCGCGGCAGTCGTGGTCGAAGGCCACGGGGTCCTCGCCGCGCAGGATGAGGTCCTCGTTGAGGGTGTCGAGCATCTCCAGGAAGGACATGTCGGGCGAGACCCCGTCCACCTCGTAGGTGGCCATGGCACCCTCGGTGCCGGCGTTCTTCTGGCGCCAGACGCGCAGGTTGAGCCTCATGCGTAGCTCCGCTGGGTGGGGTGGACGTACTCGAAGGCGAGGTCCTCCTTGTGGAGGACGGGGGCGGCTCCGTCGGGGGTGCTGTGCCCTCCCGGGGGACGACCCCCGGACCCCCGGAATTCCCAGGCGGCGACGTACGAGAACTCCTCGTCGCGGCGGGCGGCCTCGCCGTCCGGGGTCTGGGACTCCTCGCGGAAGTGGCCGCCGCAGGACTCGGCGCGGTGCAGCGCGTCGAGGCACATGAGCTCGGCGAGCTCCAGGTAGTCGACGATCCGGTTGGCCTTCTCCAGGGACTGGTTGAACTCCTCGCCGGTGCCGGGGACCTTGATGCGGCTCCAGAACTCCTCGCGGATCTCCGGGATGCGGCGCAGGGCCTTGGTCAGGCCCTCCTCGGTGCGGGCCATGCCGCAGTACTCCCACATGAGTTCGCCGAGCTCGCGGTGGAAGGAGTCGGGGGTGCGGTCGCCGTCGACGGAGAGGAGGAGGTGGAGGCGGTCCTCGGTCTCGGCGAGGACCTCGCGGACCACCGGGTGGTCGTCGGTGACGGGTTCGCCGTGCGGATGGCGGGCCAGGTAGTCGTTGATGGTGGCGGGCAGGACGAAGTAGCCGTCGGCGAGACCCTGCATGAGGGCGGAGGCGCCGAGCCGGTTGGCCCCGTGGTCGGAGAAGTTGGCCTCGCCGATGGCGAAGAGGCCGGGGACGGTGGTCTGGAGGTCGTAGTCGACCCAGAGTCCGCCCATCGTGTAGTGCACGGCGGGGTAGATCCGCATGGGGACCTCGTACGGGTCCTCCGCGGTGATCCGCGCGTACATGTCGAAGAGGTTGCCGTACTTCGCCTCGACGGCCTTGCGGCCCATGCGGCGGATGGCGTCGGCGAAGTCCAGGTAGACACCCTGCCCGCCGGGGCCCACTCCCCTCCCCTCGTCGCAGACGTTCTTGGCGGCGCGGGAGGCGATGTCGCGGGGGACGAGGTTGCCGAAGGAGGGGTAGATCCGCTCCAGGTAGTAGTCGCGCTCGTCCTCGGGGATCTCGGCGGCGGGCCGGGTGTCGCCCTTCGCCTTGGGGACCCAGATGCGGCCGTCGTTGCGCAGCGACTCGCTCATCAGGGTCAGCTTCGACTGGTGGTCGCCGGTGCGCGGGATGCAGGTGGGGTGGATCTGGGTGAAGCAGGGGTTGGCGAAGTACGCGCCGCGCCGGTGGGCCCGCCAGACGGCGGTGGCGTTGGAGTTCATGGCGTTCGTCGACAGGTAGAAGACGTTGCCGTAGCCGCCGGTCGCGAGGACGACGGCGTCCGCGTAGTGGGTGGAGATCTCGCCCGTGATCAGGTCGCGGGCGACGATGCCGCGGGCCCGCCCGTCGACGACGATGAGGTCGAGCATCTCCGTACGGGCGTGCATCTCGACGTTTCCGGCGGCGATCTGCCGGGACAGCGCCTGGTAGGCGCCGAGGAGGAGCTGCTGACCCGTCTGGCCGCGGGCGTAGAAGGTACGGGACACCTGGACGCCGCCGAAGGAGCGGGTGTCCAGGAGGCCGCCGTACTCGCGGGCGAAGGGGACGCCCTGGGCGACGCACTGGTCGATGATCTCGACGGAGATCTGCGCGAGGCGGTGGACGTTGGACTCGCGGGCCCGGAAGTCGCCGCCCTTGACGGTGTCGTAGAAGAGGCGGTGGATCGAGTCGCCGTCGTTGCGGTAGTTCTTGGCGGCGTTGATGCCGCCCTGGGCGGCGATGGAGTGGGCGCGGCGCGGGGAGTCCTGGAAGCAGAACTGGACGACGTGGTAGCCCTGTTCGGCGAGGGTGGCGCCGGCGGAGCCGCCGGCGAGGCCGGTGCCGACGACGATGATCCGGTGCTTGCGCCGGTTGGCCGGGTTGACCAGCTTGGCCTGGAAGCGGCGGGTGTCCCAGCGTTCGGCGACGGGCCCGGCGGGCGCCTTGGCATCGGCGAGGGGCTCACCGGTGACGTAGTCGAGATAGCTCATGTCAGCTCACCACTCCGGTCATGACGGCGACGGGGACGGAGACGAAGCCCGCGGTCAGGACGAGCGCGAGGGTGTCGGCGAGGGCCTTGAGGAGCCGCTCGCGGCGGGCGTTGCCGACGCCCAGGGTCTGGGCGGCGCTCCAGAAGCCGTGCCGGACGTGGAGGCCGAGGGCGAGCATCGCGACGATGTAGACGACGTTGCCGTACCAGGTGGAGAAGGTGTCGACGACGTTCTGGTAGGGCTTGCCCTCCTCGAAACCGCCGGGGTGGACGGTGCCGGTGGTCAGGTCGAGGAGGTGCCAGACGATGAACAGGGCGAGGATGATCCCGCCCCAGCGCATGGTGCGGGTGGCGTACGAGGACCGCTTGCGGCGGTGGACGTACGCGGTGGGGCGGGCCTTCAGGTCGCGCCGGCTGAGCTGGTACGCGGAGACGGCGTGGGCGACGACGGCGGCGAGGAGCACGATCCTGACCAGCCAGAGGGCCCAGTGGTGGTGCAGGACCGGGGCGCCCATGACGCGCAGCCAGTGGCCGTAGGCGTTGAACTCCTCCGGGCCGAAGAAGACCTTGAGGTTGCCGGCGACGTGGGCGACGAGATAGCCGAGCATGATGAGCCCGCTGACGGCCATGACCGTCTTCTTGCCGAGGGTCGACGACCAGAATCCGCGGGACGGTGTGGGGGACGGCGGGCGGGCGGCCGTCCGCTCCCTCGTGGGTGCCAGAGCCATGTACTCGACGCTAGGGCCGAAGGGCCCGAGAGGTCCAAGACATGCTCCGGCTGATCTCCATAGGCTGTACCTATTCATATCGCCTACGCTGGGAGCATGCAGTTCCAGCAGCTCCTCTACTTCGTCGCCGTGGCCGAGACCCGGCACTTCACCCGGGCCGCCGAGCGCGTGCACGTCTCGCAGCCGTCGCTCTCGCAGCAGATCAAGGCCCTGGAGCAGGAGTTGGGCGCGGAGCTGTTCAGCCGCGCCCGGGGGAACATCACCCTCACCGACGCCGGCGAGGCCCTGCTGCCGCTCGCGCGGCGGATCCTCGCCGACACGGAGACGGCCCGCCTGGAGGTGCAGGAGCTGGCCCAGCTGAAGCGGGGCCGGGTGCGGCTCGGCGCGACGCCGAGCCTGTGCACGGGGCTCCTGCCGGACGTGCTGCGGTCCTTCCACGACCTGCACCCGGGGATCGAGCTCCTGATCGAGGAGGGCGGCTCGCACGATCTCGTACGGGAGCTGGCGCGCGGGGCGCTCGACCTGGCCCTGGTCGTCCTCCCGCTCCCCTCCCCCTCCCCCGCCCTGACGACGGTCGAGCTGCTCCGGGAGGACCTGGTGGTGGTCTCCGCGGCCTCCGAGCCCGCCCCACGCCGGCCGGTGCGGATCAAGGACCTGCGGGATCAGCCCCTCGTGATGTTCCGGCACGGCTACGACCTGCGGGAACTGACCGTGGCGGCCTGCCGGGCGGAGGGCTTCGAGCCGACGTTCACCGTGGAGGGCGGGGAGCTGGACGCGGTGCTCGGTTTTGTACGGGCGGGGCTCGGGCTCGCGGTCGTCCCGGCGATGGTCGCGGCCCGCGCGGGCCGGGACCTGCGGGTGACGGCCCTCTCGCGGCCGGGGCTGCGGCGCACCATCGCGCTGGCGCACCGCAGCGACGTGGCCCCGCCGAGGGCGGCCCGGGAACTCCAGCGGCTGCTCATGGCCTCCCGCAGGGGCGTGTGACGCGCTCCGCGGTCACCGGCGGAGGCGCGCGGGAGCGCGGCGCTGCGGCGCTCCCGGGGGTACGCGTCGGGGTGGGGGATCCGGGCCCGCCGGCCCCGCATGACGAGGCTGAGTACGGCGGGCGAGCTCCCCAGGGCCTCGGCGAGCCCGGACTGGATCATTCCGAAGTCAAAGGGGGTTTTCCTATGTCACTCTCCCGGTCGGAAGGCACGACCACACCTCTCATCGATGGGACGTCACCATGCCCTGGAAGCGCACCACTTCGCTCGTCGCCGTCGCCGCACTCGCCGTCCTCGGGCTGACCGCGTGCGGGACCGACGGCACCGACGGCAAGGGCGGCGCCACCGCCACCGCCCCCACTCAGGCTCCGACCGACGGCGGCGCCTCCCCCACCACCGACGCGCCCGCCACCGGCGGCGTGAAGAAGCCGGACGACCTGCCGGCGGGCCTGCCGCTGCCCTCCGGAGAACTGACCTCGGTCACCGGCAGCCAGGGCGCCTACGTCCTGACCTTCACCGCCCAGGACCCGAAGGCCGTCGTCGCCGAGTACCGCAAGGCCCTGGAGGGCGCCCAGTACACGGTCGTGGACGTCGCCGGCATCTTCACCGCCACCTCGGACAAGACGTCCGTCTCGGTCGCCACGACCGCCGACACGGTGGTGCTCACGCTCGCGACGCTCTGACGCGAGGCCCCCGTTGTGGGCAGGCGTTCCGCTGGCCCACACGGGGGGTCGGGCTAGACCGCGTCCGCCAGCAGGAGCGAGTGGATGCGGTCCGGGGCGCCCGGGCGGGCGTAGTACCAGCCCTGGGCCGTGTCGCAGCCCAGGTCGCGGAGCTGGCGGGCCTGGGCGCCGGTCTCCACGCCCTCGACCGTGACCGCCAGTTCCAGGCTGTGTGCCAGTGAGACGATCCCCTCGACGATCTTGAGGTCGACCGGGTCCACCGGGTGCTGCTGCATGCCCCGGGTGAAGGACCGGTCGAGCTTCAGGACGCTCACCGGCAGCCGCCGGAGATTGGCCAGGTTCGAGTAGCCCGTGCCGAAGTCGTCGAGCGCGATGTCCACGCCCATCTCGGCGAGCTGCCGCAGCGGCTTCAGGAGGTCCTCGTCGGCGCCGATCAGCGCCGACTCGGTGACCTCCAGGCAGAGCGCGCCCGGTTCGAGGCCGGAGCGCTCCAGGACGTCGACCGTGTCGGCGACCAGGCGCGGGTGGTGGAGCTGCGTCGGCGAGAGGTTGACGTTGATCCGCAGCGGCCCGCCGTCGGAGTGCCGGGTCTGCCAGAAGCGGGCCTGGCGCACGGCCTCCTGGAGCACCCAGCGGCCGAGCGGCACGATGAGCCCGGTGTCCTCGGCGAGCGGGATGAAGCGGTCCGGGCCGAGCACCCCGTGCTGCGGGTGGCACCACCGGACGAGGGCCTCCGCGCCGTGCACGCTGCCGTCGTCGAGGTGGACGAGGGGCTGGTACTCGATGAAGAACTCGCCGCGCTCCAGGGCCGTCGGGAGGGCCGTGGTGAGCCCGTGCCGGGTGATGGCGCGGGCGTCGGCCTCGGGGTCGGCGAGTTCGAAGCGGTTGCCGCCCGCCGACTTGGCCCGGTACATGGTGATGTCGGCGCTGCGGAGCACCTCGGCCGGGGTGCGCTCCCCCGCCGGGCCCTCGACGACGCCGAGGCTGCCGCGCACGGTGAGCTCGCGGCCGTCGATGCGCAGGGGCGTGGCTAGGGCGGCGAGGATGCGGTCGGCGAGTTCGGTGACGTCCCGTTGGCCGCCGGCGCCGGTGGTGAGGGCGACGAACTCGTCGCCGCCGAGCCGGGCCACCATCTCGCCGGCCCCGGTGACGCAGCTCTGCAGCCGGTCGGCGACCTCGACGAGCAGCCGGTCGCCGGTGGAGTGGCCGAGGCTGTCGTTGATGACCTTGAAGCCGTCGAGGTCGAGGTAGCAGAGGCCGAAGCGGGCGTTGTCGCCGGGGGCGAGGGCCTTCTCCAGGCGTTCGAAGAACAGGGTCCGGTTGGGGAGTCCGGTGAGCGCGTCGTGGGTGGCCTCGTACCGCAGGCGCAGATGGAGCAGGCGCCGTTCGGTGGTGTCCTCCATGAGGGCCAGCTGGTACTGGGGGCGGCCTTCGGCGTCCCGGAGGAGCGAGACGGTGAGGTTGGTCCACAGAACCGTTCCGTCACCGCGGTAGTACGGCTTCTCGACGCGGTAGTGCTCGCGCTCGCCGCGGACCAGCTCCTCGTACAGCTTCCAGACGTGCGGCCCGTCCTCCGGGTGCACCCACTCGGAGACGTTCCGGCTGCGCACCTGGCCCTCCATCCCGCCGAACATGCGGGTGAGGGTCTCGTTGACCTCCAGGACGTTGCCGTCGAGGTCGGCGATGCCGATGCCGATCGCGGCCCCGTCGAAGACGGCGCGGAAGCGGCTCTCGGTGGCGTGCAGGGCGATCTCGGCGGCGCTGCGGGCGACGAGCGCGGAGCGGGCGATGGCCTCCTGCTCGGTGAGGGTCCGCTCGCGCAGGGCCCCCGCGTAGCCGGTGGCCATGGCGTGCTGGAGCCGGGCGCAGCGGGCCCGCAGTTCCTCGGCAGGGAGGTCCGACTCCGTACCGCAGTAGAGCACCAGGTACGAGTCGACGACGCCGAGGCTGCGGCCGAGCGCGTCCGGGTCGGTGCAGTGGGCGGCGACGAGGGCCGCGCCGGTGCGCTGGGCCGGTGCCGTGTCGAAGGGGCGGGCGTGCAGGGCGTCGCACAGGGTGCGGGCCAGCGGCAGCAGATGCCCCTCGAACTCGGCGCGCGTCAGCGAGGTGGCGGTCACCGGGAAGATCGCGCGGCTCCAGATGGTGACGAACCGCCTGAGTCTGTCCTCCGGGCCGTCGGCTTCGGCGACGGCGCCGGACGGCTGCGACGGGACCTTCACGCCTTGCGCCCCACCCCTGCGAACCCGGAGAAGGCGTACGGATCCTCCTCCTCGGCCGGACTGTCCGGCCGCCACAGCGGCATCGGGACGAGTCCGGGCTCGACCAGTTCGGTGCCCTCGAAGAAGCGGGCGATCTCGCCGCTCGTCCGCATCACCAGCGGGTTGCGGATGTTGCGGTAGACCCCGACGGTGCCGCCGGCCTGTTCCTCGGAGAGCGGGATGCCCTCGAACGAGGCGTGGGTGAGGATGACGAGGCTGCCGGGGGCGAGGGCGTCGATCAGCTCGGCGACGGCCTCGTACGGGCGGTCCTCGTCCTCCAGGAAGTGGAGGACGGCGACGAGGAGCAGGGCCACCGGCCGGTCCAGGTCGAGGAGTCGGGTGACCTCGGGGCTGTGGAGGATCTCCGCGGGCTTGCGCAGGTCGGCGGCGACGACCGCGGCGTTCTCGTCGCCTTCGAGGACGGCGCGGCTGTGGGCCACGGCGACCGGGTCGTGGTCGACGTAGACGACCCGGGCGGCGGGGTCCGCGTTCCTGGCGACCTCGTGCACATTGCCGAAGGTGGGTATGCCGGAGCCGATGTCGAGGAACTGGGTGACGTCGTTGTCAACGGCGTGGCGGACGGCGCGCCGCATGAAGGCACGGTTCGCCTGCATGACCTTGGGCAGACCAGGCATGAACTCCATGGCCTTGCGCGCCGCTTCCCGGTCCACTTCGAAATTGTGCGAGCCGCCCAGATAGAAGTCGTACATACGGGACACACTCGGTACCGAGATGTCGATACCGGGCGGAGCCCAGGCGGGACGCTCCATCAATGTCTCCAACAAGTCGCCATGGGGGATGCGGCCAGGTGTTCGCGGCCGGTGTTCGAGGTGAGGCTACTGATCGCCCGCCGGGAGAGCGAGTAGAAACGGAAATTCGCGGTCCGTTCTTGGTCACACGCCATTGGCACGTGCTCTTGGAACGCAGAGTTCACGCCTTCAGGCTGTGCAAATTCACGTGCATATGATCGTGCGTCGGTTCCCGGGACGGTGCCGGTCGCGCCCGGTGGAGCGCCAGACCCCGTCCGTAGCTCGGCTGTTGCCGCCCTCGGGGCCCGGTCGCCGGTGCAGGATGCCCTGTTGGCCGTCCCGTCCGACAGGGCGACAACCGGACAGTTCTTGCCCGGGAGGCCTGAACGGACCGTGTCGGCCACCCGTCCGGAATCATCCTGCCCGGCAATAACGGGCATTGCGCCGAATCCGTCACCGACACCTGGCGAAACGTCAAGCCCACACATCCGGAGATCCCCTCCATCTGGCGAATCCCGCCCGATTCCGCCCCGGCGCGCCGCTGCTGTGATCAAGCTCGACGGCGTGTCTCTGTACGGATCACTCCTCGCGCGGCCGCTGGCGGCCCTCGGGCTCGTGTGGCTGCTCGCCGCACCGGCGCCCGCCGCCGCCGACGCCTGCGCCTACGCCTCGACCGACTCGGGCGGTTCACAGATCGCGGTCGCGGTCGCCGGCGACGGCCACCACGACGACGGCGACGACGACGGGAACGGCAACGACCGACGGGACGGCGAGGGCGGCGGGAAGGGGGGCGGGAAAGGCCACGGCAAGGGCAAGGGCCACGAGCACCACGGCAAGGGCAAGGGCAAGGGCCACGAGCACCACCACCACCCGAACCCCTGCGACCCCGAGCCGCCCCCGCCGTGCCCGTCGCCCACACCGACGCCCACGCCCCCCCCCGACGCCGACGCCCGAGCCCCCCAGGCCCTCCCCGTCCCCCAAGCCGACCCCGAAGCCGGTGCCCCCCGCCGCCCGAGCCCGAGCCGGTCCCCGCCCCCGGCCCGCGCCGAAGCCGCCGGCCACCCGGCCCGCACCCCGCCCGGAGCCGCCGTCCCCCGCGCCTCCGACCACCAGGCCTCCGGAGCCCGCCGCCGCACCGCCGGCGCCGTCCCCGACCCCCACCGTGCGGCCGCGACCCTCGACCCCCGTGGCGCTGCCCACCTACCGCCCGGCGACGCACACCAAGAAGCAGGGGGGCACCTCCGTCGTCACGGCGACGCTGATGATCACCGCCCCCGCCGTGCTCGCGACGGCGATCCTGCGCCCGCGCTCCAAGTGACGCGCCGTCCCCCTCATCCACCGACCCTCTGAATCCCGCCGGAGGAATCCATGTCCGAATGGCTTGTTCTCTCCCTCGCGATGGCCGCCGCCTGTGCCGTCGTGCTCACCATCGTCGTCATGAACAACCGCCGCATCCCCGAGGACGACGACCCCAGCGAGACCCCCGACGTCATCGAGTACATGACGATGATGATCGGCGTGATCTACGCGATCGTCCTCGGTCTGGCCATCGCCGGCGTCTGGGAGGCCCGCGGGGCCGCCCAGGAGACCGTGCGGCAGGAGGCCCAGGCGATGCACGAGATCTCGGCGCGCGCCGAGGTGTACCCGCAGGACGTCCGCGCCAGGATCCGCGCCGACGTCGACGCGTACGTCTCGTACGTGGTGCACGACGAGTGGACGTACATGGCCGAGAAGGGCGAGCTCAGCGACGAGGGCACCGCGCTCCTGGAGAAGGTGCGGCGCAGCGTCACCGACTACCAGCCCGCCAACGACTTCGAGGGGCAGGCGTACCAGCCCCTGGTGGACCAGGTGGCCCTGGCCGACGACGCCCGGGGCGCACGCGGGCAGAGCGCGGGCGAGACGATGCCGGGCGTGGTCTGGTTCGGTCTGATCATCGGGGCCCTGGTGACGGTGGGCCTCATCTTCACGCTGCAGATCCGCAGGAGCGGCCGGGAACTGCTGCTCGCCGGGCTGTTCAGCGTCCTGATCGCCTTCCTGCTGTTCCTCATCTGGGACTTCGACGCGCCGTTCGGCCGGGGCATCTCGGCGACCGCCGCGCCGTTCACCGATCTGTTCCCGCAGCTCACGCGGTGAGCGAGCCCATGCGAGTGGGCCACCCGGGGGACTTCGGTGCCCCATTCGCACCTCTGGGATCGCGGCTGTGGTAGTGCGCTCCTAGCGTTTCGGGCATCGAGGTGCGTGGCTTCGCGGGAACCCCCTCCCGCGGCTGCCCCTCGGGACCCGGAGGATTCACCATGCGCGCGATACGTGCCGCATCCACTGCCCTGCTGGGGGCGGCCGCCATCGCCCTGGCCGCCCCCGTCGCCCTCGCGGCGGACGGTGCTCCCGCCAACCCCCCGCGGGCACACAGGGCCAAGGCACCGGGCGATTTCGTCGTGTCGCCCGCGGTCGTCGCCCCGGGCGGGCGGCTGACGCTGAGCGCCCCCGGCTGCGCCAGTACGGCGACGGCCTCGGCCGGCATCTTCGACACCGTCACCATCCCGCCCGGTGCGACGGCGTCCGCCACCGTGGACGCGGACGCCAAGCGCGGCGCCGTGTACACGGTGCTCTTCAACTGCACGGGCGGCGTGCAGGACACCGTCGCCCTCACGATCAGCGGCTCCCCCACCGCCACCCCCACCATCAGCGCCACGATCCTCACTCCCCCGCGCGGGGTGCGGGGCGGTCTCGGCGGCTCGATGGCCCCCACCGGCACCGAGATCGCCGTCGGCGGCGCCCTGGTGGTGCTCGCGGCGGCCGGCGCCGGCGTCTACGCGGTCCGTCGCCGCTCCGGCGCCGGCCGGCGTCACTGAGCGGACGTCCTGGCCCGGAGCGGTGCACGGCGTCTCAGGACGCCCGTCGCCCCCGGGTCCCGGCAGGGACTCGGGGGCGACGGGCACAGCGGGCCGACCGGGAGGTTCGGCCGGTCAGACTCCTGCGCCGGTCACACGCCGACGGCGGACGATGAAGAGACCACCGCCGAGCGCGGCCGCGGCGACGAGCGAACCGCCCACCGCCATCTCGGTGGAGCTGGGGGCCATCGAGCCGCCGAGGCCACCCTGCGCGCCCTGGCCGGCGAGGACCCGGAACGACTGGGTGAGCGTACGGCCGTTGCACTGGACGGCCAGGTTGTACTGGCCCGGCGTCGCGTTGTTGAAGATGCGGACGGTGACGGTGGAGACCCCGTTCACGGCGGCGGGGAGCGTGGCCGTCGCGAAGGCGTTGGACGTGACCGTGCCGCCCGCGCAGCCCCGGACGGTGATCGTGAGGAGCGCGCCCTGGTGGACCGCGAAGGGGGACACCGTGACGCCGTTGGAGTTGTCTCCGCCCCGCTCGGCCTGGAAGGGGCTGACGGTCACGCTGCTGGGCCCGTTGGTGGCGGTGGCGAGGGGGGCCGCGAGTCCGAGCGCCGCGAACGCGGTCGCCGTCACCGCCAGAGTGCGTGCAGCACGCATGGTTGAACCTCCAGTGGAAGACGCCCCAAAGCGGTGCTCCGGAAGTTTCGACGAGTACGCCTTCCATGACGAACCATCACAAGCCGGTGCGAGCCGTGCATGTCGGCACTGGGCCACCCCGGTGAGGCGACACGCCGAGGAGGAGTCCCCCTGAGGCGACGGAATCGCAGGTCAGGGCCTTCCGGGGTGCTTATCTGACGATTACTCGGATGGGTCAGCCGGGCTGTCACCCACCTGCCTTGCGCGACGCTTCCGCGCCGGCTCGCCACAGCTCCGCCGGGGCGCGCCGCCGCATGCCTCCGTGCCCGGGGCCCGGACACCCGTCCGGCGGCGGCCCCCACCCGTTCGCACCGCCCGGCGCGACGGCCCTCGCGACCGCCCTTACCGTTCTGACGACGCCGAGAAGGGAGAACCATGCCCCCGAAGGACTTCCGCGTCTTCGAGCGCAGGAGACGCCAACCCTGGGGCGTCCTGGCCCTCGCCATGCTGTCCGGGCTCGCGATGATGCGCAACGGCGTGGACATCGCCCACGGGCCGCCGCAGCCCGCCGCGGCGGCCCGGCCGGTGGCGCGCCCGGTCGCACCTCCCGCCGCGAGCACCGGGCTGGAACCGCTGCCCTTCGCCCCGGCCTCCCGGGTGAAGATCCCGGCGATCCAGGTGGCGGCCCCCCTCATGGACGTGGGCCTGGACGAGAGCGGCTGGGTCGCGGCCCCGCCCCCGGAGGACCCCAACATCGCCGGCTGGTACCAGAACGGCATCGCGCCCGGCCAGCGCGGCACCTCCGTGATCGTCGGCCACGTCGACAACACGAAGGGCCCGGCGGTCTTCTACGGCCTGGGCTCCCTCCAGAAGGGGCAGCACATCGAGGTCGAGCGGTACGACGGCCGGGTCGCGGTCTTCGAGATCTACGGCGTCGAGGTGTACGCCAAGGACAACTTCCCCGGCGTGCAGGTGTACGCCGACAACGGGGAGCCGGAGCTGCGGGTGATCACCTGCGGCGGCGGGTACACGCGCGCGCGTGGGTACGACGGGAACGTCGTCGTCTACGCGCGCATGGTCGGCTCGCGCTAGCCGGCCGCACGCCACGGCGGAAGGGCCCCGGCACCGTCAGAGGTGCCGGGGCCCTTCCGTCTTCCCCGGGTGGCCGGCGCCGGGGGGGGGGCGGTGCGGCCCCCGGGGACGGTTCAGCGTCTGGGGACCGTGATGTGGTAGCCGGCGTCGAGGAGTTCGGGCAGATAGCGGCGGAGCGCGGCCACGCTCTGGGAGCGGTTGCCGCCGGCGTCGTGGGAGAGGACGACGACGCCGGGTGCGGCCCCGTCGACGACGCGGCGGACGATGGATCCGGTGCCGGGTTCCTTCCAGTCCAGGGTGTCGACGGTCCAGGCGAGCGGCTCCATGCCGAGTTCGGCGCCGATCTCGAAGGAGAGCCGGTTCCAGGCGCCGTAGGGCGCGCGGTACCAGAGCGGGGGCGTACCGAGGACCTGTTCGACGATCTCGCTGGTGGAGCCGAGCTCGTCGCGGATCCGGGAGGGCCGCAGCTTGGGGACCAGGGGGTGGGACCAGGTGTGGTTGCCGACGATGTGGCCGTCCGCGTCCATCTCCCGCAGGAGGTCCTGGTTCTCCACGGCCATCTCGCCGCAGACGAAGAACATCGCCCGGCAGTCGTACCGGCGCAGGGTCTCCAGGATGCCCGGGGTGTACCGGGGATCGGGGCCGTCGTCGAAGGTCAGCACCATCGAGCGGCCGACGCCGGACATGCTCAGGAAGGGGCGCTGCCGCACCGGCGGCACCGCGCGGCGAAAGGCGGGGGGCGCGTACGAGGTCATGGGCTGGAGCCGGTACGCGGACGGGCTCAGCCGGGCGGCGTGCGCCTGGGGGCCCGCGGCCGGGCCCGCGCGCCCCGGACTTGAGGTGCCTCCGGGGGTGGCGGCGGGGCCGGTGACCGCATCGGGCTCGGTGAACCGGTCCGCCGCGAATACTCCGACCGTGGCGGTGGCCCCGAGCGCGGCGGCGAGGCGCAGAACCGCCCGGCGGGTGCTGGGCATCTGATCCTTTTTCATGACCAATGGTCCCTACGGGCGAGGGTCCGCATGGCTCAGCGACACCGGCCACCTGTCCGAAAACACCCGATGAGCCGATAGCCTCGGAGATCCGGGCGTCCGCGGGGAGAGTCAAGGACCCGTGGCGGATGCGCTGGGAGTTCCACACCTTCCGGGGCGACGCCTGCGCGGGCCGCCGGCCGGTCACCGTCGTGCCGTGACCGGCCGGGTACCGCCCTCGTCCTACTTCCCCATCACCAGGCCGTCCTTGTCGGCTCCACGGCCGAGGACGACCTGCCGGACGGTGTCGCGGATCTCGGTCTCGCGCGCGTCCGCGCCCTCCGCGGCGGCGAGGTTCACCACCCGGCCGTGCGCGGTGTCGAACCACTGGGGGAGGAACTCCGCCTTGGTGACCTCCCAGCGCCCGCCGGCGGTCCTGGGCGGGGCGAAGGTGAAGCGGCCGATGCTGCTCATGTTGCCGCGCGCGTCGTAGGCGCCCTCGTGGTTGATCATGTCGCCGGCGATCTGGTCGCCCATCCCGTAGATGATCCAGGTCCCGTTGACCTTCTCGTAGGCCTGAGGGACGTGGGCATGCGTCCCGATCACGAGATCGATGTCCGGGCGGCCGCCGCTCTGCGAGGCGGTCAGCGCGCGGCCGAGGGAGAGCTGCCGCTCGTCGGGCTCGGTCTGCCACTCGCTGCCCCAGTGGACGCTGACCACGACGACGTCCGCTCCGGCGGCCCGGGCGGCGCGCGCGTCGGCGACGACCTTGTGCTCGTCGAGCAGGTTCACGGCCCAGGGCCGGCCCTCGGGCAGCGGGTAGCCGTTGGTGTCGTAGGTGTAGGCGAGCTGGGCGACCGTGGCGCCGCCGGCCTTGAGCAGGGTGGGCCGTGCCGCCTCCTCGGCCGTACGGGCGGAGCCGGCGTGCCGGACGCCGGCCGTGTCGAGCGCGTCGAGGGTGCGGCCGAGGCCCGCCGCCCCGTCGTCGAGGGTGTGGTTGGAGGCGGTGGAGCAGGAGTCGTAGCCGGTCGCCTTGAGCGCGGCGGCGATCTCGGGCGGCGACTTGAAGGCGGGGTAGCCGGTGTAGGGCCCGCCCTTCTCTCCGTACACGGTCTCCATGTGGCAGATGGCCAGGTCGGCGCGGGAGACGATGGGCTTGGCGCCGGAGAGCATGGGGCCGAAGTCGTAGCCGGCCTCGTCCGCGTCCTCGGCGGCCCGCCGGATGATCGAGTCGTGCGGCAGGACGTCGCCGGAGGCGACGAGGGTGAAGCCGGCGGGCGCGGAGGCTCCGCCGGGGGCGGCGGACGGGGCGGCGGGAGGCGCGGCCCCGGTCGCGCTCCCGGCCCCGGGAGTGGCCCCCGGGGTGGGGGTGCCGGCGGCCGGTCCGGTGCCGGCGGCCGGTCCGGTTCCGCCGGCGCAGCCGGTCGCCGCCGCGAGCAGGAGCGCGGCGAGCGTCGCCGCCCCCGCGGGTCTGGTGCGTGAGGTCATGTACGGCACTCCGCCCGAATCATGTGATGAACATCTGTTCTGACGAATTGATCTCCTGGGAAAGCCGCAGTCAAGGGTCAAGGCCGCACATGCTCACGAACCCCGCCGAAACGGATGCACCTACTCCGTCCGACCGTTCGCCGTGCCATTCGCCGCTCGGTGCGACCGTTCGTCGCAGACCGCCGTCCGTTCCCTGTCCCTCGCCGTCCGGATGCGCTCGTATACGCCCCGGACGACGAGCCGCGGGAGAGGCGGGCAGCATGACGACGGCGACAACGGCGACGACCGACGAGCGGACCCTGGAGGAACTGCAGCGGGACCACGGTCCGGCGCTGCTCTCCTTCCTGCTCTCCCTGACCCACGGGGACCGGCAGCGGGCCGAGGACCTCGCCCAGGAGACCCTGGTACGGGCCTGGCTCCACCCCGAGGCCTTCGACGGCCCCTACACCTCGATGCGCCCCTGGCTCTTCACCGTGGCCCGTCGTCTCGCCATCGACGCCCGCCGCTCACGACTCGCCCGGCCCGCCGAGATCGGCGACGGCGTCCTCGCGGTGACGCCCGACCCGGCCGACGCCACCGCCTCGGCCGAGGCCGCGCTCGATGTACGGGCGGCCGTGCGGGAGCTGAGCCCCGAACACCGGGCCGTGCTCGTCCGGCTCTACTTCCACGGCCTCACCGTCAACGAGGCCGCCGTCGAGCTCGGGATCCCCGCCGGAACCGTCAAGTCCCGCTCGCACTACGCGCTGCGGCAGCTGGGGCGTTCCCTCCCCGGCTACCGGCCGCGCCGCTTGGCCGTTGCCCGGGTCCGCGCCGGGGCCCCACAATGACGCCGTGACGCTGACACTCACCGCCGCCGAACAGGTCCTCGCCGACAACTTCGCCCCCTGGGTGCTCGATCTGGGACTCACCGTCGAATCCGTCGACACGGCCGACGGGCACGAGGCCGTACTCCGGCTCCCCTGGTCCGACCGGCTCGCCCGGGAGGGCGGCGGCCTGTCCGGTCAGGCCCTGATGGCCGCCGCCGACACCGCGACGGTCATCGCGGTCGCCGCGGCCCGGGGCGGCTTCGTGCCGATGACCACCGTCCAGCAGTCCATCAGCTTCCAGCGCGCGGTGATCGGCGCCGACGTCCTCGTACGGGCCCGGCTCACCAAGGCGGGGAAGCGGATGGCCTTCGCCGACATCACCATGACGGCCGAGGGCTCGGAGGAGACCGCGGCCCACGCGACCGCCGTCTACGCACTCCTGGGCTAGGCCGTGAAGGTGTCTCCCCCGCCCCTCCCGTCACCCTCGACCCGCCCGACACCAGGAACCTCACCCGTACCGATCCGGCCGGGAAACGTATCCGAAACCACACGGGCGAGTTGAGCAAAGCGGGACCCGCGGGGGCCCTTCACGGAGGAGGCTCTCCCCCGGGCCCCTGACGTCCGGGGCCCTCCACGTCCGGGAGAAGGTGGGAGCGTTGCTGCCCGAGAGCACGAACGGCGCCGGCGGCACCAGCGGCGGCGGCCTCGCCGTCCCGATGGCCTGGCTGTGCGCCGAGTACCTGGCCGACGAGGTCCTGCGGGCCGCCGCGCTCGTGGCCCCCGGCTCACTGGAGTACCGGGCCGGCCTCCAGGCCCTGGCCCTCACCGTGCACCTCGCCGAGGAGCCGGACGGACCGGCCGGCGCGTGGGCCGCCTGCCGGGTCGACGAGTGGCTGCGGCACACCGCGTACGACCGCCCCTGGCCGCCCTGGGTCGAGGAGCGGCTCGCCGCGCGGCGGGCGAGCGGCGGCGAAGGCCCCGACCTGGCGCTCGCGCGGACCGCCTGGCAGCGGCTGCGGGACACCTGGATCCGGGCCGCCGACCTCGACGGCCGGAGCGACCCGGAGAGCCCGGTCGACGAGGCCGAGCAGATCTGGCTCCCCGCCTGGAAGCTGGGCCTGCCGCTCGCGCACCTCTCCCTCCACCTTCGCTGAAGGCGGCGGCTAAGGTGCCGAAGGATGCACCCCCGGGCGGTACTTGGGGACGCGTACCGTCACCTTCATCCCCGCGCCGACACCCGTCTCGATGACGAGGCCGTGCTCCGCCCCGTACACCTGGCGCAGCCGCTCGTCCACATTGGACAGGCCGATGCCTGAGCCCGCCGGGTGCTCCCCGCGCAGAACGGCGCGCAGCCGCTCCGGGTCCATGCCGATGCCGTCGTCCTCGACGGTCACCACCGCCTCGGCGCCCGCGTCCCGGGCGGCGATGGTGACCCGGCAGCCCCGCTCCCGGTCCTGGAGGCCGTGCTTGACGGCGTTCTCCACGAGCGGCTGGAGGCAGAGGAACGGCAAGGTCACCGGGAGCACCTCGGGGGCGATCTGCAGGGTCACCTTCAGACGGTCGCCGAACCGGGCCCCGGCCAGCGCCAAGTACTGCTCGATGGAACGGAGTTCGTCGGCGAGCTGGGCGAACTCACCGTGCCTGCGGAAGGAGTAGCGGGTGAAGTCGGCGAACTCCAGGAGCAGTTCCCTGGCCCGCTCCGGGTCGGTGCGGACGAACGAGGCGATGGCGGCGAGGGAGTTGAAGATGAAGTGCGGGGAGATCTGGGCGCGCAGGGCGCGGATCTCGGCCTCCACGATCCGGGTGCGCGAACGGTCCAGCTCGGCCAGCTCCAGCTGGACGGAGACCCAGCGGGCCACCTCGGTCGCGGCCCGTACGAGGACGGCCGACTCCCGGGAGCCGTAGGCGACGAGTGCGCCGAGGACGCCGTCCTCGCCGGAGAGCGGGGCGGTCACCGCCCAGCGCAGCGGGCACGCCGGGTCGTCGCAGCCGCTGTGCGCGGAGCGGCTGCGGCCGGTCGCCAGGGTCTCGGCGGCCTGCCCGGGCACGTGCGCGCGGTGGTGGTCCTCGCCCGGTCCGTCCCAGGCGAGGACCGCGCCCCGGTCGGTGAGGCAGAGCGCCTCGGTGCCGAGCAGCGAGCGGAGCGTGCGGGCCGCCTTCCGCGCGGTCTCCTCGGTGAGTCCGGCGCGCAGCGGGGGCGCGGCGAGGGAGGCGGTGTGCAGGGTGTGGAAGGTGGCCCGTTCGACGGGGGTCCCGAGGTCGGGGTCGGCGGTGCGGCCGCCGCGCCGGGCGGCGAGGCGGCCGAGGACGAAGCCGGCGGCGAGGAGCACAGCGCCGGCGGCGGCCGCGGCGGCGAGGGCGATGCCGCTCATCGGCGTACCTCCTGGACGGGGACGGGGACCGTGCCGGTGATCTCCTCCGGGAGGTGGAGCCGGGCGAGGATGGCGGGCGTGCCGGGCGGGATCCGCCGGGGGGTGGCGAGCGAGACGAGCACCATCGTCAGGAAGCCCAGGGGGACCGACCAGACGGCGGGCCAGGCCATCAGGGTGTGCGGCCAGCCCTCGGGGGCGAGTCCGGCCCGGGTCGCCATCACGGCCGCGAGGGCGGAGCCTCCGCCGAGCAGGAGCCCGGCCATGGCGCCCGGCGGGGTGAGCCGGCGCCACCAGATCCCGAGGACGAGGAGCGGGCAGAAGGAGGAGGCGGAGACCGCGAAGGCGAGGCCGACGGCGTCGGCGACCGGGACCTTGGAGGCGACCACCCCGACGGCGAGCGGGACGGCGGTGGCGAGCAGGGTCGCGAGACGGAAGTGCCGTACGCCGCGGGAGGACGTCCGGGAGGGCAGGACGTCCTGGGTGAGGACCCCGGCGACCGACATGGTGAGCCCGGAGGCCGTGGAGAGGAACGCGGCGAAGGCGCCGGCCGCGAGGAGCGCCCCGAGGAGGTCGCCGAGGAGACCGCCGAGCATCCGGTCGGGCAGGACGAGGACGGCGGCGTCGGCGGAACCGGTGAGGGCGAGTTCGGGGGCGTAGATCCGGCCGAGGGCTCCGTACAGGGGCGGCAGCAGATAGAACGCGCCGACGAGTCCGAGGACGACGAGCGTCGTGCGCCGGGCGGCGCGGCCGTGCGGGCTGGTGTAGAAGCGGACGGCGACGTGCGGCAGGCCCATGGTGCCGAGGAAGGTCGCGAGGATCAGCCCGTACGTGGCGTACAGCTGGTGCCCGTCGCGGCCCCCGGCGAGCGGCTGGGACCAACCGAGGGGATCGGAGCCGCCGGCGGCCCTCTCGGGAAGCGCCGACCCCGGGGCGAAGGCGAGCGAGGTGCCGCCCTGGACGTGATGGGTGCCGGGGGTGAGGGTGACGGTCCGCCCGGTGTACGCGACGGAGTCGACGCTGCCGGAGACGGTGACCGTGAGCGGGGCGTCGAGCCCGATCCGTACCGTGTCGGCGACCTTGACGACGGTGTGGCCCCGCAGCACGGCGGGGGCGTCGAAACGGGCCCGGGGCGCCTCGTCCCCGTACCAGGCGGCGAGCAGGAAGAGGGCGGGGACGAGCAGCGCGGTGAGCTTCAGCCAGTACTGGAAGGCCTGGACGAAGGTGATGCTGCGCATGCCGCCCGCGGCGACCGTGCCGGTGACGACGAGGGCGACGAGCAGCCCGCCGACCCAGTCGGGGGCGCCGGTGAGGATCTCCAGGGTGAGGCCGGCGCCCTGGAGCTGCGGCAGCAGGTACAGCCAGCCGATGCCGACGACGAAGAGGCTGGCGAGCCGCCGGGCCTGCGGGGATTCGAGACGGGCCTCGGCGAAGTCGGAGAGGGTGTACGCCCCGGAGCGGCGCAGCGGGGCGGCGACGAGGACGAGCAGGACGAGGTATCCGGCGGTGTAGCCGACCGGGTACCAGAGCATCGCGGGGCCCTGGACGAGGACGAGTCCGGCGATGCCGAGGAAGGAGGCGGCGGAGAGGTACTCGCCGCTGATGGCGGCGGCGTTGAGGCCCGGCCGGACGGTCCGGGAGGCCACGTAGAAGTCGGAGGTGGTGCGGGAGACGCGCAGGCCGAGGGCGCCGATGAGGACGGTGGCGAGGACGACGGCGGTGACGGCGGCGACGGCGTAGGTCTGGTTCACGCGCGGCACTTCACCGTTCGACGAGGCCGGTGAAGTCGCGCTCGTTGCGCTCCGCCCTGCGCACGTACCAGTGGGCGATGGCCCAGACGACCGGGTACACGCCGAAGCCGAGGGCGGCCCAGACGAGCGCCTCGGGCGCGGGCAGCGCGAGCAGCAGCGGCAGCGAGCCGACGAGCAGGGCCAGGGCACCGAGGGCGGTGAGGGCGGCGCGGAGCTGACTGCGCATCAGGGAGCGGACGTAGGTGTGGCCGAGGGTGGTCTGCTCGTCGATCTCGGAGCGGGCCGGCGGATGGACGGGGCGCCGCCCGGCCGGCACGGGCACGGCTCCCGGGCCGTGGGCGGAGGCGTAGGTGACGGTCTCGCGCCGGGGCCTGCGCGGGGGGTGCTGCTCCGGCATCGGCGTCCGCTCTCTGACTGGCTCCTGGGTCCGTGGAGTGTATGCAGCCGGGGTGCGGCGCCGGTAGGGGTACGGGTTCAGCCGCCGGCCCGGCGCATCAGGAGGTCCCGCAGGTGGCGGGCGTGGCGGCGGCTGACGGCCAGGTCGGTGTCGCCGATCCGCACCGAGGTGGCGCCGGAGTCGAGCCGGAGTTCGTCGATGCGGCCGAGGGCCACGAGGTGGCTGCGGTGGATGCGGACGAAGCCCCGGGCCGCCCACCGCTCCTCCAGGGTGGAGATCGGGATGCGGACGAGGTGGCTGCCCTGGTCGGTGTGGAGGCGGGCGTAGTCGCCGTGGGCCTCGACGTACGCGATCTCGTCGACGGGGACGAAGCGGGTCACCCCGCCGAGTTCGACGGGGATCTGCTCGGGGGCCGCCGGGGCGGCGGGCGCGGCGGTGGCGTGGACGAGCTCGTGGACGCGGCGTACGGCTTCGCCGAGGCGCTCGCGGCGGACCGGCTTGAGGACGTAGTCGACCGCCTTCAGGTCGAAGGCCTGGAGCGCGAAGCCCTCGTGGGCCGTGACGAAGACGATGTGCGGGGGCCGGGCGAAGCCCGCGAGCAGCCGGGCGACGTCCAGGCCGGTGAGGCCGGGCATGTGGATGTCGAGGAAGACGACGTCGATGCCCTCGTCGCCGTCGGGACCGGTCTCCAGGGCGCGCCCGATCCTGCGCAGGGCGGCCGTGGCGTCGCCTGCGCCTTCGGCGGTCCGGACGCGGGGGTCGGCGCGCAGCAGGTACAGCAGTTCCCCGAGGGCGGGCTCCTCGTCGTCGACGGCCAGTACGCGCAGCATGCGCGGGAGTCTATTTGAGGAGTTTCGACAGGCGGCGGTCGGCGAGGACCTTCCCTCCGGTCTGGCAGGTGGGGCAGTACTGGAGGGAGGAGTCGCTGAAGGAGACCTCGCGGATGGTGTCGCCGCAGACCGGGCAGGGTTCGCCGGTGCGGCCGTGGACGCGCAGGCCGGTCTTCTTCTCGGCCTTGAGCTTGCCGGCGGCGAGGCCGTGGGAGCGTTCGACGGCCTCGCGGAGGGTGGTGCGCATCGCCGTCCAGAGGGCGGTGGTCTCCTCCGGGGTGAGGTTCTGGGTGGGTTTGAACGGGGACATCTTCGCGACGTGCAGGATCTCGTCGCTGTAGGCGTTGCCGATGCCCGCGATGAGGCTCTGGTCGCGCAGCGCTCCCTTGATCTGGCGCCGCTCCCCGGCGAGCAGGGCGGCGAACTCCTCCGCGCCGAAGTCCTCCGCGAGCGGGTCGGGGCCGAGGCGGGCGACGCCCGGCACGTCCTGGGGGTCGTGGACCAGGTGGACGGCGAGGCGTTTGGTGGTGCCGGCCTCGGTGAGGTCGAAGCCGTCGCCGCCGGTGAGGGCGATACGCAGCGCCAGCGGGCCCTTGCCCGGTTTCGGCGGCCCCGAGGGCAGTGGGTCCTGCCAGCGGAGCCAGCCCGCGCGGGCCAGGTGGATCAGGAGGTGGAGTTCGCCCGCGGCACCGGTGGTGGTGAGGTCGAGGAACTTCCCGTGCCGGCCGACGGCGGTGAACTCGGCGCCCTCGACGGCGCTCAGGGGCGGGTCGTACGTCTTGAGGACGCTGATCGCGACGGGCAGGACGCGGGCGATCTCCTTGCCCACCAGGTGCGTGTCGAGGAACGCGCGGAGCGCTTCCACCTCGGGGAGTTCGGGCATGGCTCCACCCTGCCGCACCGTGCATCGGGGCGCGCGGCGGACGGCGTCTAGGGTTGCGGCGTGCGTGTACTGCTCGTCGAGGACGACGAAGACCTCCGGTTCGGGGTGGCCGCCGCTCTGCGGGCCGCCGGGCTCGCCGTCGACGAGGCCGCCGATCTGCCCCGCGCCGACGAGGCGCTGTTCGTCACGGCGTACGACTGCGCGGTCTTCGACCGGATGCTGCCGTCCGGCGACGCCGCCGCCTATGTCGACGGGCTGCGGCGTTCCGGGCGTCACGTGCCGGTCCTGTTCCTGACCGCGCGCGACACCGTGGCGGACCGGGTGGAGGGCTTCGCGAGCGGTGGGGACGACTACCTCGTCAAGCCCTTCGCCGTGCCCGAGCTGGTCGCCCGGGTGCGCAGCCTGTGCCGCCGGTCCGCGGTCGTCCGGCCGCCGGTGCACCGGATCGGTGACCTGGAGATCGACACCGCCCGCCGGCACGTGCGCCGCGCCGGGGTGCTGCTCATGCTGACGAGCCGGGAGTTCGCGGTCCTCGAGGTCCTCGCGGCCCGCTGCGACCAGGCGGTCTCCCGCGCCGAGCTGATCGAGAGCTGCTGGGACGAGATGGCCGAACCGCAGTCGAACGTCCTGGAGGTGCTCGTCTCCCAGCTGCGCCGCAAGCTCGGGGAGCCGCCGCTGATCCACACCGTGCGCGGGGTCGGCTACCGGCTCTCGCCGTCCGACGGCGTGTCGTGAGGACCACCTCGCGGCCGCTCACGCCGAAGGACCGCGTGCTGCGGCTGCGCCGGCGGATCAGTCTGCTGTTCGCGCTGACCAGCGCCGTGGGGCTGATCGCGATGGCCGTGCTCGCCGTGCGCGGCGACAGCGGCCGCTGGCGGGAGCAGCTCGATCACACGATGGACGCGGACACGAGCTGGGCCCTCGGGCTCCTGGAGACCGACGAGGGCGGGCGGCTCGTCCTGGACGTCCTGGCCGACTCGGTGGACACCGCGTGCCCTCCGCTGACCGTGCTGCTCGTGGACCCGGCGGACACGGACCGGCTGACCGTCGAGCACGCGCCGGCGAAGCCGTGCCTGACCGTGAGCCGGGACGTCGTCCTGGACGCGGGCCGTGCGGCGGTGCGGGCCGACGGCGTACGGGCCTTCGACGGGCGTACGACGGGCGGCGATCCGGTCCGTGTGTTCGCGCAGCCCTTCTACGCGCCAGAGGCGGCCGACGGCGAGGCGCCGCAGGGCGTGCTCGTGACCGTGGCCGACGCGACCGCGCCGCGGGACGACCACCGGCGGCTCGTCCGGCTGGCGGCGGGCGGCTGCGCGGTGCTCGTCCTGCTGTCGGCGGCGGTCGGTCACGTCCTGTCGGGCCGCGCGGTCCGGCCCGCGCTCGCCGCGCTCGACCGGCAGGAGGCCTTCCTCGCGGACGCCGCGCACGATCTGCGGACCCCGGCCGCCTCGCTCCGGACGCTCGCCGAGACGGCGCTGCGCGGCGAGACCGACAGCGCGGACGTGCACCGGCGCACGCTGCGGCTCGCGGAGGGCATGGGCCGGCTCGTCGACGGGCTGCTCACCCGGGCCCGGCTGATGTCCGGTACGGCGGCGGTGGCGCGGCAGCCGCTGCGTCTGGACCAGCTGGTGGAGGCCGTGGTGGAGGAATCCGCCGGTGAGGGCCATCGCGTCCGGGTGGAGGCCGAGGAGACGGTCGTGGTGGCCGACCCCGATCTCGTACGCCGGGCCGTCGGCAATCTGCTGGACAACGCGCTCGCGCACGGCCACGCGCCGGGCGTTCCGGCGGAGGTGCTGCTCACGGTGGGCCGGGACGGCACGCTGACGGTCGAGGACGCGGGGCCCGGCCTGCCTCCGGAGGTGGCGGGCGCGCTGTTCGAGCGGTTCCGCAGCGGATCGGGGTCCACCGGCCTGGGTCTGTCGATCGCCTCCTGGGTGGCGCACGCGCACGGCGGCACCCTCACGGCGGGGCGGTCGGTGGCGGGCGGGGCGCGGTTCGTGCTGCGGCTGCCGGCCTCGGACTGACCCGGGACCCGTCCGCGACGGAACCGTCCTCGGCGCATCCTCAGCATCCTCGCGTGACGCTTCCCGCAAAGGGACCGTCCTCAGCAAATCCTCAGCATCCGTGCGTGACGCTTCCCCGGACCGACCACTCAGGGGAGTTTCCGTGTTCCGCTCCACCGCCCGCCGCCGGGCCCTCGTCCTCGCCCTCGCCGTCCTCGGCACCACGTCCCTGGCCGCCTGCACGGCCGGGCCGGGCCAGGACGGGAAGCGGCCCCGCACCTCCGCCTCCCCCGTCGACCCGGCCGCCCGCCCCGATCTGCGGCGCTTCTACGGCCAGAAGCTGGTGTGGCGGCCCTGCGGCGACGTCCGGTGCGCGACGCTCACCGTGCCCAGGGACTACTCCCGTCCGGGCGACGGCAAGACCTTCGTGCTGCCGGTGGCGAAGGCGGCCACCGCGCTCCCGGGGAAGCGCGTCGGTTCGCTCGTCCTCAACCCGGGCGGCCCGGGCGAGCCCGGCGCCAAGCTCGTCCAGGACGGTGTCGCCGACGAGATCGGCCGGGGCGTGCGGGAGCGGTTCGACGTCGTGTCCTTCGACCCGCGCGGGGTCGGCGGCAGCAAGCCGGCCCTGACCTGCCGCACCGAGGGCGGGACCGAGACCGTCGACGCGACGCCGCTCGACCCCCGTACCGACGCCGAGCGCGCCGAGGCCCTGGCGGGTGCGCGGGCGCAGGCCGCCGCCTGCCGGAAGGCCAGCGGCCCGCTGCTGCCGCACGTCGGGACGGAGGACGCGGCCCGGGACCTCGACGTGCTGAGGGCGGCCCTCGGCGAGCGTGCGCTGACGTACGTCGGCTGGTCGTACGGCACGAGCCTGGGCACCTCGTACGCCGAGCAGTTCCCGCGCCGCGTACGGGCGATGGTGCTGGACGGCGCGGTCGACCCGTCCCTGGACTGGCGACAGCGCGTCCTGGGCCAGTCGACCGGGTTCCGGGACGCGGTCGACGAGTACGCCGACTCCTGCGCCGACGTGGTCGGCGAAGGCTGCCCCGGCGGGTCGCCCGAGGAGATACGCGCCCTGATCGACGGGCTCCTCGAACGGACGCGGCGCGCACCGCTGACGGTCGACGGCTCCGAGGACGGTCTCGACGCGGCGGGCCTGGTCAGCGCGCTCAGCCTGTCGATGTACACGCCGGAGGCGCAGTGGGAGGGCCTGTCGGCGGCGCTGCGGGCGGCGGAGGGCGGCGACGGTACGAAGCTGGCGGCCCTGGCGGCGGGCGAGGAGGAGACGCCCGACACCGACACCGACGCCAATGCCGATGCCGATACCGACGCCGATGCCGGCCCCGATGGCCAGGAGGCCACGGGGACGGCGGGCGACGTGCCCGAGGACAACAGCGAGGCCGCCCTCATCGCCGTCAACTGCCTCGACGTCCCCCACCCGCGCGACGCCCAGGCCTACTGGGACGCGCTGGCCCCCGCCGACAAGGCCGCGGGGGTGTACGGCACGTCCGGGGTGATGAGCGAGCTGGTCTGCAAGGACTGGCCGGCCGGCACCCAGCGCCCGCACCGGGTGCGGGCGGCGGGCGTTCCGCCGGTCCTCGTCGTCGGTACGGAGGGGGACCCGGCGACCCCGTACGAGGAGGCGGTGAGCCTGGCGCGCCAGTTCCCCGGCGGCATGCTGCTGTCCTTCCGGGCCCCCGGGCACACCGGTTACGGCCGTGACGCCTGCGTCGACGCGAAGGTCGAGGCCTACCTGGTCTCCCTCACCAAGGTCAGCCCCGGCACTACGTGCGCTCCGTAGCGTCCGGCGGGTCGAGCAGGTCGAGTTCCGCGGTGAGCGCGGCGGCGAGGGCGGCGAGGTCGGGGACGGCCTCGCCGTCGGCGACGAGGCCGATGTGGACCCGGCCGCCGTACGGGGACATGGCGATGGCGAGGGACTGGCCGCGGGCGAGCGGGGCCATGGGGAAGAGCGCGCGCAGCGGGGCGCCGCCGAGGGAGAGCGCGGAGCGCGGCAGCGGCACCTGGGTGACCAGGAGGTCGAAGAGGAGACGGGCCGCTCCGGCGGCGAGGGGGGCGCCGAATCGGTGGGCGAGCGGGTGGAGCTGGTCGGCGAGGAGGGCGACGGCGCCCGCTCCCCGGAAGGGTCCTGCGGCCTTGTTGCGGTCCATGGCGGCCCGGACGGCGGCGAGCCGGGAGGCGGGGTCGGGGTCGGTGACCGGCAGGTCGAGGAGGTAGCCGGAGAGGCTGTTCCCGGGTCCGGCCGGGCCGCCGGGGCGGCGGCGGGAGACGGGCACGAGGGCGCGCGGGTCGGTGCCGGGCAGGGGCAGGTCGCGGCCGTCGAACCAGCGGCGGAGGGCGCCGGCGACGAGGGCGAGGAGGACGTCGTTGGCGGTGCCGCCGGTGGTGCGGCGGATCCGCTGGACGCGGTCGAGGGGCAGGGTGACGGTGGCGATCCGCCGTGTGCCGCTGGATTCGGCGGCGAGCGGGCCGGTGGGGCGCGGGTCGAGGTGGCCGGCGCGGGCGACGGAGGAGCCGACGACCGAGGCGCCGACCTCGACGGCCCGGCCGAGGTCGCCGAGGCGGTCCCGGGCGATGCCGAGGAGGCGGCCGGGGCCGGGGAGCCAGGAGCGCGGGGGGACGGGGCGGGCGCGGCCCGACGGGCGTCGTCCCGCCGCGATCTCGTCGAAGATCCCGGCGCCGATGGCGACGGCGCGCATGCCGTCGGCGAGGGCGTGGTGGAGTTTGACGAGGACGGCGAAGGAGCCGTCGGGGGCGCCGCTGAGCAGGTACATCTCCCAGGGCGGGAGGCCGCGGGCGACGGGGCGTTCCATGAGTTCCGCGGCGAGCAGGGCGGTCTCGGCGGGGAAGTCGGTGCCGGGGACGGTGATCTCGTGGACGTGCCGGCGTACGTCGAAGTCGGGGTCGGCGCTCCAGGCCGCGCCGCCCACGGGGAACAGGACGTCGCGGACGCGCATCCGGAGGCGGGGGACGGCGGCGGCGCGCCGGGCGAGGAGTCCGAGGATGTCGGCCGGTTCGTTCCCGGCGGTGGGGGGCGGTGGGCCGAAGTGGGCGAGAGCCCCGAGGTGCAGGGGGTGTTCGGTGGATTCGAGGTGCCAGAAGGCCAGGTCCAGGGGTGCCAGTAGCTCGCTGCTCACAGTGTCCTCTTGTCCGGCGGTGTCCTGCGGTGTTCTACGACGTGTCCTACGCGGGGAGGTGGCGAACGAAGTCAATCGCGTACCGTCAGTTACGGTCAAGTACCATCAGTTCACGCTCAGTTAACAAGTTCAGCGCTCCACGGTGAACTCGCACCACACGCACTTGCCGCCACCCCGTGGCTCCACGCCCCACGCGTCGGAGAGCCGGTCGACCAGGAGCAGTCCGCGCCCGGACACCCCCGCGTCCCCGGCCTCGCGGCGCCGGGGCAGGGCGCTGGACCGGTCCTCCACCTCCACCCGCAGCCGCCTCGGGGGCCCGGTCAGGATCCGCAGGGTCACGATCGCTCCCCCGTCGGTGTGCATCAGGGCGTTGGTCATCAGCTCGTCGGCGACCAGTTCGATCTCGTCGGCGCGCTCCCCCGCGCCCCAGGCCCGGACGGCGGCCCGGATCATGTGCCGGGCGGAGCTCAGCGCCTCCGGGTCGTTCTGGGCCACGTGCTGCTGGAAGCGGCCGGTGCCCCGCGGGTGGTACGTGCCGTGGCGGCGCAGCAGCAGGATCGCGACGTCGTCCTCGCCGCCCCGCTCGGCGACGACGTCGCAGAGGTGGTCGGCGAGGTGCTGGAGGTCGGCGGGGCCGCGCCGGACGAGCGAGGAGAGCCACTGGAGGCCCTCGTCGAGGTCGGCGCCCGGCTTCTCCACGAGCCCGTCGGTGTAGAGCATCAGCGTCTGGCCGGGGTCCAGCTCCAGCGTGGTCACCGGATAGTCCAGGCGGCCGAACTCCGCCGAGAGCCCGAGCGGAAGGCCACCCTCCACGGGGAGTCTGCGGCAGCGGCCGTCGATCTCCCGGATCAGCGGGTCGACATGACCGGCGCGTACCACCTGGACGACTCCGGTGCCGAGGTCGACCTCCGCGTAGGTGCAGGTGGCGAAGCGTTCGGTGTCGAGTTCATGGAGGAAGACGGAGGCCCGGGCCATGACCGTGGCGGGCGGGTGGCCCTCGGCGGCGTAGGCGCGCAGCACGATCCGCAGCTGGCCCATGACGGCCGCCGCGTGGGTGTCGTGGCCCTGCACGTCGCCGATGACGCAGCCGACCCGGCCGCCGGGCAGCGCGATGACGTCGTACCAGTCGCCGCCGATGTCCCGGCCGAGCCGGGCGGAGCGGTAGCGGACGGCCGTCTGGGCACCGGGCACCTCGGGGATCCGGCGGGGCAGCATCGCCTGCTGGAGCCCTTCGGCGAGGTCGTGCTCCTGCTCGTAGAGCACGGCCCGCTGGAGGCTCTGGGCGATGCTGCTGCCGAGGGCGACGAGCAGTGTCCGCTCGTCCTCGCTGAAGCCGGTCTTGTCGCTGTAGAGCAGGCCGAGCGCGCCGATGGGCCGGGCCTGGGCGATGAGCGGCAGATAGGCGGCCGCGGTGATGCCGAGCCCGCTGATGTGCGGCCAGAGCACGGGGAAGGAGTCGGCGAAGTCCCGGGGCGATTCGATGAACCGGGGGCGCAGGGTCCGGATGACCTCGCTCATCGGGTACGGCTCGTCCACCCGGGTGAACCGGGTGCCCGGCACGAAGGCCCCGTCGGGACCCTCCGCGACGAGATGGATGCGGCCGGCTTCGAGGAGGCCCATGACCAGGCTGGCGGCCCCGAAGTGTTCCAGCGCGTGCGAGTCGTTGAGCAGGTCGATGACGTCCTGCACGGTCCGGGCGTAGGCGAGGGCCGCCGTGGTGCCCTCGACGACCCCGGCCCGCTTTCTGCGCCCTTCGTCGAGGCCGAGCCGGGCGGCGGACTCGGTGAGTTCATGGGTGGCGTCGCGCAGGATGCCGATGATGCGGACGGGCCGGCCGGCGTCGTCGCGGTGGACGAGGCCCTGGGTGTGGGTCCACTGGTGGCTGCCGTCGCGGCGGCGGATGCGGAAGTACGCGCCGTACTGCTCGCTGCCGTCCTTGAGCGCCTGGGCCACGAGGGTGTCGAGCCGGCGGCCCTCGTCCGGCAGCACCCGCGGGCTCAGGCTCTCGGGCCGGCCGTCGTACTCGTCGGGGTCCATGTCGAACACGTCGAGGGCGGCGTCGTCCATGGCCATGGTGCCGGTGAGCAGGTCCCAGTCGAAGCCGCCCATCCGGAAGGCGGAGCCGTGGTCGGCCAGGATCCGTGTGCCGGTCTCCGGTTTCTCCGGCGCACGGCCGAGCCGCGCGATCGCCTCCCCGCCCCCGCTGCCCGCGTTCATGGGGCCACGCTAGGCGCAGCCCCGCCCGGCCGCACCAGGAAGATCCGTTTCACCCTTGGAAGGTCTCCGGCTGGTCGGGTGCCGGACCGGCCGGGAAGAGCTCGTCGGGCGGCAGTTCGCCGTCGGGGACGGTGGGGGGTTCCGCGAACGGGTCGGGGAGGGGCTCGGTGTACGGGTCGGGGTACGGGTCCGCGGACGGATCGGGGGCGGACGGCGTCGGCTCCGACGGGTCGGGGACGTCCTGGTGCGGGGTCGTGGGGGCCGGCCGGAGGGGGTCCGGGGAGCCGGGCGGCGGCGGCACGGGAGCCGGGGAGGCGGGGTCCGGGGAGGCGGGCCGGCCGGGGCCGGTCGGGTCGGGCGTGCCGGCCCCGCCGAGGGCGCAGGCGTCGGGGTCGCAGGCGGGCTCCACGTCGGGCTTCCGGTCCTCGGCGCCGTCGCTGCCGGTCTGCCGCTCGATCCAGGTGCGGTCGGTGGTGTTCACGATGACCAGGCTGCCGACGACGGAGCTGGTGGGCTTGACGGTGATCACGCGGTCGGGGTCGAAGCCGTCCCAGGCCTCGCCCTGGTGGATGCCGCTGCGGTCGGCGGCGGGGCTGCGGAGGGGGTTGCCGCAGGCGCAGCGGACGCGCGGGGCGCCGTACTGGTCGACGAGGACCGACGTACCGGTCTGCAGGACGGCCTGGAAGGCGCGGGGCTTGCCCTCGCGGTAGCCGTGGTCGGTGACGCGGATGTCGGCGCGCAGGGCGACCGGGGTGAGCCCGCGGAGCCAGTCGGCGACGTGGGACTCGGGGATGCCGGCCGCGTCGGCGAAGGCGCGCGTCTTGGCCTGGTCCGCGGCCAGGAGGGCGACCTGCTGTTCGACGTCGCAGCTGCCGACGGCACGGGTGCCGCCGTAGAGGCCGGGGGTGGAGCCGGCGACCTCGCGGACCTGCTCGGCGCCGTCGTCCGGCTGCCGGTTCGGGGCGGCGGGCGGTGCGGTGTTGCGGACGGTGGAGGCGGTGAAGGGGTCGGGACCGTGGGCACCGAGCGCCTGGAGGAAGACGTCCTCCTGGACGGGGGCCGCGGCCGGTTCGCCGCCGGCGCCTTCCCACACGGAGTCGCAGCCCGTGAGCAGCAGGGCCGGGACGAGCGCCGCGGCCGCGAGGCCGGTTCGCCGCGTCCGGCGGAGGGATGAGCGCACCTGGTTCTCCCGACTTTCTCTCTCCGGGCCCGGCGCCCGGTTTGCGGCCAGTCCTTCATGTCTGTCGCAGTGCGTAGGGGTCCGCAAGCGGAGCGCAGCCGACCGGGTCCACCATCCCGGGGACTTGAACACGTTCAAGAGAGGCCCTACGCTCGACCCGTCAGTTGAACGCGTTCAAGTGGGGGTGCTGGCGTATGACCGCGCTGTCGGTCCTGGTGAGTTCGGTCGTGATGATCGGCATGTTCTGGGTCGTACCGACGGGGCTCGCGCTTCTCGACGGCCCCCGGCCACCGACCTGGGACCCGCTCCGGCGTGTCTGGCCCCTGCTCGCCGTCCCGGGAGCCGTATCCCTCTGGCTCCCGCGGTCCGGACTCGCCACCGCGCTCGCCGGCGTCTACGCCCTCGCGACCCTGGCCCTCGCGCTCCAGGCCCCGGCCAGGCTGATGCTGACGCGTTCGCTCCGGCCGAGCGAGATCGCCGTCCTCTCCGCCCTGGTCGCGCCGTCCGTCGCCGGTCTCGCGCTCGTCGCGGAGCGGGCCTCGTACCCGCTGTTCGGCTTCGACCTCGACATCCTCGCGCTGACCGTCCCGCACTTCCACTTCGCGGGCTTCGCCGCCGCACTGGTCGCCGGACTCGTCAGCCGTACCTCCGACGGTCCCGCCGCACGCGCGGCCGCGCTCAGCGTCCCCGCCGGCACCCTGCTCGTCCTGCTCGGCTACTTCGTCGACGACTGGGCCGAGCTCGCCGGGGCCGTCGTCCTCACGGCCGGGATGGCCGCGGTCTCCGTGCTGACCCTCCGCGAGCGCCGCGAACTCGCCGCCGACCGCTTCACCCGGGGCCTCCTCGCCGTCTCTGCCCTGGTCCTCGCCGTCACCATGCTGCTCGCGCTCAGCTGGGCGCTCGGCGAGGCCACCGGGCTCCCCCACCTCTCGCTGACCTGGACGGCCGCCACCCACGGCCTGGGCAACGCCCTCGGCTTCGCCGTCTGCGCCCTCCTCGCCCGGCGCCGCCTGCGGACCGACCGCACGACCCCGTCCCCCGCCCCACCCGCCCGCAGACCGACCGCACGACCCCGCCCCACCCCACCCGCCCGCAGACCCGCCGCCCTCAGACCGACCGCACGATCACCCGCCCGCGAACGGAGCTCCCGGCATGACCCGCCTGCTGAACAGCCTCGCCCGGCCCGCCCGCCGCCCGGGCCTCACCTACCGCGAGGTCGGCACCACCCGCACCCCGGAGGCCCTCCCCGACGGCTACCACCACCTGCGGCACAGCGCGGTCGTCGGCCACGGCAGGGCCGCCTTCGAGACCGCCGGGGCGGCCGTCACCACCTGGCGGATGCACCGCGCCTCCGGGGCGGGCGTCCACGCCGACGCCGACCGCGCCGAGCCCGGCGCCCGCCTGGAGGTGTCGCTCGGCGCCGGCCCGCTCCGGTTCGGCGTCCCCTGCGAGGTGATATGGACGGCGTACGAGGAGAACCGCATCGGCTTCGCCTACGGCACCCTCGCCGGGCACGCGGAGTGCGGCGAGGAGTCCTTCGTCGTGACCCTCGAAGCCGACGGCACGGTCCGCTTCACGGTCACCGCCTTCAGCCGCCCCGCCACCTGGTACACCCGGCTCGCCGGGCCCGTGATCCCGCGGCTCCAGCACGCCTACGCCCGCCGCCTCGGCCGGACCCTCGCGCGCCTCGTCAGGACGTGAGCCCGGACCGATACTGGTGGTGATGGAGTGGTTCACCGCACCCGACCTGTGGCTGAGCCGGATCGTCTTCCAGCGGGGCCTCGCCGGGCTGTACTGCGTGGCGTTCCTGTCGGCAGCCCTCCAGTTCCGGGCGCTGATCGGCGAGCGCGGCATGCTCCCCGTACCGGAGTACGTGCGCAGGACCCGCCCGCGCCACACCCCCTCGCTCTTCCACTGGCGCTACTCGGACCGCCTCTTCGCGACCGTCTCCTGGTCCGGCTTCGGCCTCGCGCTCGCGCTCGTCGCGGGCGCCGGGGACGCCGTGCCGCTGCCGGTCTCGATGCTGCTCTGGCTGGTGCTGTGGGGGCTGTACCTGTCCATCGTGAACGTGGGCCAGACCTGGTACTCCTTCGGCTGGGAGTCACTGCTCCTGGAGACCGGGATGCTCGCCGTCCTCCTCGGGAACGACGACACCGGGCCGCCCGTCCTCGTGCTGTTCCTGCTGCGCTGGCTGCTCTTCCGGGTCGAGTTCGGCGCCGGGCTCATCAAGATCCGCGGCGATCCCTGCTGGCGGAACCTGACCTGCCTCTACCACCACCACGAGACCCAGCCGATGCCCGGCCCGCTGAGCTGGTTCTTCCACCATCTGCCGCGCCCGCTGCACCGGGTCGAGGTGGCCGCCAACCACGTCGTCCAGCTGTTCGTCCCGTTCCTGATCTTCGCCCCGCAGCCGGTGGCGACGATCGCGGCCGGTCTGATGGTGGCGACCCAGCTGTGGCTCGTGCTCTCCGGCAACTTCGCCTGGCTGAACTGGCTCACGATCGTCCTCGCGCTCTCCGTCGTGGACGCCTCCCCGGTCGTCGGCGAGCACCCCCAGCCGGATCCCCCGCTCTGGTACGTGGTCACGGTGGTCGCGGTGACCGCCTTCGTGCTGGTACGGAGCTACCGCCCGGCGCGCAACCTGCTCTCCAAGCACCAGGCGATGAACCGCTCGTACGACCCGTACCACCTGGTCAACAGCTACGGGGCCTTCGGCACCGTCGGCCGGATCCGGGACGAGATCGTCGTCGAGGGCACCGACGACCAGGTGCCGCACCCCGGCACGGTGTGGCGGGAGTACGGCTTCAAGGGCAAGCCGGGCGATCCGCGCCGGCTGCCCCGGCAGTTCGCCCCCTACCACCTGCGGCTCGACTGGCTGATGTGGTTCGCCGCGCTCTCCCCCGGGTACGCGCGCGACTGGTTCGGGCCCTTCGTCGAGCGGCTCCTCGACAACGACCGGGACACCCTGCGGCTGCTCGCCCACAACCCGTTCCCGGACGCGCCGCCGGCCCTCGTCCGCGCCCGGCTCTACCGCTACCGGTACACGACCTGGCGCGAGCTCCGGGAGACCGGGGCCTGGTGGCACCGGACGCTGGTACGGGAGTACCTGCCGCCGATCCGCCTGCGGGAACCCACCGACACCGCCCGCTGAACACGCCGGTGCCCCCGGGCCGAGGACGGCCGGGGGCACCCGGGGGTGAAGCGAAGAGATCAGTCGATACCGGGCAGGATGTGGGGCTCCGCGAGGTCCTCCTCGTAACCCGCGAGCCGGATCGGGGCCGCGTGGGCCCACACCTCGAGGCTGCCCAGCTCGCCGTTGCGGCGCTGCCGCTCGGTGCGTTCGGCCGGTCGCGGTTCCTGCTTCGTCAGTTCGGGTGTCACCGCGCACTCCTTTGTGTCGCGTCAATGTGGGAGAGGTGCCGGGCGGTCGCGGTGGCGCCGTTGGTGGCGGGACCGCGGCCTTGGTGGCAGGCCTGTCCCGGGAAGATCGTGAGGAATGTGTGTTTCCTCGGTGGCCTTCCGTGTGCCTCAGATTAACCAAATGAGCACGCCTGCGCTCTACCGGGCTCCAAAGTGTGATGCGATCGAGTGAACGGAGCCGAAAAAGCGCCCCACCGGGCCGATGGGGCGCTCTTGTCAGGACCGCGGGACCCGCGGTACCGCGGGTCCTACCAGTTGGCGGGCGCGTAGTCCTTCAGGAAGCAGCCGTACAGGTCCTCGCCCGCCTCACCGCGCACGACCGGGTCGTACACCCGGGCCGCGCCGTCGACGAGGTCGAGCGGGGCGTGGAAGCCTGCCTCGGCGAGGCGCAGCTTGTCGTAGTGCGGGCGCTCGTCGGTGATCCAGCCGGTGTCGACCGAGGTCATGAGGATGCCGTCGGTCTCGAACATCTCCTGGCCGCTGGTCCGCGTCACCATGTTCATCGCGGCCTTCGCGGCGTTGGTGTTCGGGTGGCCGGCGCCCTTGTAGCCGCGGCTGAAGACACCCTCCATCGCCGACACGTTCACGACGTAGGCACGGCCGCTGGCCGCCTTCTTCGCCGCCTCGGCCATGATCGGCCGCAGCTTGCTGATCAGGATGAACGGCGCCGTGTAGTTGCACAGCTGCGTCTCGAGGAGCTCCACCGGGGAGATCTGCTCGATGCTCTGCACCCAGGTGTTGGTGTCGACGACATCGGGCACGAGGCCGCCCGCGTCGATGGCGGTGCCGTCGAGGTGCCGGGCGATGCTGGCGTTGCCCGCGACCAGGGCCAGGTCCGCGACCTGCTGGGCCTCCAGGTCGCGGACGCCGGCGGGAAGCTCGGACGAGCCGACGAGCTCGCCGACCGCGCCCGAGTTGAACGCGCCGATGACGTGGTGCGCGGGCAGCTCGCCGGCGGGCAGCGGGGCGTCCTCGCCCTCGACGAGCGCGGCGTACGCGGAGGGCAGCCGGCGCACGGTCTGCGTCGCGTTGTTGATGAGGATGTCGAGCGGGCCGGCCTCGGTCATCTGGTCGGCGAGCGCCACCGCCTGGGCGGGGTCGCGCAGGTCGATGCCGACGACCTCCAGGCGGTGCATCCAGTCCGCGGAGTCCTCCATCGCCTTGAAACGGCGGATGGCGTCCTTGGGGAAGCGGGTCGTGATGGTGGTGTGGGCGCCGTCGCGCAGCAGCCGCAGCGCGATGTACATGCCGATCTTGGCCCGGCCGCCGGTGAGCAGGGCGCGCTTGCCGGTGAGGTCGGCGCGGGCCTCCCGCTTGGCCCGGTTCTCCGCCGCGCACTTCTGGCAGAGCTGGTGGTAGAAGTAGTCGACCTCGACGAACCGCGTCTTGCAGACGTAGCAGGAGCGCGGGCGCTGGAGTATCCCCGCGATCCGCCCCTCCTCGGTGACGGAGCTGGGCAGCAGCCCCTCGGTCTCGTCGTCGATGCGCTGCGCGGAGCCGGTGGCCGTGGCCTCGGTGACCGCCTTGTCGTTCGCGGTCTTCGCGGCCCGGCGCTCCTGCCGGCGGCGCTGCTTCACGGTCCGGTAGATCCCGGCGGTGGCGCGCCGGACGGTGATCGCGTCCGGGTGGTCGACGTCGATCTTGTCGAGCTCGTCGAGGACGCTCAGGCAGACGGCCAGGCGCTCGGGGTCGATGCCCGGGCCGTAGTCCTGGAATTCTTCGGTCACCGTCATGGCCTTCGGGTTCCTCGTTCGCTCGTACGTCGCCGCTCTCGGGCATTCAAAGACCCAACTTTACGGAGCGGGGGGCCGCGCCTCCAAACCCGTTCGGGGGGCGTGGTCGAAGACACAGTCGCCGCACAGCCCGCCGCCCGGGGCGCGGTAGTAGAGGCAGCACGTGGTGCGGCGCAGCCGGGGGCCGCGGAGGGTCCCGGCGAGGTCCGGGTCGTCGAGGAGCCCGGAGACCAGGACGGCGGCCCGCTCGGCCGCCTCGGGACGGCCGTGGGCGCGCGCCCAGCGGGTCAGCTCGCGCAGGGCGCCCGCGAGGGCGGAGCCGGCGTTGCCCCGGAGGAGCCGCGGGGAGACGTTCCCGTCGCGGCGCAGTGCCGCGTGCAGCGGGACGAGGTGGGCCTCCTGGACGGCCTCGCGCAGCGCGTCCACGGTCCCGGGACGGGTCTCGGTGCCGGCCCACCACAGGTCGTCGGGTGCGGCCGACGCCCCGTCCCAGTACAGCTCGGCGGGGTCGAGGGCCGGGAAGCGGCCGTGGAGCGCGGCGGGGCCGAGGGCGGTGGACCAGAGCCGGGCGGCGAGCCCGAGGTGGGCGACGGAGGCCCCGACGCGCCGCTCGGTGGCTCCGATCCGGGCGGTGACGTGGTCCACGCGCGCGGTGAGGGGGCCGTCCTCCCCCGCGTACAGGCGGGCGAGCGGGCGGTGCGCGCCGCCGGCCGCCGGGGCGGTGGTCCGCAGGACGAAGAAGCCGCCCGGCGATCCGCCGGCACCGCTCGCGCCGAGTTCCATGTCCGTACGCCCCCCGCCCCGCGGTTCCTGTCGTCCGGCCCCACCGTAACGTCTCCGCGGGCTCCCGGAGAGCCGCCCCCGACCGGCCGGAAAGGCCGCTTTGCACCCGTTCCGACCTGCACGGGTGTACATCCCGGGTCGTATGCGCGGGCCGTGTACTGCGTCGGCGGTATCCGCGAAGACGTCCCCTGGTACGACGACGCGAACGGCCCGGAAGAGAGATCGTGGAAGGTATGAGCCCCCTCATGCTGTCCGTCGCCCTGGCCCTGGCCTCCGCGGTCGCCTACGCGGCCGCGGCGATCGTGCAGGAGCGCGTCGCGGCCTCCGCCGCCGGTCCGCGCTACGCGCCGCTGCGCAGCCCTGCCTGGTGGGTGTCCGTGCTGCTGAACGGCGTCGGTGCGACCCTGCACGTCGCCGCCCTGGCGTACGGGCCGCTCAGCCTGGTCCAGCCGCTGGGTGCGCTCACCATCGTCTTCGCGCTGCCCATGGCGGCCCTGTTCGTCGGCCGCAGGGCCGGGCGGCGGGCCTGGCGCGGTGCGCTGATGGCCACGGTGGGCCTCGCCGGGCTGCTGAGCCTCACCAGCGGCGCCGAGGCCCGGTCCCTGTCCGACGGGGATCGCTGGCTGCTCGCGGGCGCCACCTTCGGCGCGGTGGCCGTCCTCTTCACGGCCGCGCGCCTGGTGGGCCGGTCCGTCCTGCGCAGCGTCGTGCTCGCCGCGGCCGCGGGCGTCTCCTTCGGCATGGCCTCGGTCCTCACGAAGTCGGTCGCCGAGGAGTGGACGCCCTCGGCCCCGCTCGCCGAGTGGACGGGGCTGCTCGTGCTCTCCGCGTTCGCGGTGACCGGCCTGCTGCTCTCCCAGGCCTCGTACCGGGGCGCGGGCCTCGCCGCCCCGCTGGCCACCGTCACGGTGGTGAACCCGGTGGTCGCGGCGGCGGTGGGCGTGACGCTCTTCGGCGAGAGCTTCCGCTACGGCGCGGCGGGCACCGTCGCCGCGCTGATCTGCGGCGCGGTCGCCGCGGGCGGCCTCGTCCAGCTCACGCTCGACCGCATGGCGGTCCCGCCGGAGTCGCTGTCGGTGTCATCCGACCGCCCCGTCGCGTCAGAGGGAGACTCCCCGCGCCCTGAGGTAGGCCAGGGGGTCGATGTCGGAGCCGTACCCGGGACCCGTCCGAATCTCGAAGTGGAGGTGCGGTCCCGAGCTGTTGCCGGTCGATCCTGAGCGGGCGATGCGCTGCCCGGCCTGCACCCGCTGGCCCTCGCGGACGGTGAGGGCGGAGAGGTGCCCGTACTGGCTGTAGCGGCCGTCGTCGTGGCGGATGACGATCTGGTAGCCGTACGCGCCGCCCCACCCGGCGGAGACGACCCGGCCGCCGGCCACGGCCTTGACCGAGGTGCCGGTGGGCACGGGGAAGTCGACCCCGGTGTGGTAGCCGCTGGACCAGGAGGAACCGCGGGTGCCGTACCGGGTGCCGATGTCCGCGGAGACGGGCGCGGAGTAGCCGCCGGTGGACGGCTTGGCGGCGGGCTTGGGCGCGGGCTTGTGGACCGGCTTGGCGGCGGGCTCGGGGGCCGGCTTCGAGGTGTGCTGGGTGCTCGGCTCGGTGGCGGGCTTCGGGGCGGGCTTGTGGGACGGCTTCGTGGTCACGGCGGTCTTGGGAGGGGCGGTCCTGGGGGGCGCGGCCTTGGGAGGCGCGGCCTTGACCGCTCGTGGGGCGGCCTTCCCCGGGGCTTTCTCCACGGCCTTCTCGGCGGACTTCTTCGGCGCGGTGATGCGGAGGGTCAGGCGCTGGCCGGGGAGGATGAGGTCGGGGTCGTCGCCGACGACCGGCCGGTTGGCCTCGTACAGGCGCTGCCAGCCGCCCTTGACGTGCTCGTCCCGGGCGATCTTCGACAGGGAGTCGCCGGGCGTCACGGTGTACATCTCGCGCACGGTGGGCACGGTCGTCGGGCTCGCGCTCCGCGCCGGCTGTTCGGGCAGGAGGCGCTGCCCCGGCACGGAGGCCGTGCGGACGTCGTTCCCACCGGCGCCCTCGTCGCCCGCGGCGGGTGCCTCCCCGCCACGGGCGAGCCCCGCGCGGGGGCCGCAGGACGGCCAGGCGCCGGGCCCCTGGCCCTTGAGGACGCGCTCGGCGATCGCGATCTGCTGGTCCTTGGAGGCGAGGTCGGCGCGCGGGGCGTAGTGCGTGCCGCCGTACCGCTCCCAGGTGGACTGGGTGAACTGGAGGCCGCCGAAGTAGCCGTTGCCCGTGTTGATGTGCCAGCTGGAGGAGGACTCGCAGGACGCGACCTTCTCCCAGACGTCGAGCGAGGCGGCCTGTGCGGCGCCCGCGCCGATCAGCGGCAGCGCCATGCCGGCGCCTCCCGCCGTGACGGTGAGCGAGGCACGGTTGATCCGGCTCGGCTGGTGGCGGCGGTGACGTCCGCGTACGGCCATGGGCCCCCCTTGAACACAGCAGCAGCCGTCCAAGTTAGGGGTGGTGCACGCTCCGTGACAAGGGTCTACGCGAAACCTCAAGCGCCTTGTGTCACCTCGGCGTTGGATCCGGTCAACCGCCGGCGGGGCCGGGTTCGGGCTGAGGTTCGGGTTCCGGTACGGGCCCGCCCGGCTGGGGCACCGGGGTCGGTGACGGCTCCGGCGGGACCGGCACCGGGTTCGGCGGGGGCACCGGCGGCGGCGAGGGAACGGGCGGCGGGATCGGCGACGGCGGCAGCGGATCGGGGGAAGGGTGGGTCATGACGGACCTCCCGGTCGACGGGACCCCTGGCGCGGAGACTCGGCCGCACGGAGCCTTGCGGGGGCTCCCTCTCCAGGGTCGCCCCGCCACCCCGGCCGCGCCCGCCGGACCCGGCCCTTCGGGTCACCCGGCCCCTCGGAGGAGGAGCCGGGCGCCCGGGCGGCTCAGACCTGGGCGGGCACGGCGTGCGGGCCGCGGACGGTGTCGCTGCCGGGGACGGGCGCGGACGCGTCGCCGCCGAGCTCCACGATGCGGTTGTCGCCGTCGACGTGCACGACGCGCGGCACGAAGCTCCGCGCCTCCGCGTCCTCGAGCTGCGTGTAGCTGATGAGGATCACCAGGTCGCCGGGGTGCACGAGGTGGGCGGCCGCGCCGTTGATCCCGATGACACCGGAGCCGCGCTCGCCCTCGATGACATAGGTCTCCAGGCGGGCTCCGTTGTCGATGTCGACGATGTGGACCAGCTCGCCGGGCAGCAGGTCGGCGGCCTCCATCAGCTCCGCGTCGATGGTGACGGAGCCGACGTAGTGCAGGTCGGCCTGGGTCACGGTGGCGCGATGGATCTTCGACTTGAACATGGTGCGTATCACTGAGGTACTCCTGGACTTAGGCTCCCTGCCTGCGTTTTTGCAGGTCAAGGGCTGTTTCCACACCCTACAACGAGTCGCAGTCCGGGCAGCTGTCCCCAGGTTTTCCAGGACTCGTGCTGACCGCTTGCTGACTTCCTGACGCATCATCAGGCATCGACGGCAGGACGTCGCTCGCCCCGCCAGATCTCACCGCGACGACCCCACAAGCGTACGCAGGACTCCCCCGCCGGCATCCGTGATCACCGTCACCTCGACGAGGGGGCGGCTGATCCATGAGCCCCCGAGGACGCCAGGAGCCGTCGGCGCCGGCGGTGGCTGCGGCGAAGGCTCAGGCGTTGAGTGGATGTCCGGTCGTGGAGTCCACGTGGTCTGGGACCTCGTCGTGGCGATCACCTACGGTCGGTGTCCCGCTGGGCTCGAACATGAGGATCGCGGCGCCGGACGGGGCGTACGGCTTGTGTTCCGTGCCTCGGGGGACGGTGAAGACCGCCCCCTGTGAGAGGAGGACCGTGCGCTCGCCATCGTGCTCGCGCAAGGAGATGTGCAGCTCGCCGTCGAGTACCAGGAAGAACTCGTCGGTGTCGTCGTGGACGTGCCAGATGTGTTCGCCCTCGACCTTGGCGATGCGGACGTCGTAGTCGTTGACGCGCGTGACGATCCGGGGGCTCCACAGGGCGTCGAAGGAGGCCAGAGCCTTGCTGAGGGGAATGGGTTCGTTGCTCACGGGCTCATCGTGAACCCGTTCGCAGACGCGGCGTGAGTGCTAGGAATCGCACATGACGAAAGAATCCTCGCAGGCGCTTCGGGCGACGGGCGCACACCGGGTCGTCGTGATCGTGGACGAGAACTCGAACCCCTTCGAGCTCGGCTGCGCGACCGAGGTCTTCGGTCTGCGCAGACCGGAGATCGGTCGTGATCTCTACGACTTCAGGCTCTGCTCTCCCGCGCCCCGCACCCTGATGCGAGACGGGTTCTTCACGCTCACGGGAGTCGCCGGTCTGGAAGCGGCCGACGAGGCGGACACCTTGATCGTCCCCAACCGCCCGGACACCGAGGTGCCCCACCGTCCCGCCGTGCTCGATGCCGTCAGACGGGCGCACGCACGTGGTACGCGCCTGATCGGCTTCTGCAGCGGCGCCTTCACACTGGCCGAGGCCGGGGTCCTCGATGGCCGCCGGGCCACCGCGCACTGGCAGTGGGCGGATTCCTTCCGTGCCCGCTTCCCCTCTGTCCACCTTGAATCGGACGTGCTGTTCGTGGACGACGGCGACATCCTGACCGCAGCGGGGAGCGCGGCCGCGCTCGATCTCGGGCTGCATGTGGTCCGCCGCGACCACGGCGCGGAGGTCGCCAGTTCCGTGAGCCGGCGGCTGGTCTTCGCCGCGCACCGGGACGGCGGGCAGCGGCAGTTTGTGGAGCGCCCCATGCCCGACCTGTCGGACGAGTCCCTGGCGCCGGTCCTGGCCTGGGCTCAGGAGCGGTTGGACTCACGGCTCGCGGTCTCTGACCTTGCGGCCCGTGCGGCGGTCAGTTCGGCGACGCTGCATCGCCGCTTCCGGGCCCAGCTGGGAACGACACCGTTGACATGGCTCACAGGGGAACGTCTCGCCCTGGCATGCCGGTTGATCGAACGCGGTGAGTACCGCTTCGAAGTGGTCGCACGGCGCAGCGGGCTCGGCACCGCTGCCAACTTGCGCGCGCTGATGCGCCGAGAGACCGGCATCACTCCGTCGGCATACAAGGCCCGGTTCGGGCCGGAGGCGAATTGACCGTGAGATATCCAGCGGGGAACACCCTGGTGTGTGGGCCAGGCACCTACGCGATCACTCCGAGGTGCGACGCAGCACCAGGCAGACGAAGCCGAAGCTGTCCCGGTACCCGTGGAGCCACTGCGCACGTGCGTCGGTGGCAGCCTCCAGCACCTGCGCGGCGGCCGGATCCGTGCGGTGGTCCAGAGCCCATGAGGCCAGCGAGCCCCAGCAGGCCCACTCGTAGGCGTCCAGCTCAGCGCGGGTGCTGACGTGGCCGTGGACGGGCGTCCAGCCGTCGGCGACGACGTGGTCCACCGTCGTCGCCAGGTCGTCGAGTTCACCGAACATCTCGACGGCCTCCGGTGACGGGTCGCGGTCCCAGAACGACTCACCGATCAGGACGCGGCCGCCGGGAGCCAGGTGCTCGCGGGCCGCAGCGAGGGTGGGCAGGAGGCCGCCGAAGGCGTGCGTGGCGCCGATGCTGATCACCAGGTCGAAGGGCTCTGAAGGGCCGAAGTCCGCGGCCTGCTGCCGGTGGAGGACCAGGCGCTCGTCGACGCCGCGTGCGCGCGCTGCCTCCCGTGCCTGCGTCAGGGCGACCTCGGAGACGTCGACGCCCTCGGCGTGCAGGTGCGGGCGTGTCTCCAGGGCGCGCAGGAGCCATTCCGCCGTGCCGCATCCGAGGTCGAGCACGCGCTCGTCGCCTCGCGGCAGGCCGCGTTCGAGCAGCCGGCTGACCGAGTCGTCGTCGAGCGGGGACTTGATCGGGTGGTCGGCATGGGCGATCGCGGAGATCTGTTCGCGGCTCATCGGCGCGGCGGCGTGCTCCGTGTCGAGGAGCAGATTCGCGGCCACCATCGTTCCGTCGGTGTGGAGCGTGCCGGCGACGGCCTTCGCCCGTGCCGCCGTTTCGGGGGCCAGGGCGGTCTTGAGGGCAGCCGACAGGGACTCGACGGTCGGGATCGGGCCGTCGTGTGCCGAACCGATGCCCAGCTCGGCCACGCGGGCGGCCCAGTGCGGCTGGTCGGCGAACTGAGGTACCACCACCTGCGGTGCGCTCGCCAGGGCGGCGGTGGTCGTGGTGCCCGCGCCGCCGTGGTGCACGACCGCGGCGACCCGGCGGAACAGGGACTGGTGGTTGACGTCGCCGACGGCTAAGCAGTCGTCCGAGCCGTCGACCAGGCCCAGGTCCGCCCAGCCGCGGGAGACGAGCACGCGGCGGCCCTGCGCACGGACCGCCTCCACGGCGGTCCTGGCGATCTCGGTGGCCGCGCTCAGGGGCATGCTGCCGAAGCCGACGTACACCGGCGCGGTGCCGGCGTCCAGGAACGCCACCAGATCGGCGGGGAGGGGGCGTTCGTCGCGCAGGATCCACGCGCCCGTCTGCACGACGTCGAGGTCCGGCAGTTCCTTCCACGGGCCCAGGACCGGGTCCACCGCGAGCCAGGGCCGCTCGCTGAAGACGTGGGCGCGTACGTCGTCCACCGGTGAAAGGCCGAGCGCCGCACGATGGGCGTTGAGGGGCTCCCGGTAGAGAGCGTTGACCTTCTCGGTATCCAGGTCCCACAGGGCCTGGTTGTCGGTCGTGCCGGGCGGGGCCGGCCGGCCGGGCCGCGGCGGCGGCAGGTAATGCGGTGAGGGCATCTCGAAGGGGTGGAGGCCGACGTACACGTAGCGGATGCCCAGCTTCTCGGCCACCGAACGGGCGCCGGCCGGCATCAGACCGCTCGCCACCAGCACGTCACAGCCCTCGGCCGCCTTGCCGACCGTTTCGAAGTGCTCGGCGACCAGCTCGGCCGCGAACGCGGCCGCGTCCGACGGCGGCGCTCCCGTCCGCAGCGCGCGCACGTCCCGCCCGAAGGGGACCAGCTCCGCGCCGACACCGGCCAGCAGTTCCGCGAACTCCTCGTCCGGCGGTGCGCACACGCGCACCGCCGCGCCGAGTTCCCGCAGCGTCGCGGCCAGTCCCGCCAGTGGGGCGATGTCGCCGCGCGATCCGTACGCCATCAACAACACACGCATGTCGTGCTTCTCGTTTCTATAGGTGCCTGCCGGCATCAGCCGGCGTCGGTTCGGCAGGATCCAGGTCTTCAGGGCCTGCCTGCCCCGGGTCCGTTGGGACGGACTTCGTGTGTGGCGCGGGCGCGGTAGTCGTCCACGGTGGAGACCAGACCACCGCCACCGCCCTGGAACGCCGGAGGAATGTTCCAACGGCCGCCCTTGGGCGCGTCCCATACGTGGAACTCGCCGGACTCCGGGTCGGGCGCGTAGAGGACCGGCAGCCGCTCGATCTTGTCGTCCGGGACGTGGAAGCCGGTGTCCTCCATCCCGAGGGGGCCGAAGACGCTGTCGCGCAGCGCCTCCTCGAAGGTCTTGCCGACCACCCGGGAGACCAGTACGCCGGCGAGGTGGTACTGCCAGTGGTCACCGGGCTGGTGCATCAGCGGCAGCGCGCCCAGGCGGCGCAGCCACTCGTCCTGCTCGGGCATCGGCGTGGGCAGGTTGGGCGTCAGCCCCTGTGCGAAGGCCTCGTTCATGATCGGCGTACCGATCGAGGTCAAGTCCATACCGAGGCCGAAGGTGGAGGTCAGCACGTCCCGGACGGTGATCGGACGGCGCGCCGGGACGGTGTCGTCGAGCGGGCCGTCGTACGTCTTCAGGACCTGCCGGTCGGCCAGCTCCGGCAGCCACCGGTCCACCGGATCGTCCAGCCGCAGCCGGCACTCGGCCCGGGATCTTGCCGGAGTCGACGTGGCGGCACTTTCGGTCTTGTCCGCCACCCAGCAGGTCAACGCACGTACGGGAAGGCCATCAGGCCGAGCAGCTGCGAGGGCGGCCCGAGCACCGCCTCTCGCGTGCCCGACATGGCCGTCCACATGTGATCGCGACGGGTGGAGCGCTCGGGGCGGTTTGCGGCCTCGTCCCCCGTGACGGTCCGGGTGCTGAGCTCGGTGCTTCCGCTGCCGGGGGCCGCCAGGCGGGTCGCGCTGGTGTTCGGGGAGGCGCTGACGTGGCCCGCCGGGGGTGTGATCACGGGTGGGCGGGGGGTGTCGCAGGTGGTGTCCAGCTTGTGCAAGGGCTGCTCGCTTCTTCTAGGGGGACGTCGTACGGAGATCAGATCGCGGGCACGTCGAGCTGGAACTCGCGCGTGCGCCGGTAGGAGCGGAAACCCAGTGCGCGGTTGACCGCCAGCATGTGGACGTTGTCCTCGGCGTTGTCCGTCTCGATTTCGACCACTTCCGGGTGCTCGGAGCGCAGCCTGCGCACCATGGCAGCCTTGACCCACAGCCCCAGCCCGTGGCCGCGGTGCGCGGGCACGACCGCCGTGTCGTACTGCTGGGCACGCGGCCCAGAGCCCCCGGGGAGCACGACCTCCGTATAGCCGGCCATGGTGCCGTCGTCGTGGACAGCGGCGAGGGTCAGTAGTACGTCCCCTCGGTCGGAGATCACCTTGCCCATGGCGCGGACGCGGTCGGCGTCCCACGCCACGCTGCCGTAGTCCAGCTCCCCCATGGGCATGTCGTTCATCGCGTTCTTGGCCGCGGCGAAGGCGTCGGCAAGGCCATCGGGAACAGTTCCGGTCCAGTGGACCAGCCGGTACCCGGGGTGCCCGGTGCCGGCGGCCGTGATCACGGCAGCCTCGTCCGACCGGTCGAGGTGCAGCAGCAGGTGGTCCAGACTCAGTGCCCGTCGGAAGCCCCACCGTACGCAGAATGCTTCGCCCGGGCTTTCCGCCGGAGCTTCGACGATCAGGCTCCGCCGGCCCTCGGTGCGGCAGGCCGCCACGACGGTCGACAGCAGGCGGGAGCCGGCTCCCAGACGCCGGTGTGCGGGGTCGACGTGGAGTTCCAGTTCGGCGAGGTGATCCCTCCCCTCGGAGGCGAACAGCCGCAGGCCCGCGACCGCGATCGGGACACCGTCCGCTCCGGTGGCCAGCCAGGTCAGCCGGGAGCTGTCCAGGGTGGGCTTGGTGAGCTGGGCATGGACCTGCCCCGGGCCGGGAGACGGCACTCCCGGCAGGTCGTGGGCCATCGAGGCGGCGACGACCTGGTGCCATGCGGCGGCATCGGTCACCGAGACTCGATGGAGAGGTACGACGTGGACGTGCTCGGACAAGGTGACGACTCCTGCGATCGATGTGACCTGATGCACGGAAAGCTATGGCGGTCTGACGGTCCGGCACATCGGTCGGCATGACTTAACGCGATGATCAAGAAGGCGGGATCCTTGGGTAGATTGACCCCATGCTGTACGGGCGGGGGATCGAGCAGGACCAGATACGCCGGATGCTCACGCGTGCCGGCGACGGTGCGAGCTGCGCGCTGGTGCTTCACGGTGAGGCGGGAATAGGCAAGACGGCACTGATGGAGTACGCCGCCGGGCTCGCGGGCCCCGGGCGTGTGCTGCGGACCGTGGGCATCGAGTCGGAGACGGAGCTGGCCTTCGGTGGCCTGCACCAGCTCCTGTGGCCCGTCACCGATCAACTGGACCGGCTGCCCGCGCCGCAGGCAGCCGCCCTGAACGCAGCGTTCGGGGTGTCCGGCGAATCGGTGAGAGACCGGTTCAGCCTGGGGACAGCGGTGCTGACGACCCTGTCGCAGGCCGCGGGCGGCGGTCCTCTCCTGTGCCTGATCGACGACTCCCAGTGGCTGGACCGGGCGTCCCTGGACGCGCTGACGTTCGCGGCCCGACGGCTCCACACCGAGGGCGTGGTGATGCTGTTCGCCGTCCGGGACGGTGTGCCCGGCGGACAGATCACCGGCTTGCCGCAACTGCTGCTGGAGGGGCTCGACTCCGCCGCCGTCAACGCCTTCCTCAGCGACCGCGTCGCCACCCTGTCGCCCTACGCACGGGAACAGATCATCGAGCAAGCCCAGGGCAACCCCCTGGCCCTGCTGGAACTGCCCGCGGCCCTCACCGCGGAACAGCGTGCCGGCCAGCTGAACCCTGTCACCCTCCCCGCCGGGCTGTCCTCGCCCTCCAGCCGGATCCAGGAGACGTTCCAGGAACAGATCCGCCGACTGCCCGACGCCACCCGGGCCATGCTGCTGGTGGCCGCGGCCGATGACTCCGGCGACCTCGACCTCGTCCTGCGGGCATCGACGCGCTTCGGTGCCACGCTGGAGGACCTCGAACCCGCGGAACGCGCCACGCTCGTCCTGCTCACCGAGCACACCCTGTCCTTCCGTCACCCCCTCGTCAGGTCCGCCACCTACCAGGACGCCGCGCTGGCCCGGCGCCTCGCAGCCCATCGGGCCCTGGCCGACGCGCTGGACGGGGAGCCGGGCGACGCCCAGCACGCCGACCGCCGGGCCTGGCATCTGGCGGCCGCCACGACCGGAACCGACGAAGCCGTCGCTGCCGAGATGGTGGGCGTCGCGCAGAGGGCGGGAGGCCGTCAGGGGACCGCCTCGGCCTCGGCCTCCTACGAACGGGCAGCACAGCTGACCGCGGACTCCGCCGGACGCGCCCGGCTCCTGGCCGCCGCTGCCTTCACCTCTGCCGAGGCCGGGCAGTTCCACCGCACCGCGGCCCTCACCGACCGCATCAACGCGCTCGCCCTGGACCAGGGAATGCTCGCCGACTTCGCCCGCGTGCGGGCCATCGTCGAGCTCGACCGGGGATCACCCGGCCAGGCCGCACGCATCCTGCTCGAATGCGCGGACCGGCTCGGCCGTTCCGCCGATCTGGCCCCGGTGCTGACCGAGGCGGTCCAGACGGCACAGTCCTCCGGCGACCGCCGGCTGATGGCCGACGTCGCGGCCCGGCTCCCCGAATCGCCGGAGTACGCGATGGCGAGAGCGATGACCGGCCCCCTCGACGCGGTCAGGGACACGATGAGGCATGCGCAGGCCGGGGACGGGGGCGGGGAGGCGGGATTCGCCGAAAGGGTCCTGGCCGGGACGTACAGCCAGCTCTTCGCCGATCACCGCACCACCCTCGACATCGCCGTCGCCTGCGTACGCGACTGCCGGGCCCAAGACGTGGTCGGCTGGCTCCACACCACGCTGCACCTGCTCGCCGAGGCCCACATGTCGCTGGGGCTCCACGAGGAGGCCCGCAGCGCCGCCATGGAGGGGCTGGCCGTCGCGCAGCAGTTCGGCCGCCGCCACCGGGAGACGTACCTGCACGCGACCCTGGCGACACTCGCCGCCCTCCAGGGCGGACAGGAGCAGTGCACCGACCTGAGCACAGCGGCACTGGACTACGCCGATGCCCACGGCATCGATCTGGCCGCCGCCCACGCGCACCGGGCCCTCGGTCTGCTCGACCTCGGCCTCGGCGACGCCGCGAGCGCGCTCACCCACCTGGAGGCGGCAAGGTCCCGTGTGGGGCACCCCGCTCTCGCGGCCTTCCTCCTCCCCGACCTGGTGGAGGCCGCGATCCGGGCCGGGCAGCGAGAGCGCGCGACGGAGCCCGCGACGCTGCTGGCGCAATGGGCGCAGGCAGCACGCCAACCGGCGGCACTCGCCCTTTCGCACCGCTGCCAGGCACTGACTGCTCCGGACGACCAGGCCGAGCAGCACTTCAAGGACGCGCTGCGCCTGCACGACGAGGGCACCACCCAGCCGTTCGAACGAGCCCGCACCGAGCTGCTGTACGGGGAATGGCTCCGCCGCGAAAGACGCCGCACCGACGCCCGCAACCACCTTCGCACCGCCCTGGAGACGTTCGACAGACTCGACGCCCCGCCATGGGCGTCCCGGGCCCGCACCGAACTCCAGGCCACCGGCGAGACCACGGACCCCGACAGCCGCCCCGACCCGCTGCTCAGCCGGCTCAGCCCGCAGGAACGGGAAGTCATACGACTCGCCGCAACGGGCGCCACCAACCGCCAGATCGCCACCCAGCTCTTCCTCAGCCCCCGCACCGTCGGCCACCACCTCTACCGGGCCTTCCCCAAGCTCGGCATCACCACCCGAACCGAACTCCCCCTCCTCCTGAGCCAGACCGATCACCCCTCCCTCCCCCAAGGCTAGAAGGGCGGCAGGGCCATGAGCCTCGCCGCAGAACGCGGCACGCCCAGCCCAAAAGCAGGCCGCACGGACGGATCGAGTTCCGCACATCAACAACGCGGCTCACGGGTGCGGCCCACCTTGCTCCCGGGCTGGACGGCTGCCCGTCGGCCCCGACCATGTGGCGACCGCGCAGCCGGACTGTTGATCGTGCGACCGGTAGGAGCGGCACGTCGTCGGGCTGGAGCGAGCGATCCACAATCTGACCTGGCCACAGCACTAGGCTGCTTGTCACCGAGATGACGGAGGTCAGCAGGAGACCCCGCACCGGCCGGCACGAGTCGAGGAGCCGATGCAGCGACGGCGGGCAGTCTCCCCCGAGCAGCAGTACGAGCGGCTGGTCGCGCGGTTCGCGGAGGTGGACGGGGTGACCGTCCCTGGCGACGAGCCCGGACGGGAGGGGAAGTTCGGCGCTGCTGCCCTCAAGGTGGGAGGGAAGATCTTCGCGATGCTCGCGCAGGGCCGTCTGGTGGTGAAGCTCCCACGGTCCCGGGTCGACGAGCTGGTGGACGCCGGTCAGGGCGAGCGCTTCGACCCGGGGCACGGTCGGCTCATGCGCGAGTGGCTCAGCCTGGACCCTGACTCCGAGCTCGGCTGGGACGAACTGGCCCGTGAGGCCCTGCACTTCGTCAACCCTGCCCACTGAGCCTCTTTCATCCTCCGCTGGAGCCTGTACGCCGACGACGAGGTGCCCTGTCTCCTCACCACACCCGTCGGCCAGCCCGTTTGACCCGCGCGCGCAGAGAACACTTGGAAGGCGCTACCAGACAAGCATCGGTTGTGCGGACCCGTAACTTCTACGCGCAAGGGGGCTGTCTGCAACTGACGGTTCCGCGCGCTGTATCAAGGGAGTGAGTCATGAGTTCTCAGGTGAAGGCATTCGGGTTCGGCATGCCGTGGGAGTCGTTGTACGGGTACAGTCAGGCCACTCAGGCCGGTGACACGGTTTATGTGTCGGGGCAGCTGTCTCATGACCGTCACGGCAACTTCGTGGGTGCCGGCGACTTCGAACTGCAGGTCCGCACCACGCTGGAGAATTTGGACCTGGTGCTGAGGCAGTTCGGGGCCGAGCGTAGCCAGATACTGGAGACCACGGTTCTGGTGAGGAACCTGCGGGAGAACTTCGACACGACAGCACGCCTCCACGCCGAGTACTTCGGGGAGCACCGGCCCGCCAGCACGGTCATGGGCGTTTCCGACTTGGCACTGCCGGACCAACTCGTGGAGATCGGCGCGCTCGTGCGTCTCGATGTGAAGCCATAGGTGAGGAGGCCGGCCTGATTCCTTCGGCCTCTTTCATCCTGAATAGTTGCAGGTCAGCAGCGTGTGGACAGCTTGGACGATGGTGCCGATGCGGCGGGTGGAGCATCTGGCTCGCCGGAGCAGCCGCCAGGCTGGTGGCGCCGGCACCTTGGTAGGCGCGGTCCGCGAGGACGCGGATCTGCCGGGTGAGGCAGGCCTGGACGATGCCATGGGCGCGGGCCGCGGTCAGGTCGTGGGTGCGACCGGGCGTCGCGCGGGAGAACCACAGCGGTGTGCCATCGGGACGGGCGATGACCTGCACGTTCATGCCGTGCTTCTTGTGTTTCTGCGAGTAGTACGGCTCGTCGGCGTGGACACGGTCGGTGGGGACCAGCGTGCCGTCGACGATGACGAAGTCGCCCTCGCCCAGCCCGGTCAGAGCCTCGTGCAGACCTGGCGCCAGGCCGCGAGGACGTCCAGGGCTTCGTCCACGTAGCGCCAGGCGGTGGCCTGCGATATAGCGAACCCGGCACCGAGCTGAACGTCTCGTTCTTACGCAGGTGGACCAGGGTGAGCAGTGCCTGGTCGAAGCAGCCGAGCTTGCGCCAGCGGGTGTTGCGGGTCCGGCGGTGCTCGTACAGCAGCCAGGCAACATGCCCGACGAGCTCTTGCGGGACGTCGAGCGTGGCTCGATACGGAACCAACAGGGCCCTTCGGTCGCCGGTGTGATGAGTGGAATCACCGCGCCAACGACGAGGGGCCCTGCCTCGTCACCGCATCCGCTGACCAGCCCATTTCACCCACCAGCCCAGGATGAAAGAGGTTCACTGAGCTACACGACCGTGGCGTGCAGCCGCTGATCCGCGACCCTCCGCGCCTCCGACACCTGCCGGACCGCTCACCAAGCTTCGGAAACCCCGCCGGCCGGGACGACCACCCGGCCATCAGACACGCCCACCGGTCGAAACACAGCCACAGCTCGGCCATGGATTCACCCGAAATCGCTCACCCGTATGCCGCCGGATCCAGGTTCATCGACCATCCGCGGCATGGCGCCCCAGCACGCAGATAAGCCGGACACATCGGCAGGCCATTCGCTCCCATTCAAGGTAAGTGCCCTAAATCTGAGTGTGTTTGACGCAAGATCACTTCGCCCGCTAGAACCGGCAGGCCTCCAAGGGCGCACTGTGTGCGCCCTCTTTGTGTGCCCGAAAACGGGCCCTTTTGGCTGAAAGGTATTGGCGTGAAAGTTCCTTACAGGAGATATCTCTCCTGCCTTGTGGTCTCGGCGGTAGCGGGAACACTGCTGCCGCAGGTCGCGTATGCGGCCCCCAGTTCGCCGCCGCAGGGCGACGACAAGGGGTTGATCGACTCCATCGGCAGCTGGTTCTCGGATGAGGGTGACGCCAACAAGGGCCCTGAGAGTCCGACGGCGGGCGGTGAGCGTGTGCTGCCGAGCCGGGAGAAGCTGCCGAAGGGTAAAGCCGCCGCGAAGCCGAAGCGGGTCGCGGAGCTGACCGGGAAGCGGACGGCGAACGCGCGGTACTGGCAGCTGTCCGACGGCCGGGTGCAGGCCGAGGTGTCGGCCGTCCCGACCGGGTATCGGGCGGGGAAGTCCTGGCAGGACATCGACCCGACGGTCGTTCCGTCCGACGCCCAGGGCTTTGCGTTCTCCAACACGACGAACGCGGCGGGCAGTTGGTTCGGTTCGGACGCGGAGCGGCTGCTGCGTTTCCAGGCCGACGGTCACGCGGTGACGCTGGGTCTGAAGGGTGCGGGGAAGCTCGCGCCGGTGGCCAAGGGCGGCACGGTCACGTACAAGGACGCGGTGTCCGGTGCGGATCTGTCGTACGTGGTCGGTCCGGGCCGGGTGAAGGAGAACATCGTCCTGGACGCGAAGCCGTCCGGTCCGGTGTCCTTCACGTTCACCCTGAACACCGGTGGTCTGACGCCGAAGCAGAACAAGGACGGCTCGGTCTCCTTCTTCGGTGAGGGCGCGGACCCGGTTCTCGTCATCCCGGCCGCGTTCATGACGGACGCGAAGAAGGACGCGAAGGCCGCGTACGGCTCCGCGTACAGCGGGAACGTGACGCAGAAGCTGACGCGGGCCGGCAAGGGCTGGGACCTCACGGTCACTCCCGACGCATCGTGGCTGGCCGCGCCCGAGCGGCAGTACCCGGTGACCATCGACCCGACGATCTCGATCGCTCCGACGCCGTCGACGGCGCAGGATGTGATGATCTCGTCGGACGGTGCGACGACGAACTATGACGACAACTGGCGTCTGTCGGTCGGTAACACCTCCACGGGTTCTTCGCGTGCGCTGATCCGTTTCCCGGTCAGCAGCATCCCGGCCGGCACCAAGCTGGACTCGGCCGATCTGCGGATGTACTTCGACCAGACGCACACCACGGGTGACACCGAGGTGCAGCTGGAGGCGCACCGGGCGACGCAGGCGTGGACCGAGTCGGGTGCGACGTGGAGCAACGCGAACGCGATCACCGGTGAGTTGTCCGGGACGGCCGTGGTCGTGGACAACGGTGAGGCTGGTCGTACGGCGGCGGTGGGTTCGTGGCCGGCGTCGGGGAACACGGCGTACACGCAGTACGCGGTGAATCAGACGTACATGTACAACAAGGATTCGGTCGCGGGTGACACGTACACCTGGCAGCCGAGTCTTCCCGAGGACGGCACCTATCAGGTCGAGACGCACAACGTCCCGGCCTCGGACCGTGCCACCAATGCGCCGTTCACCGTCACCTATGACGGCGGCACGAAGGCCTACACCGTCAACCAGCAGGCCGGCACCGCCGGCGTCTGGAAGACCCTCGGCTCGCACCCGTTCAAGGCGGGCACCCTCGGCAAGATCGTTCTCGGTGACGGTCCGGCATCGACCACCACGTCCGTCATTGCCGATGCGGTGCGGTTCACGAAGGGTGGTGTGGTCACCAAGCAGCCCGGTGAGCTGAACACCTGGCACACCTTCCCCGTCACCAAGACTGTCCAGTCGTGGATCGACGGTACGAACGTCAACAACGGTTTCGTGATCAAGGCCGGTGACGAGTCCGCGAACGGCCCCAAGGGCGGTCCGCGCTACGAGGGCTCGGAGTTCGGGTACGGCGGCGAGACCGCCAACTACCCCCGTCTCGTCCTCACCTTCGGCCGTCAGGGCGTCGACCTTGCCGCCCCGACCACCATCCACGACACCGGTGCCGAGCTGAACTGGTCCGCGTACCAGGACAAGGACCCCGTCGCAACCGGCGACGACATCGTCGAGTACCAGGTCCACCGCTCGGTCAGCCAGACCTTCACCCCCTCGGCCGCCACCCTCGTGGCACCCGTCACGCCCGGAACCACGTCGTACACCGACACCTCCGCGACGCCGACGAAGGCCGACGACCCCGACCCCTACGGCCGCGCCTACTACTACATGGTCGCGGTCAAGACGAAGGACGGACAGGTCGTCGCCGCGCCCACCCAGCTGGTGCGTCTGCCGAAGGCCGGCCGCACGACGAAGGTGTACGCCGCTTCGCAGGACACCACCCTGTCCTCGACGCAGTCCACCCTCGCGCACGACACCATCGACGACTCCGGCCCGAAGAACTGGCTGTCCGTCGGCAACAACTCCGCCACCTACGGCGACACCCGCGCACTGCTGAAGTTCCCGGCCCTGGGCATCCCCACCACCGCCCGGGTCCTGGACGCCAACGTGCGCCTGTGGTCCACCCAGACCGCCCAGGACACCACCGGCGCCCTCTACGAGCTGCGCCCGCTGACGCGTGACTTCGACGAGGCCACCGCCACCTGGGCCAAGGCCGACGCGGCGACGAACTGGACGACCGCGGGCGGCGACTTCGGCGCCGTCACCGCCGACACCGGGGCCATGACCAACGACCCCGCCCGTCACGACTGGAACGTCACCTCCCTCGCCCAGTCCTGGGTGACCACCCCGGCCTCCCAGAAGGGCGTCGTCCTGAAGATGGCCGACGAGGCCGCCTCCCAGGAGCGCACCCTGTTCCTGTCGTCCGAGGGCACCGAGCCGCGGCTCGCGCCCCGGATCGTGGTCACGTACATCGACTCCACCACGGACTCGACGTACTACGCGCCGCAGACCCCGGCCCGTATGACGCCGAACAGCGACTACACGGTCGACTTCAACCTCACCAACACCACCGCGTCCACCTGGACCTCGGCGGACAACGTCCTGACCTACAAGTGGGCCCTGCCCGACGGCAGCGACGTCACCACCGGCGGCAACCAGGTCCAGACGGCGCTTCCGTCGAACGTCGCCCCGGGCGGCTCGGTCAGCCTGCAGGCGCAGATCAAGACGCCGATCAACTCGGACAACGGCAACAAGCGCACGGACTACGTCCTGACCTGGGACGTCTACAACAAGACGACCGGCACCTGGACCTCCGGCACCTCCGGCATCCCCGGCCTCACCCAGAACGTCGCGGTCGAGGACCCCACCTCCAACCAGCTCGGTATGGAGAAGTTCTACTCCTACACGGGCAAGAACACCGGTGCCGGCTCCACGGTCATGAACAACCTGGCGTCGGGCAACAGCGTCTGGTCGTACAACGCGTTCACCAACCCGGGCCGTGGCCTGACCACGTTCACTCGGTTTGCCTACAACAGCCTGGACACCTCCGACACCGTCTCCGGCTACGGCTGGTCGATGCAGGCAGCCGGTCCGGTCCGGCTGGGTGCGCCGCTGGAGTTCCACCCCAAGCCGAACCCGACCGAGATCCGTCTCCCGGACGGTGACGGCACCACGCACGTCTTCCGCTGGGACTCGGCCACCAGCTCCTGGAAGGCCCCGGCCGGTGTGCACTACAAGCTGGCCGCCAAGCCCGGTCTGGACTGCACCCCGCTGAAGGACCCGGTCCCGGACGCCTGGACGATGACCCGTCCCGACGGCACGCGGTTCGTGTTCGGCTGCGACGGCTACATGACGTCGGCCATCGAGAAGAACGGCAACACCCAGACGTACACCTACGAGGAACGGAAGTCGAACAACAAGCCGACCAAGTTCCTCAAGTACATCACCGACCCGACGGGCCGTCAGTCGCTCACGGTCGAGTACTTCAAGAAGGGTGACGCGTCCTACGAGTACATCAATGACTCGGGCGCCAAGGTCACCGGCTCGAACCTGACCAACTCCAAGATCTACGACCACGTGAAGTCCATGACGGACATCTCGGGCCGCAAGATCGCCTTCTACTACACCGACAAGGGTCTGCTCGGCCAGTTCACCGACGGCCTGGGCTCCTCGCAGCCGAAGGTGTTCAAGTTCACCTACGACGCCACGCAGGGGAACAAGAACGTCAAGCTGGTCAAGGCGACCGACCCGCGCGGCAATGCCACCGACATGGCGTACTTCGCCCCACAGACGGGCGACGACCCGAAGTACCACTGGTGGACCAAGACGATCACCGACCGTCTCGGCGGTGGCACCGGCTTCGCGTACAAGGCCGACACGGCGAACACCAAGTTCGTCGACGCCACCGTGACGGACGCCGAGAACCACGCCACGGAGTACGTGACCGACGACTTCGGCCGCCCGCTGCAGACGACCAACGCCAAGTCCCAGACCAGCAAGATGAGCTGGGACGCGGACAACAACGTCACGTACCTCGAAGAGGCCAACGGCGCCAAGACCGCGTACTGCTACGACGCCAGGACCGGCTACCCGCTCTGGCAGCGGGACGCGGAGAACAACAAGGCGGGCGTTCCGCCGTCCAGCGACTGCGCACCAGGCGTCTACCCGGCCAACGCGCAGAAGTACGAGTACCAGACCCGTCTGGACGGCTACTCCGCCGACCTGTACCGCAAGACGTCACCGGAGGGCCGTACCTGGCAGTTCGGCTATGACGCCTTCGGCAACCTGAAGACGGTCACCGACCCCAAGGGCGTCGCCACCACCACGGCCGGCGACTACACGACGTCGTACGAGTACGACTCCTACGGCCAGCTGACCAAGGCCACCGACGCCAACGGCAACCCGACCACCAACAGCGACTTCGGTCCGACCGGCTACCCCGCCACCATCACCGACGCCCTGGGCAAGGCGACGACGTTCGTCTACGACGAGCGCGGCCAGGTCACCCAGGTCACCGACGCGCTGGGCAAGAAGACCACGCAGACGTACGACACGTTCGGCCGTCCGCTGGTCCAGACGGTGCCGAAGGACCAGGCCGCAGGCGTCCTGATCACCGCACCCGCCCCGGTCTACGACGCCAACAACAACGTCACCACCGTCACCGCTGCCAACGGCGCCGTGTCCACGGCGGTGTACGACGCCACCGACCAGATCACCTCGGCGACCGCTCCGAAGGACACCACTACGGGACCGGAGCGCACGTCCACCTTCACCTACGACAAGGTCGGCAACGTCAAGTCGACGACCGAGGCGAAGGGCACCGCGACCACCGCGGACCCGAACGACTACACCACCACCAACACCTACGACGAGATCTACCAGCTCACTTCGGCGGTCAACGCCGCCGGTGACAAGGTCTCCTACGAGTACGACAACGTCGGCAACCCGGTCACGGTCATCGACCCCAAGAAGAACGCGACCGCCGACACCACCGACTACTCCACCAAGACCGCCTACGACCTGAACCACCGGGCCACCCAGGTCACCGATGCCGCGGGCAAGACCACCAAGAAGTCCTACGACAAGGACTCGCTGGTCGTCTCCGCCACGGACGCCGAGAACAACACCACCGAGGTCACCTACGACGAGCGGGGCAAGCAGACCCAGGTCAAGTCCCCCTACTCCGGGACGACGTTCCGTACCACCAAGTACGAGTACGACCAGGTCGGCAACACCACCAAGGTGATCAGCCCGCGCGGTGTGGACACGGCCACGGCGGACGACTTCACCGCCCGTACCGAGTACGACGCGCTGAACCGTCCGGTCAAGAAGTTCCAGCCGTACGACCCGGCGGACGCCCGCTACAACAACCCGAACGTCTACACCCAGACCTCGTACGACGACGTGGGCCGGGTCTCCAAGACGTCGGCGCCGCCGTCGGAGGGCCAGACGGTCCGCAACGACACCACCTACGGCTACTTCGACAACGGCTTGGCCAAGTCCACCACCGACCCGTGGGACATCGTCACCTCCTACGACTACAACGAGATCGGCAAGCAGACCACCCGCACGATCTCCTCGGCCGGCGGTTCCTCGAACCGCACCATGAGCTGGTCGTACTTCCCGGACGGCAAGCTGAAGTCCAAGTCGGACGACGGTGTGCCGGTCGGCAGCGCGGTGACGCTGGTCGACAACTCCGACACTCAGAACACCTCTTCCACCGGGACCTGGACCAAGGGCGGCATCTCCGGTCAGCAGGGCTACGACCACCAGGTCCACGCCGCCGGCGCCGGAACCGATGCGTTCACCTGGACCCTGAACATCCCCAAGGACGGCACCTACACCGCCTACGTCAAGTACCCGCAGGTCAGCGGAGTCGCCACGGCCGCGAAGTACACGGTCACGCACTCCACCGGCACCACTGACGTCACCAAGGACCAGAACGCCGGCACCGGTACCTGGGTCAGCCTCGGATCGTTCTCCTTCAAGCAGGGCAACACGGCCAAGCTGCAGCTGTTCCAGAACAGTGCGGGCGCGGTCGTCGCCGACGGCGTCAAGCTCGTCCGCAACAACTCGGGCGACACCGACACCGAGAAGCACACCTTCGCCTACGGCTACGACGTCAACGGCAACCTGACATCGATCGACGACACCTCCTCCGGTGCCAGGGTCGATGCCTACACGATCGCCTACACCGGCCTCAACCAGGTCCAGAAGGTCACCGAGGCGCTCGCCGGGCAGGAGAAGAAGTCCACCTCCTACGCCTACGACGCCAACGGCCAGCCGGACACGGTCACGCACCCCGACCAGTTCTCCAAGTACACGTACGACCTGCGGGGACTGGTCCGGACGGTCTCGGTGGGCAAGTCCGCCACCGACGCGTCGCCGAAGGTGACCTCGTACACCTACACCGACCGCGGCCAGCGGCTGCAGGAGACCAAGGCCAACGGCAACACGGTCGACTACAGCTACTACCTCAACGCGGCGCTCAAGACCCAGTCCGAGAAGAAGCCCAACGGCACCCTGGTGTCGTCGCACACCTACGCCTATGACGCCAACGGCAGCAAGGCGCAGGACGTGGCGAAGAAGATGAACGCCGACAACAACGCGGCGTACCTCGACTCCACCACCGACTACACCTACGACCCGGCCAACCGGCTCACCAAGTCGGTCAAGACCGGCAACGGCGCGGGCACCGAGACCTACGTCCACGACGCCAACGCCAACGTCATCAGCCAGACGGTCGGCAACACCACCACCTCGTTCAACTACGACCGCAACCGGCTGCTGACGGCGACGACCTCGGGCGGCTCGGCGAGCTACAACTACGACCCGTTCGGCCGTCAGGAGTCCGTCACCGCGGGCGGTCAGGTCATCGAGCGAAGCGTGTACGACGGCTTCGACCACGTCGTCGAGTCCCAGAAAATGGACGCCGGCGGCGCGATGAAGTCCACGACGTACGTCTTCGACCCGCTCGACCGCACCGCGTCGAAGACGGCGGACGGCAAGACGACGGACTTCGAGTACCTGGGCCTGTCCAAGGAGGTCCTGGACGAGAAGGTCGCCGGCGCGCTGTCCAAGTCGTACCAGTACAGCCCGTGGGGCGAGCGCCTGTCCCAGGTGAAGCACAACACGGACGGCACGGTCGAGGACGGCTACTACGGCTACAACAGCCACACCGACGTCGAGACCCTCACCGACAAGAACGGCAACACGAAGTCGACGTACGGCTACACCGCCTACGGCAAGGACGACAAGTCCGAGTTCACCGGTATCGACAAGCCGGACGCGGCCGATCCGACCAAGGAGGCGTACAACCCGTACCGGTACAACGGCAAGCGCTGGGACGCCCAGTCCGGTACGTACGACATGGGCTTCCGGGACTACAGCCCGGGCCTGAACCGCTTCACCACCCGGGACATGTACAACGGGGCGCTCGCGGACATGAGCCTCGGCGCGGACCCGTTCACCGGGAACCGGTACGCGTTCACGGGCGGAAACCCCACGACCAATGTCGAACTCGACGGCCACCGCATCGACGACGACTGCGGCGGTTGTGGGAGGAGCGGCAGCTTCCTCTACGCTCCGAACGATCTCTGCGGTTCGTGCCACTTCGATCAGTACAACTCGGCACATGACTCGGCGATCCTGTTCGTCGCGACGTACCTGACGGCATTCCAGCCGATGGGAGGAGGCGAGGTGAGCATGGACCTGTCTGCTTCTGCCGGCAACACCTTCAGGGACGGCAAGACCAAGATCAAGGGCGGATCGTCCGACAACCCGGGCCTTGAGGACGGCTATGCGGACCTCCTCTACTGGACCGACGACGCGGTCTACGTCTGGGATGCCAAGCATGCGGACGGCGACGCCGAGCGCCGTGGCAAGAAGGACGTCGAAAACAAGGTGAAGTATCTCCAGGAGCAGCTCAAGGCCGCCGGCGACAACCGTGTGGTGCAAGCCGGTTTCGCTTTCCCGCCAGGCGTCGTTCCCAACTACGCGAAGCCGAACGAGATGGTCAAGATCTGGCCTTCGACCATATCGCCGGGGGTGATCGCGTACCGGACTCAGGAACCGGAGCGTCAGGCCGCCCAGAGCAAGGGCGAAGGCCATTCCTTCCTCGACATCGCCACGGGAGTGGGACTGGGACTCGCAGGGGTCGGCCTCGCCATCGGAACGGTCGTCGAGGACGTGGGGACCGGAGGTGTCGGCATCCTGGACGACCCGGTCAGCTTCGCGGCGTCGGGCGCGATGATACGGGAGGCGTTCGCGCTGGCAGCATGAACCACGCATAGGTCGGACCCGTCGATATTCGCACGTCTGGTTTGACCGGTAAGAGACACGCAGGGGCCGCATCGCAGAATGTCATGAGATTTCGCGATGCGGCCCCTGCCGTTCCGTGAGGGCTGGGTTGGTATAAACTGTCGTCGATAGCATTCGAGCCGGAGAACAACGATCGCGTAATGGAGTATTGATGGGAAATTCGATGCGAATGCGCCGGGTTCCGGCCGATGAACTGCAGCGCGGAGTTCCCCTCCTGGAAGAGGCTTTCTCTGCGACCCGGAACAATGAGGTCTTCGCAAGCGAAATTCGGTCCGGGATCCTGTGCAGCCTCGGAGAAGAATGGCGCACGGTGAACCTCCTGCTCACGGGCGAGGAGTTCCCGGCGGCCGGCCCCGCAGCTCTTCCGGTTCTCGGCGGCGTCCACGTGGGGAGCTTTGCCACTCCTGTCGACATGATGGTCTGGCTGGATGCCGACGGCGTCCACATCGCTCACGAGTACCTGGCGAGCATCGAGTTCGATGCCATGTTCGACCTTCACCGGAAGAAGCTGGGCGCAGTCGGTGACGCTGCGGCGGAGATCGAGGACGACCTGCGCCGCCGGCTCCAGAATCTGCAACATTTCTACGGACTCGCAGACGCCGGCCACCAGGCTGTGGTGAAGCGCGTGTACTCCGGCTGAGCCCTGATCCACCGGCCTGCTTCCCGGGCCGAACGACTTCGCCCCGTCGATCGCGTGATCGACGGGGCGAAGTCGTCTGCGGATCAGGGCTGATGCGTTCCCAGGCGGCGAGACAAGGGCCACGGGGTTCGGTGGGACGGGGTCAGCGCGAGCCCCTGGTTCGAGACGAACCGGGCTCGTCGTGCCCCACTGGGTTCGCGCCCGCCCCTCACCTTCACCGGTGGAGGTCAGACCGCGGCGCGCCGGCTCCACTGCTGGTTGGGCTGGCTGCCGCAGGTCCACTGGACGACCGCGGCTCCGTCGGCGGTCGAGCCGTCCGCGACGTCCAGGCACTTGCCGCTGCTGCGCGAGACCACCCGCAGGTAGCCGTCCCCGGTGTCGGTCAGGGTCCACTGCTGGTTGGGCTGGTTGCCGCAGGTCCACTGGACGACCGCGGCTCCGTCGGCGGTCGAGCCGTTCGCGACGTCCAGGCACTTGCCGCTGTTGCGGTTGATCAGTCGGACGTAGCCGTTGCCCTGGTCGGACGCGGTGAACTGCTGGTTGAGCTGGCTGCCGCAGGTCCATTGGACGGCCGCGGCTCCGTCCGTGATCGAGCCGCCGGGGACGTCCAGGCACTTGCCGCTGCTCCGGGAGCTCAGCGTGGCGAAGGAGCGGGGGGTGGTGTCCGCGCAGCCGCTGAAGGAGCAGCCGGCGACCCAGCGCGGCTGGCCGGTCTCGTACGCGCCGAGGTCGGGGGCGGTGCCGGAGTATCCGTCCGTCAGACCCGGGACGGGGGTGCCGGCGTCGACGGCCGGCGATGCCGGTTCGATGCCGTAGTCGCCGCTGCCGGCGGCGGTGTACCGCGGATCGGGCGCAGCGTTGTTGAGGCTGCGGGTGGTGACCAGGTTGTTGCTCTCGTCGGGGGTGCCGCCCGGGGTGTAGTCGTACGTCTGCCCGTCCGGGTGGGCGCCGTCGAGGATGTTGTTGCGCACGACGGTGTTGGACACGTGCCGCGGGTCGGCGTAGTAGGTGAAGATGGTCGAGCCGGACCCGGTCACGATGGTGTTGTTGACGATGCTCCCGGTCAGGTAGGGCAGTTGCTCGCCGGACTGGGTGAATCCGCCGTGGGAGATGCCGGTGCCGCCCAGCATGTTCCAGATGACGTTGTGGTCGACGTTCACGTCGTAGCTGCCGTTGTCGAAGTGGAAGCCGTTGGCGATCTGGGCCGCGTCGTGGATCCAGTTGTGGTCCATGCGCGTGGCCGTGTACGCGGTGTTGCAGCAGGTGTAGACGGCACCCAGGTCAAAGTTGATCTTGGCGTAGTCGTACATGTCGTTGTAGGCGATGCGCAGGTTCTTGTATCCGGCGTTGGGGTACGCGTTGGTGTTCATGTTGACGACATCCCGGCCGGTGGAGCGCATCGTGTTGTGGGTGATCTGCACGTCCATGGCTCCCACCTCCAGTGCCACCGCCGCGGTGTAGGTGCCGCCGTAGGCCACGTCGGCGATGAGGTTGCCGTCGATGACGTGGCCGGTTCCCTTGACGGAGACGCCGTTACCCATCGAGTGGCGCACGGTGCTGTTGCGCAGGGTGTTGTCGGCCCCGTGGAGCAGGATTCCGCTGTCGAAGTGGTGGTTGGCGTCGTAGACGCCGGCGTACGGCAGGTTCGTGTCGTACTGCGAGGTCTGCCAGGTCGACAGGTGCTGGGCCCTGATGCCGTCGAGGACGTTGTGGGTGCTGTTGTCGTCGGTGGTGAGCGAGGTGGCGAACAGGCCTATCCCGCGCACGGTGATGTAGCTGCGGCCGTTGAGGTTGAAACCGTAGTTCCGCTTCTTGGCGGTGATTCCGGTGGGCGCTCCGCCGTCGGGGGCCCACAGGTACAACTCGCGGGCGCCGGCGTCGTAGTACCAGGCGTTCGGGCCGGTCAGCAGTGACTTCTTGCCGACCAGACGGAACTTCGTGGAGTGTCCGCCCGGTGTGACGTGACCGTCACTGCCCGGGAAGCCGAGGTTGAGGACCTTGGTGGTGCCGTTGAGGTTGCCGCTCGTGACGGTGGCCGAGTTGGCGACCCAGGAGCCCGCCATGTAGACGGTGGCACCGGTCATATCGCCGAGTGCGGGGAAGCCGTCGTAGGTCAGGGTGCCGGTGAGGACCGATGTGCACGGCGGGGTGGCGCAGGTGGCGTCCGAACCCGAGCGGGTGGAGGACCAGCCGCCGGTGATGAACGACTGGTTCCACGGGTCGCTGGAGGCCGGCGGATAGGCGGCCTCCGGCACGAGGGAGCCGGAGGTGAACACCTGGTTGGCCCACAGGTCGCCGTTGGCGGGGTACTGCGTGGAGCTGTAGGGGGCCGTGGCGGTGCCCGCCAGGGTCACCCGCGCCTTGTAGATCTTGCCGCTCGCGAGGGCCCACCCGGTCACGGTGTCGGTGCCGTCGACGGTTACCGTCGCTCCCGGCGCCGACGCGAAGGTGATGGGCGCCGTGGACGTACCCGACCTCGGCGGGGTGACCGTCTCCCGATAGGTGCCGCCGCGGATCAGGCAGGTGTCACCGCCGACGGCGACGTCGGCGCACCTCTGGATGGTCTTGAACGGGCTCGACGACGACCCCGGATTGGAGTCGCGGCCGGTCGGCGAGACGTAGTAGGTCGTCCCTGCGGCCGCGGCGGGCGCCGCAGCCAGGCCGACCGCGGCGGTGGCGAGTGCGACGACACCGGTGACCGCCCTCGCGATCGGCGTCCTGTACCAGCGTTGCATGGTTCTCCTCGAAGGACCGGGCGAAGTGTGGCGTGGGGCGCGGGCCGTCAGACGCCGACGATCGCCCACTCCTGGTGGACCGAGCCGTCGGAAGGCATCTGGACGATCCTCGCGCCGTCGCCGGTGGAGCCGTTCTCCACGTCCGCGCGCAGCCCGCTGGATCCGTTGACCAGGTGGTAGATGCCGCTGGTCCCGGTGGGCGTGAGCTTCCACCACTGGTTGGGGCTGTCGGTGTCGGTCCACTGGTCCAGGGCCTGGCCGTGGGTCGTGGACGCACCGGGGTTGTCGAGGACCTTGCCGCTGTTGACGTTGGACAGGCGGAAGGAACCGTCGTGGTCCGGCAGCAGCCTCCACTGCTGGTTGGTGTCGCCCGACCAGGGCCACTGGATGACCGCGGCTCCGTCGGCGGTCGACCGGCCGGACACGTCGAGCACCTTGCCGCTGGCCCGGTTCACGACGCGGAAGGTCCCGGTGAGCATGCCGACGGTGACCACCGTACGGGTGCCCGCGGTCAGGGACAGCTTTCTGGCGTGGTCCCCGAGCGGGGAGGAGGCCACGGTCGCGGTGGTGGACAGCGAGGTGATGCCGCGTCGGCAGACGAAGGTGACCTGCTGGGTGATGTCCGACACGAGTGTGACGGTGGCGGTGCGGGCCGCGGTGTCCCAGGTGAGGCTCTCGACGAGGACGCGGTTGCGGCCTCGTACGCCGCGGATCGCGCCCCGGGCGAGCTCTTCGGGCAGCGCCGGCAGGATCTCCAGGAAGCCCGGCCGGGTGTGGACCAGGGCCTCGGCGATGACCGCCGGCAGTGCGTTGGCCGCGTCGGTGTTGTAGATGTGCAGGTCGGGATTGTGCGAGGTCGCAAGGGAGCGCCAGACCATGTTGCGGCCGAGGATCTTCCTGATGTTGTCGTAGACGCCCGCCCCGTCCTTCAACCGGCTCCAGGCGAGTGCTCGATGGAGGCTGCCGTGGGCCGAGTAGTTCTCGTCGCCGCGCACTCTGAGCGCCTTGCGCGCCGAGCTCACCAGGTCGGGAGTGTCCTCGGGGTTGATCTCGTGGAGGGGCCAGGCGCCGTACAGGTGCTGGGTGTGGCGGTGGTTGTAGCGGTCGTTCAGTCCGGGCCAGGACCACTCGGCCAGGGCGCCGTCGCCGTTGACCGTGTACTCGGGCAGCTTGTCGAGGAGAGCGGTCCAGCGCGCGACGCACTGCCCGGCGCCCTGCTCCACACCGAGTGCGTCGGCCGCGTCGATGGCGGCCCGGAGCGCGTGGCGGCCGGCCATGATGTCGCCGGTGGCGTTGACGGAGAGCATCTGGCCCGTGTTGGACGGGGAGTTCTCCATCGAGAGGGACGGCACGAAGACCGCCTTGCCGCGCGAGTCGGTCCTGGTGAGGAAGTCCTCGTAGAACAGGGCGAGTTCCATCAGAGCCGGGCCCAGCTTGTCCCGCAGGAACGCGGTGTCGCCGGTCACCTCGTAGTACTCGAGCAGCGGGTACAGCAGCCAGTCCGCGCCGCCGGTCCAGCACTGGCCGGGGAAGTCGGTGTCGTTGAAGTGGAGCATGTGGCCGTGTTCGCCGTCGGTGCGGGACGGCGCGAGGAACCCCCGTGTGCCGTAGAGGTTGGCGGCGTTCCTGCGCCAGTCGTCGAGCTGCCCCAGGACCAGGTCGAAGTACCCCTGCATGGCGTCGCCGTGGCTCAGGATGTTGCCGCCGGCGACCTGGAAGTTGACGTTGGCGTCGGTGGTGAAGTCGTCGGCCCAGGCGCCGTTCCAGCTGCCGGACCAGATACCGGTCAGCCGCGGGGGCAACACCCCGCTGGAGCTGACGAAGAGGTACCTTCCGGAGTCGTACATCCGCTCCAGCAGCGCCAGGTCGACGGTCGACCGGTCGGCGTTCTGCCGCGAGGTCAGTTCTGTCGTGGACAGCCGTCGGTCGGCGGAGGAGACGCCGAGGTCCAGGCTGGACCCGTCGAACATGGCCTTGTGCACGGGAGCGTGCCGGTCGAGCAGGGTCGCGTAGTCGGCGGACAGCGTGGCCAGGGCGGCGTGCAGCGGCTTGGCGTTCCACTCGCCGGCGTTCTCGTACCGGGCCAGCTTGGTGAGGAGCACCACCTTGGCCGCTCGGGCGACGACCAGCGTGTCTCCGCTGACCGACACCGACGCCCTGGTGCCGCTGACCACGACCCGGGTGACGCCCTCGTAGCCGTACGCGCCTTCTCCCGCCGGATACGTGCCGCGCAGGTTGAGGTACCCGTCCCGGCCGACGACCGTGGCGATCGTGGTGAAGGCGACGTTCGCCGGGACCCCTTCGAGCGCGGGGTTCACCTTGACCGTGGTGTCGACCGTACGGCCGCCGGCGGGGAGCAGCTCGTGGACGACGACCTTGTCGGTGCGCGACACGAAGGCGCGGCGCTTCCAGGTACCGGCACTGTCGGTCCAGGTGTGCGTGACCTCGCCGGTACGGAAGTCCGTGATCCGGGCGTAGTTGTCGGACGTGGTCGCGCCCGGGGTGCTCAGGTGCAGCTCGTACCCGGGGTGGAAGGACTGTGTCCAGCGCAGGGACCACCCTGAGGAGAAGGTGGCGGCGGCACCCCAGTAGTCGCCGGCCAGGGCCTGATCCCGTACCGCGTCAAGGCGGCCGGCGAGCGCGGGCGGCGCCACGTCACGTGTGCCGTTCGGGAGGACGAAGCGGTGGTGGTTGAGGACGATCTTCTCCAGCTTCGGCGTGCCGTGCAGCACCGCGCCGTACTCGCCGTTGCCGGTCACGAATCCGTCGGTCCACGCCGCCGCGGGCGCGGTGTCGTAGATGCCCCGCTCGGGGAGGGTGACCTGGGGCGGGACGGCTGCGGAGGCTCGCGTGGACAGGACGCCTCCGGGGAGGACGACCGCACCCGCGGTCAGTGCGGCTGCCGTGAGGAAGCCTCTGCGATTGAAGGAGTCATGAGGGGGCATGAGGGGCTCTTTCGGCGGGGGGTGAGCGGGACGGCATCCGCCAGGGGTGCTGCGGAAGAGTGCACACTCGGGCCACGCGGGCGACGGAACTCACCGGCGGCTGCGGATCGGCCGAACCGAGGTGACATCCATGCGTCGTTGAGATGCCACCCCTTCATGTTCACGTAAACACGAGTGCGTCGGAGACGAGTCTCGGAGCGCCGCACGGGGCTGTCAAGACACCTCACAAGAACTCGCGCGTCACTGCACGGCGGCCAGCGCCTCCGGTGTGGCGTCCTCCCAGATCCGGCCACTGCCTGCCGCGTCGAAGACGTATCCGGGGAAGCGGTGGCGAAGCTCGGGAAAGCTCGCGGCCGGAATCGCGATCTCGATGTCCCCATGAGCGCGCGTCTGACTGCCGCGGAACAGGTCCAGTGCCCAGCCCGCGGCCACGTACCAGGGCCTACCAGCGGGCTCGAAGGCCCCCGGTTGATCACGCTCGGATCCGTGCCGCATTCGTACTCGATCACAACGGGCGCCCCGGGGCGCTGAGTCGGTGGGAGTGGCAGGGGTCTGCAGGGCAGGTGTGGATGCGCAGATACCCGCGCCCCAGGTACACCCCGGTGGGGGTGATCACGTGCCGGAACAGGTCGGGGCGAAGGTCTTCCCGTGGGGCCCAGCTCTCCGAGGCGGGGTCCCATTCGACGTAGTACGCGGTCAGGAGCGGTGGCATGGGGGTGCCGCAGACGGTGCAGTCGACAGGGTGGGGGTCGCTGAGGTGCCAGGTGGCGAATCCGCCGGCCTTCCAGCCGGGTGCGAGGGACAGATCGCTGGAGTACTCGGTGGGGAAGTCCGCCTCCGCCTCTTCCTCCTCCTCGTCGAGGAGCTCTTCCTCCCACGTCGCGATGGCCTCCTGGAGGTCCTCGGGGAGCAGGCCGAGGTATGCGTGCTCGGTGATCTGCTCGGGGTGGAGTTCGCAGGGCTGGGGCACGCACTCGGGTGAGCCGACCACCAGCGGTTCGGGCTGCTCCTGGAGGACGGCTCCGATGTCTTCGCTGCGGCGCCACTTCAGGACGACGTCGACGGTCTGGCCGGTGCCGTGCACTTCGAAGGGGCACCAGAAGACCTGGAGGAGGTCATGGCCCTCGGGTCCGGAGAGGTCGGGGATGTCGCGTGCCCACAGGGTGCCCGGTCGCCTTGGCGTGGACGGCGGTGCACACCGGCCAGGGTTCGTCGGCCGGCCAGAGCATCGGCCCGGCGACGGAGCTGTCGTGCGCCTCCGGCTCGCCGGGGCGGGGGTGCAGTCTCGTCGCCGTACGCCGGTGGCCGGCGAGGGCGGGGAACAACGCCTCGACGTCGTAGGGACGCGGGGTGTGGTGCGGGACACGCGATTCTCCAGAACGATTCGTCGCGGGCGCTGGACGCGCGCCTTGGACGAACGTGACGCCGGTGCCGACGAGCAGCCGCATCACCCCATGGGTCTGCTCCAGGGTCAGGCCCGGAATGCCTTCCGGAGGCGTTCGCCGAACTCGGCGGGGTGCGTGGTCAGGCCGGTGTGCCCGCCGGGGAAGTGCTGGAGTTCCGTTCCGAGGCGCTCGGCCAGGAAGGCGGCCGGCCGGTAGGGCAGCTCGCCGCGCGAGTCCTGGCCGCAGGCGAGCACGAGCCGGTCCGACAGTGCCTCCAGCCGGTGGACGTCGGGGGCATAGGACATGAAGGCCGGCACGATGCGCCCGAGGAAATAGGGCAGGTCGGCCATCGTCCGCTCGATCCGCGCCGCTGCCTGCGGCGGCAGCGTGATCTCGGCCTTCGGCTGGGAGGTGTCGCCGTCCTTCTTGAGACCCGCGGCGAACACGGCCATCGCCGGCATGAGCCCCTCTCGGTGGAACGTCGCCTGTACGCGTGCGATGAGCGCGCGGTGTTCGGGGGCGTCCGGCAGGACCTCCACGACCGGAGGCTCGTGCGCCACGAGGCGTTCGACGCGTCGGGGATGGGCGGTGAGCAGGTGCAGGGCGACGATCGCGCCCGAGCTGGACCCGAACACTCGGGCGGGCGCGTCGGGCGACAGCAGGTCCAGTATGCGCAAGGCGTCGTCGGCGTGTTCGGCCACGCGCTGCTCGGCTTCGGGGTCGTCCAGCGTGCTTCTCGACATGCCGCGCGGGTCGTAGGTCGCGACGGTGTACTCGGCGGCCAGGTCGTCGGCGATGCCGTCGAAGGAGGCCGCGCCGCCGGTCCCTCCGGGGATCAGCAGCAGGAGCGGGCCCCGGCCGCGCACTTCGTAGTGCAGGTTCGCACCGTTCACGCGCAGGGTGCCGGTGGTCGGGTCGGTCATGCGGAGTCTCCTTCTCGGGAGGGGGGCCAGTGCTCCAGGAGGGTGTGGAGCGCGTCGAGAGCACGGACCCAGGACTGCTGCGGCGTGCGCTCGTGCGCGAAGCCGCCCGCGGTCTCCAAGGCCACGAACCCGTGGAACGTGCTGCGCAGCAACCGGACCGCGTCGGTCAGATCGGGCTCCGCCAGTCCATAGCCGCGGAGCATGCCGTACGTCAGCTCGACCGCGCGCCGCGGGCCGGCCGCCTTCGCCGCCAGGTCGGGGTCGATCCGGATCGGGGTCTGCGTCGCCGTGTAGCGACCGGGATGCTCGTGGGCGTACTCACGCCAGGCGTCGGCGAACGCGACCAGCGCGTCCTTGCCCGCCCGCCCGGAGGTCGCCTCCGCGATGCGCAGGGTCTTCTCGTCCGCCGCCAACAGCGCGATGCGTCCGCGGAGATCCTCCAGGCTGCGGACGTGCGTGTAGAGGCTCGCGTCCTTCACGCCGAGTCGCCGCGCCACCTGCGACATGGTCACCCGGTCGAGTCCGACCTCGTCGGCCAGCTCGGCACCCGCGATCGTCACCCGCTCCGCCGTCAGCCCTGCCCGCGCCATCCACTCCCCCGATCCTAGGGGTCCTAGTTTTAACCTAGAGCCCCTAGGATCGCAAGGAGAGACATCAGGGTGGCCTACCTGCCTCCCTCCAAGTTCGAGATGATCCGGTCATGTGGGAGGGCACGGCAGGACGCAACCTTCCGGTCGGCTTCGGGCTCCGGCCGTATCGCGGCGAGGAAGACCACGGCGCCATGGCCGCGGTGCGGGTGGGGTGTGTCGAACGGGACCGGGTCGACGTCCGTTCGGTGGTGGAAGGGCTCCCGACGGCCGCCGAGATCGCCGAAGCTTCTGCCGAGTTGGAGGAACCGTCCGAGGACCAGATCCTGGTGGTGCTCGACGGGAGCGTCGTCGGCTACTCGACGATCCGGTGGTGGCAGGAGCGGGACGGCACGTGGCTGTACCTGCACCGCGGCCACCTCCTGCCCGGGCATCGCGGCCAGGGCATCGGCTCAGCCATGCTGCGCTGGGCCGAGGAGCGGATCCGCGAGCTCGTCGAACAGCACGGAACGGCGCGGACAGCGGTGATCGGTGCGAACGCCGCGGCCTCCGAGCAGGACGCCACGGCGCTGCTGCTCGCAGCCGGCTACCGACGGGTCTTCAGCCTGGTCGAGATGGCTCTGGGCGATCTGCAGCAGTTGCCCGAGCCCGGCACCGAGCTGCCGGCCGGGATACAGACGGGGCCGATCGGGACGGAGCACTACCGTGCGGCTTGGAGGACGGTCGTCGATTCGTACGCGGACACCGGTTTCACTCAGCGATGGCCCTTCCAGGACTTCGTCGACAGCGCCGACCCGGCGTGCTGGAGGGCTGCCTGGAACGGGCAGGACATGGTCGGCGTCGCCCTCTGCTCCCTCCGCCGTCACCACCACACCGTGGGCGAGGTGGAAGAGCTGAGCGTCCGGACGGACCATCGACGCCTCGGCATCGGCCGGGTCCTGCTCCTTGAGGGGCTGCGGAGCCTTTGCGAGCAGGGTGCGACGACCGCCCGGCTGTTCACGGGCACGGCGAATCCGTACCGGTCCTACGGCCTGTACGAGAGTGTGGGGTTCCGGCGGCAGAACGAGTACGTCCGCTACCGCAAGCCGCTCGGCGGGCGAACGATCACCTGATGGCGGAAGGGCCTGTGCGGGGGCCGGTCGGGCGCTACGGTCGTCAGGCGTCCGACGAGGGGCGAGCGAGGGGACGGCAGATGGTGGCGGAGGAGTCGACTGCACCGGCCGCGGTGGGAGGTACGGCGGTGGTGCGGGCTGCGGGAACGAGTGCCTGGCCGGGGCTCCGGCAGGCGGTGGTCGGGTGGTTCGGTCGTGAGGACTTCGGTCGTGAGGACTTCGGTCGTGAGGACTTCGGTCGTGAGGACGAGGAGAGCGTGGGCACCGAGCTGGACCGGAGCGCCCATGCGCTGACCAGCGCCGACGACGCCGTGGCGGAGGCCGTGCGGCGTGCCGTACGGGACGCGTGGCAGGCGCGGTTCGAGACGGCCCTCGCCGGGCTCGCCGACCACGAGCGGGGACCGGCCGCCGAGGCCCTGCGCGCCCTGCTCGACGCGCATGCGCCCTCCCCTGCCGCTGCGGTGTCGGCGACCGGTGACGGGCTCGCCGTCGGCGGGGATGTCGCGATCCGGGCCGACCATGGTTCAGTGGCCGCGCTGCGCATGGGGGACGTCACCCTGGCAAACCCTCCGTTGCCGGGCCCGCCCCAGTACTGAGCGCGCCCGGCGCCACCCCAGCCCCGCCCGACACCGCCCGGACCGCGATCACCGCCTCCGGGGGCGGCCTCGCGGTCGGACACACCGACCAGGTCAACTACTACGTCCTGGCTCCGGGACGCGGCGACCTCGCCCCCGGGCACGATGCGCTGCTGGCGTCCTACCTGCGTGCCGCCGCGCTCACGGCCGGCCGCCACCCCTACCCCGGTCTTGCCGAGGGGCCAGGCCCCTTCCCGCTCTCCGAGGTCTACGTCCGCCAGCTCGTCGAGAACCAGGTACCCGGGGAGCAGGGAGCCGAGGACCAGGAGGCCGAGGACCAGCGACCCGACACGCGGGTGCCGGGCGACATGACCGCCGACGTACCGAGCGCGGACAGCCGGCGGATGCCCGCCGAAGCCGTCTTCACCGGGACCGACCGCATACGGACCCTCCTGGCCACCGCGGGCGGCGGCAAGTCCGTACTCCTGCGCCAACACCTGTCGAACTGGGCCGTCCGCCGACTCGCCGGCCGGGCCCACGACCGGTCGCGCTCGGCCGTCCCGGTCCTGATCCGCGCAACCGCGCTCGCCGCCGAACCCCTCCTGTCCTGTGCCCTCGAAGCCGCTGTCATCGAGGAACTCGGCCCGTACGGACTCCGCGAGGCGCCGACCGCGGACTTCTTCACCCGGCCGCCGTCCCCCGGGACACCCTGGCTGGTCATGGTCGACGGCCTGGACGAGGTTCCCGACCGCGCCACCCGCGTCGCCCTGCTTGAGCGGCTCGCCCGGGAGGGCAGCCAGGAGCCGACGGTCTACCGGTTCGTCGTCGCGACCCGTCCGCTGCCCGACGACGAGCTCGCCCGGCTGGGGCCGGGTGTCGGCCGCTTCGAACTCCAGCCCTTCACTCCGGCCGACCTGGGTACGTACGCCCGACGGTGTTTCCGCGACCTGCCGAACCGCGACAGGCATCTCCAGGTCTTCACCACGGGACTGCGAGCATCGGGCCTGCAGGAGCTGGCCCGCACCCCGCTGATGGCCTCCATGCTGTGTCCGCTGTACGCGGCCGACCCGAACCGGCCCCTGCCCGAGGGCCGCACCGGTGCCTACGGGGCCTTCGTCGAGCTGCTGTACGAGCAGAACACGCACAAGAGCATCGCGGCCACTCACGCCGAGGCGATCCGCGTCCTCGCGGACCGGCACCAGATCCCCCGCGACCAGCGGGCGGCCGAGCAGGCCGCGCGTGCGGTGCGGGACGAACTGCCGGACCTCATCGACCACGTGGCGTACGAGAGGATGAACGGGAACACCGCCCCGATCGTGGCGATCCTCGCTTCCCACCTGCACGTCCGGCGCCCGGACAAGGTCAGGCCGGCGCTCTGGAACGCCTTCCTGGGCGATCTCCTGCGGCCCACCGGACTCCTGGCCGAGCGGGCGGGAGACTTCCACTTCCTCCACCAGACGCTGCTCGAGTACCACGCCGCCCGGCACGCCACCCGTGACGTACGGGCCCGCGCCGAGCTGCACACACGGCTGTTTCCCCGCCGGCCAATCTCCGCTGCGGACGACGCGGCACCGTCCCCCGTTCCCGTGTCTCCCGTGTCTCCCGTGCAGTTGCTCGCCCTCGACCCGTCCTACCTGGGCTTCCTCCTCAACGGGCTCCTCGCTCCCGGGGACCGCGTCGCGGCCGACACCGTGCGGGCCCTGGACGAGCTTGCCGCGCACGCCCCCCTTGCCGGCCTGCGGCTGCTGACCGACCAGTTGAAGATGCGGACCGGCCTTCCCGCTGACCTGCTGGCCCGGCAGTTCGGCGCCTTTGCGCGTGACCAGAAGCTGGCCGGCGAGCGGATCCTGGCCGCGCTGTGTTTGGTCCTGGTCGAGGGGCACCGGGAGGAGGGCGCCGAGCTGCTCGCCGGGCTCGCCGACGACACCGCCCTGACGTTCGCGAACCGCGTACGGGCGGCCGCGCAGCTGGCGCGTGTCGGGGAGTACCGGTCCCGGGCCGCGAAGCTCCTTCTCCACATGGGGGACGGCAGACCGTTCGTCGACCGTCTCAAGACCTGGAAGGCGCTCGGCGTGCTGGCCGAGTACCGGGACGAGGCCATCGTCGTGCTCGCCTCACATCTGGGCAGCGCCCCCCGACCCGGCGATCCGGATGTGTACGCGCACATGGACATCGCCACCGTCCTGGCCGGCTGGGGCGATGAGCGGGGTATCGAGTTCCTCCTGCAGATGACCAACAACACCGCCCTGGACACCCGCCCCCGCGCCAGGGCCGCCTTCGGCCTGGCGCGGCTCGACGACGAACGGGTGGCCGAGCCGCTTGCGGCCATGACCTCGTACGACCCCGAGTACGAGATCTACGGACCCATGCTGGCGGCCCGTGCGCTCGCCCAGCTGTCCCGGCACCGCGAGGAGGGCGCGCGAGCGCTGGCCAGGATCGCCGGTGACCCGGACGCCTGGGACAGCCTCGCGCGCGTGGAGGCGGCCGAGTTCCTGGCCGATGTGGACGGGCACCACGGGGAGGCCCTCGCGCTGCTCACCCGCATGGCCCAGGGCGGGAGCACCCGCAGGCACGCCACCAAGGCGCTCACGAAGCTCCGCAGGCGCGGCCCGACCGGCTGAACGGCGGCCGACCGAGCGGGTCCACGAGCTGTCGCGTGGCGGGTCCCGCCGGGCGCCGCGGACGTGCGGCGCGTCGGCGGACGTGCGGCGCGTCGGCGGGTCAGAGCCAGCCGTTGCGGCGGAAGCCCCGGTGGATGACGAAGCAGGCGACGGCCATGACGCCGAGGACCAGCGGATAGCCATAGGTCCAGCGCAGTTCCGGCATGTTGTCGAAGTTCATGCCGTAGACCCCGCACACCATCGTCGGGACGGCGATGATCGCGGCCCAGGCGGTGATCTTGCGCATGTCCTCGTTCTGGGCGACGGTCACCTGCGCGAGGTGTGCCTGGAGGATCGAGTCCAGGAGCGTGTCGAACGAGGCGACCTGTTCGGTGACCCGCGCCAGGTGGTCGGCCACGTCACGGAAGTACGCGCGTATCTCGGCCGCGACCATCGGCATCGGTTCGGCCGCCAGGCGCTGGAGAGGACGGCCCAGTGGTGTCACCGCCCGCTTGAGTTCGAGGAGTTCGCGCTTGAGCTGGTAGATCCGGCCGACGTCTCCCCGGTGCCCCTGCTCGGAGAAGACCGCGGTCTCGATCGCGTCCAGGTCGTCCTGCACGGCCTCCGTGACGGCGAGGTAGTCGTCGACGACGTGGTCCGCGACCGCGTGCAGCACCGCGGAGGGCCCCTTCGCGAGCTGCTCGGGCTCCGACTCAAGGGCCTCACGGAGCGGACCGAGCGAACCGTGTCCCCCGTGACGGATGGTGATGACGAAGTCGGGTCCGGTGAAGGCCATCAGCTCCCCGGTGTCCACCACCTCGCTGGTGGCGGTGAGCTCGTCGTGCTCCACGTACCGCACCGTCTTGAAGACGGCGAACAGCACGTCGTCGTACTGCTCCAGTTTCGGGCGCTGGTGGGCATGGACGGCATCCTCCACCGCGAGCGGGTGCAGCCCGAACAGCTCGGCCAGCCCGGCGAACTCCTTCTCCTCCGGTTCGTGGAGACCGATCCACACGAACCCGTCACCCGACTTCCGCACGCGCCGCACGGCCTCCTCGACCGACCGGACCTCGTCCTGCCGCACGCCGTCGCGGTAGACCACACAGTTGACCACCGCGCTGCCGAGCGGCGAACGCGCCGGGTGACTGAGGTCGACGGCACGCCGGTACGTCCGGCGGACGGCGCTGCGCAGGCGGTGGATCATCGACACGAGAGGCTCCTTCGGCAGATCGCCCGCCAGTCTGCCAGCAGCCTGGTCAGGGACGACAGGCCGTCCCGCGCGTGTCCGGGGCGCGTGCCGCGTCGACGGTCGCGTACTTCTTGACGCCGCCCCGTGTGCACGCACGGCTGCGATTGAGTACGCGTACTCATGTGGCGCCCGGGGCACCGCCACAGACTTGGCGCATGATCGAAATCCCAGCTCGGACCGGTTCGTTCGCCCGCTCGCGGCACATCATCTCGGCAACCGCCCTGGCCGTCCTGGCACTTGTCGGCTGCGGAGCCCAGCCGCAGGAGGCCGTACGCGTACGGGACGACTCCTCCGCCGGTGCCTCGGCCGACAGGGCGTTCACCGCGATGCTCGACAAGGTGGCGCGGTCGTGCCCTGAGCCCGGCCCCGTGGAGAAGCCCCCGGGCGACGCGTTCGCGCCCGCTCCCACGGCGGGACCGGAGGTGGAGCTGAACGCTCGCGACTGGTGCGCGAGCGCCCTGCACGAGGAGCGCATCACCCAGGCGGTCTGGGAGCTGGCGGACCCCAGCCCGGACAAGGTCAGGAAGATCCTGAACGGCCTCGGCTACATCGACGCACGCATCCACGGACTCCGGCAGTCGGGCACGGCCACGACGTTCGCCCTCGACCTGCGCGACAAGGGCGGCCGGCTCTGCCTCAACGGCTCGGTGGAAGGCCACAAGACCCTCGTCGAGAAATGCGTGGCACCCCGGAAGGGCCCGTTCCTCTCTGCGAAGTGAGGTTGCCACGGGAGGGCGTCACCGTTGGCAACGACGCTCAGCCGACCTCGCGCGGGTCGAGCCGCATGTGCCAGAGGTTGCGGCGGTGGGTCGTGTCGTACGTCGCGAGGAGCGGGGACGGTGGCACGGCCAGTACGGGGCAGACCGCGTGGGTCTGGCAGTAGCGGGAGACGGAGCGGTGGACCAGACGGCGCAGGCGCCCGCGGGATCCGGTGCCCACCACCAGGAGGTCGTCGGGGTCCTGTGCGACATCGACGAGCGCCGCGCCCGGGCTGCCCCAGACCGTGACGCCCTGGACCGTGACCTCCGGTCGCCCGGGCCCGAACGCGGTGTCGAGCGCCTCGCGCAGCCGCTCGCCGGCGGTCGCGCGGCACTGGGCCACGGCCGAGACGTGTGCGGAACAGCGGCCGCCGAGTTCTCCGCCGGGCGTCTCCCAGGCCAGGACGGCCCACAGCTCCGCCCGGCGCAGTCGGGCCTCGGCAGCGGCCCGGTGCAGAACCGTCAGACAGCCGAGGCTCCCGCTCACTCCGACCACTATCTTCGGCACTGCCTCCTCCTTCGCTGCGTGGCGCGGGGCTCCCCGCGGCTCCTGCCGTGCCTTCCACGATGGCGCGTTCGGCACGGCACCCCATGACTACCGGGGGGAGAGAGGCCGGGGCGGTTCCACTGACGCGATTCTGACGTCGCCGTACGTCGCCCTGACACGGTTCATACGCGACCGTGCCGCCGGCGACGACGCCCGCGCCACCGGAGGATGCGTCAGCGCTTCGGACGGTAGGTCGCGATGATCACTCCACTGCTGGTCGGGTGGGCGCTCACCAGTTCCAGCTTCTTCAGGGCGGCGTCGTCGGCGAACAGCTTCTTGCGCCCTTCGCCGGCCACCACCGGGTGGATCAGCAGGATCAGTTCGTCCAGGAGGTCCAGCTCCAGCAGCGAGCGCACCAGCGTCGGGCTGCCCGCGACGGTGATGTTCTTGCCCTCGCCCGCCTTGAGCCCCTCGACCGTGGCCGCCAGGTCGCCGCTGACGAGCGTGCTGTTCGCCCAGTCGTCGACGCTGTCCAGCGTGGAGGAGAAGACGTACTTGGGCGAGTCGTTGATCCACTTGGCGAAGCCGACGTCCTCCCCGCTGGTCACCGTCGGCCAGTACCCGGCCCACTCGGTGAACGTCACCCGGCCCAGCAGGATCGTGTCGGCCGTCTCCAGCGTCTCCTCCAGCGCGGCGCCCATCTCCTCGTCGAAGGCGAACTGCCACTCGTTCGGCGCCTGGGCGACACCGTCGAGCGAGACGAACAGACCGGAAACGACCTTGCGCATGATTCCTCCGTGACGTGTGCGGGGTTGTCGCTACGTCAGGAAGGCTATGCGGGCTCCGAGGCCGAGGGCTTGTACAGAAGCGACAGCGGCTCCGTCGTGTCCGGCGCGCTCAGCCGAGTGGCGGTGCGGCCGATGTACCGGGTCAGGGACCGCGCCAGGTGCGGCTGGTCGAAGTACCCGAGGCTGTGTACGACGTCCTGTGCCGGAACGCCCTCCTGGATCAGCACCGCCGCCCGGCGGGCACGGTGGATCTGCCGCACGGCGCCCCGGGTGAGGCCCGTCGCGGCGACGAATCGTCTCTGGAGGGTGCGTTCGGAGACGTCGGGAGCGGCCCCGTCGAGCACGGCGGGAACGATCGGATCGCGATCCACGATGCCCTCGCGCACCAGGCGCCGCACGAACGCCTCCGCGTTGTCGTAATCGGGCACGTGCCACGCCGAGCCCTTCAGCCACACGGACCGCCGCGTCACGTCGGGGATCTCCGCGCTGCCGCCCACCAGCCGGCTGATCGGAACATGCGGCATCGACGTACCGAGGGCGAAGCTGATGCCGAAGAAGGTGGCGTCCTTCGGGACGGGTGCCGGACCGGCCTTGGGCTCCGGGCCCAGTACCGCGGCCTGGACCCGGCCGTCGTGCTCCCAGAAGACGAGCTCCCAGTGCGACGTCGCGATCGACGTCATCCGCCCGACGTCGTCGCTTCGGCTGCGCCAGACCCGCTCGATGTACGGCAGCTCCGACGACCGGCTCTCGATCTCCAGCCCCAACCGGATCAACTCCCCGCTCACCGCCGCCGCGTGAGCCGCCAGTCTGCCACGCCGTCCGGACGTGGCAGGGCGGCGAGCGGCGCTTCGCGGGGCCAGGGGACGAGTCGGACGACCTGGGGGTCGTGATCGTCGGCCTGGTCCGCGAACTCGCTGTTGACGTGCACGATGTCCGTCGTGAGCGTCGTACGCCTGAGGAACCGGAAGGTGTTCCACGCGTGTCGTCCCTGCGCGTCGCACCGTGTGCGTGGTCGCCGCACTCCCAGACCGGTACCCGCACCGACGAGGCCGTCCGCGACACTCTCGCCAGAGCGTTCACTCACAGTCCATTGCAACGCAATGAGGGTGGATTGTTGCGTTAGATTCAGAACCATTGCAATGAAATCCAGTAACTGGCCTGCAGTGATGGGGTTTTCTCGCAACGAAGTGCTTGCCGGGATGTCGAACGCAACGTAGCTTTTCCTTTATCGGAAAGAGCGCGGCGAACAAGCGCCCGCTCCACACGAAGGAGAAGCACCATGCAGAAGTTCGACACCGCCGCCGCGATCGTCACCGTCCTCGCCGTCCCCGCCGGCCGCATCAACCTCATCGCCGCCGACCGGACCGACACCACCGTCGAGGTCCTGCCCGCCGACGCCTCCAAGAGCCGCGACGTGAAGACGGCCGAGCGGACCGAAGTCACCTACACCGACGGCGTCCTGCGCATCGAGGTCCCGAAGTCGAAGAACAACGTCCTGGGCGGCACCGGCTCCATCGAGGTGACGGTCCAGCTGCCCGCCGGCTCCCGCGTCGAGGCCCAGGCCGCGGCCGCCGAACTCCGCGCGGTCGGCCGGCTCGGCGACATCGCCTTCGAGGGCGCCTACCACCAGGTCAAGATCGACGAGGCCGCCAACCTCCGCCTCACCGCGACCGACGGCGACGTCGAGGTCGGCCGGATCACCGGCTCCGCCGACATCACCACCGCCCGCGGCGACATCCGCGTCGCCGAGGCCGTGAGCGGCACCGTCACGCTGACCACCCAGAAGGGCGACATCTCCGTCACCGCCGCGGCCGGTGTCTCCGCCTCCCTGGACGCCGGCACCGCCTACGGCCGCGTCAGCAACGCCCTGAAGAACGACGGCACCTCCGGCCTCAACATCCATGCCACCACCGCCTACGGCGACATCGCCGCCCGCAGCCTCTGCCCCCCCGAACCCCCCTCATCCCCCGACGGCCTTCTCGGTCTCAGGTGGTCGCCTCGGCCGCCAGGTCCGGGACGGAGGCAGCGGCTCCTTCGGCCATCCGCAGGGTGACCGTCATGGTCAGCCCACCGCCGGGCGTGTCCTCCGCCGTCAGAGTTCCGCCCATCGCCTCCACGAAGCCCCGCGCCACCGCCAGGCCGAGACCGACCCCCTCGCCGCGCGGAGCGTCGCCGTAGCGCTGGAAGGGGCCGAAGATGCGGTCCTTGGCTTCGTCCGGGACACCCGGGCCACGGTCCACGACCCGGAGTTCCACGCGGTCGGCCAGGGCGCTCGCCGAGACGAGCACGATCTGCCCGTGCGGGCTGTACTTGACCGCGTTCTCGACAATGTTGGCGACGGCCCGCTCCAGGAGACCTCGGTCGACGGCCACCATCGGCAGCGTCTCTGGGATGTCGAGCTCGACGCTGCCCTCGGGGACTCCGAGCAGGGCGATCGGCACCACCTCGTCGAGATCGGTCTCCCGGATGACGGCGGTGACGGTGCCCGTGTCCAGGCGGGACATGTCGAGGAGGTTGCCGACGAGGTGGTCGAGGCGATCGGCGCCGTCCTCGATGCCCTCGAGGAGCTCGGCCCGGTCCTCTTCGGACCATTCGACGTCGGCGGAACGGAGGGAGGAGACCGACGCCTTGATGCCGGCCAAGGGGGTACGGAGGTCATGGCTGACGGCCGCGAGGAGCGACGTGCGGATCTTGTTGCCCTCCGCCAGCTTGCGGGCCTCCTCCGCCTCGCCCACCAACCGCTGCCGGTCGAGGACGACCGCGGCCTGAGCGGCGAAGGCACCGAGCACCCGCCGGTCCTCGGCAGGCAGCACACGGCCGGTGAGCGCGAGCGCGAGGTGGTCACCGACCGGCATGTCGACATCCGCGTCGTCCGGGCGGTCGGCCGGACGGTGGCCGACGGAGGCGACGCAGGACCACGGGTCCGTCTCGTCGGGGCGTTCCAGGAGGGCGACCGATTCCATGGCGAAGGTCTCCCTGACCCGTTCGAGGAGCGCTTCGACGGTCGTCTCGCCGCGCAGCACGCTCCCGGCGAGGAAGGACAGCGTCTCGGATTCGGCCCGCAGCCGGGCGGCCTGGTGGGTGCGCCGGGCGGCCAGGTCCACGACCGACGCCACTGAGATCGCCACGCCCACGAAGATGGCCAGGGCGACGATGTTGCGCGGGTCCGCGATCGTCAGTTCGTGGATCGGCGGGGTGAAGAACCAGTTCAGGAGCAGGGATCCGAAGGCGGCGGACGCCAGGGCCGGCCTGAGCCCGCCCAGGAGCGCCGCCGCGACGGTGAGCGTGAGGTAGAGCAGGACGTCGTTGGCCAGACCCACGTCGGGCACGGTCGAACTGAGGATCAAGGTGAGGAGGGCCGGTCCACCGAGGCCCACGCCCCAACCCCAGATCGTCCGGGACCGACCGAGCCGGGCCCCGCGAGCGACGGGCAGCCCCCCACCCTTCGCCGCCTCGTCATGGGTGACGATGTGGACGTCGAGGTCGGGCCCGGACTCACGGGCGACCGTCGCACTGACACCGGGCCCGAACAGGTAGTGCCAGGAACGGCGCCGGCTCACGCCCAGCACGATCTGGGTCGCGTTGACGCCTCGGGCGAATTCGAGCAGCGCGGCCGGGATGTCGTCGCCGACGACGTGGTGGAAGGTGCCGCCCAGGTCCTCCACGAGGGTGCGCTGGACCGCCAGCTCCTTCGGGGAGGCCGAGGTCAGGCCGTCGCTACGCGAGATGTAGACGGCGAGGACCTCTCCTCCGGCGCCCTTCTCGGCCAGCCGTACAGCCCGCCTTATCAGGGTCCGTCCCTCGGGCCCGCCGGTCAGACCCACCACGATCCGCTCCCGCGACCCCCAGATCTTCGAGACCCGGTGTTCGGTGCGGTACTCCTGGAGGTACTCGTCGACCCGGTCTGCCGTCCACAGCAGGGCCAGTTCGCGCAGCGCGGTGAGGTTGCCGGGGCGGAAGTAGTTGGAGAGGGCGGCGTCGACCTTGTCCGGCTTGTAGATGTTGCCGTGCGCCATGCGGCGGCGCAGCGCCTGGGGCGACATGTCGACGAGTTCGATCTGGTCGGCGCGCCGGACTACTTCGTCGGGGACGGTCTCCTTCTGCCGGATGCCCGTGATGGCCTCGACGACGTCCCCGAGTGACTCCAGGTGCTGGATGTTGACCGTCGACACGACGTCGATGCCTGCCGCGAGCAGCTCCTCGACGTCCTGCCAGCGCTTGGCGTTCCGCGAGCCGGGAACGTTCGTGTGCGGCAGCTCGTCGACGAGCGCGACGGCCGGCCGCCGGGCCAGGACGGCGTCCACGTCCATCTCCGTGAAGGACGTCCCCCGGTACTCGATCGTCCGGCGCGGAATCATCTCCAGACCGTGCAGCATGACCTCGGTCCGGGGCCTGTTGTGGTGCTCGACGAAGGCCACGACGCAGTCCGTGCCGCGTTCGACGCGCCGGTGCCCCTCGGAGAGCATCGAGTACGTCTTGCCGACGCCCGGCGCGGCGCCCAGGTAGATACGCAGCTTTCCGCGTCCCATGTTCTGCGTCTCTCCTACGGCTCTACGGTTCGAACCGGTAACCCATACCGGGTTCGGTGATCAGATAGCGGGGATGCGACGGGTCCACTTCCAGTTTGCGCCGCAGCTGGGCCATGTAGACCCGCAGATAGTTCGTCTTGGTGCTGTAGCTCGGGCCCCACACCTCCTGGAGCAGCCGGCGCTGGCTGATGAGCCGCCCCGGGTTGCAGATCAGTATCTCCAGCAGGTGCCACTCGGTGGGGGTGAGCCGTACGTCCCGGCCCATCCGCTTCACCTTCTTCGCCACCAGGTCGACCGTGAAATCGTCGGTGATGACCCGACCGCCATCCGTGGCCGGGGAGACCGCGGACGCTTCGGCCGTACGCCGGGTGGCGGCCCGAAGCCGGGCCAGGAGCTCGTCCATGCTGAACGGCTTGGTCATGTAGTCGTCGGCGCCGGCGTCGAGAGCGCGGATCTTGTCCTCGGAGCCGCTGCGAGCCGAGAGGACCAGTACGGGGGAACGGCTCCAGCGCCGCAAGGCCTGGATGACGTCGACGCCGTCCATGTCAGGGAGCCCCAGGTCGACGATCAGCACGTCCGGCGGTTCGGCGGCGGCGAGGGAGAGCGCCGTGGCACCGTCCGGCGCCGCATCCACCACGTATTGGCGCGCCTGCAGGTTGATCACCAGAGCTCGTGCGAGCTGTGCGTCGTCCTCGACCACCAGCACCCGCGTCATCGGCGTGCTGCCTTCCTCTTGTACGTGCAGTTCCTGTGGTTCGGGTAGCTCGTGTTGTGCGTCGTGCCGCGGGAGCCGGCGGACCCGGGGCATTCCCGGATCCGCCGACTCCCGTGCCGCTTCGATAAGGCCATCAGCCCTGGGTCAATTCCCGGAGTGCGATGTTGAGCTGGAGGACGTTGACGCGGGGTTCGCCGATGAAGCCGAGGATGCGGTCGTCAGTGTGGTCGGCGACGAGCTTTTCGACCTGGGCGACGGAGAGGTGGTTGTTCTCGGCGACCCGGTGGACCTGGAGCTCGGCGTAGGCCGGGGAGATGTGCGGGTCCAGGCCGGAGCCGGAGGAGGTGACGGCGTCGGCGGGGACGTCGGACGGCTTGACCGCGTAGCCCTTGACCGAGTTGTCCCTGACGACGGCCGCCTTGGCGTCGGTGACCCACTTGATCAGGTCCTCGTTGTCGCCGGAGCGGTTGGTGGCGCCGGAGAGGATCAGCTTGTACTGGGTGTTGGCGCTGTTGGCGCCGAGCCCGTTGGACGGACGCGGCTGGAACCACTTCAGGTCCGGGGCCGGCGTCTCCTCGCCGTCCTTCAGCGGAAGGTTGTAGGTCTGGCCGATCAGTTCGGAGCCGACGATCTTCCCGTCCACCTTCACCTCGGAGCCGTTCGCCTTGCCGGGGAAGGCCACTTGGGCGATGCCGGTGACGGCGAGCGGGTAGAGGACGCCAGTGATCACGGTGAGGACGAGGAGGGCGCGGAGTCCGGCCCAGAGCACGCGTCCTGTGTTTCCTACGGAGTTGTTCATCGCGGGTCAGCCGATTCCGGGGATGAGGGAGATGAGGAGGTCGATGATCTTGATGCCGATGAACGGGGCGATGAGGCCGCCGAGTCCGTAGATGCCGAGGTTGCGGCGGAGCATCGAGTCGGCGCTGGAGGGCCGGTAGCGCACGCCCTTGAGAGCGAGCGGGACCAGGGCCACGATGATCAGCGCGTTGAAGATGACGGCGGAGAGGATCGCGGACTCCGGCGAGGCCAGGCCCATGATGTTGAGCTTGTCGAGCGACGGGTAGGCGACGGCGAACATCGCCGGGATGATCGCGAAGTACTTCGCCACGTCGTTGGCGATCGAGAAGGTCGTCAACGCACCTCGGGTGATGAGGAGTTGCTTGCCGATCTCGACGATCTCGATGAGCTTGGTCGGGTTGGAGTCGAGGTCGACCATGTTGCCGGCCTCCTTCGCGGCCGACGTGCCCGTGTTCATCGCGACACCGACGTCGGCCTGCGCGAGCGCGGGCGCGTCGTTCGTGCCGTCGCCGGTCATCGCGACCAGCTTCCCGCCGGCCTGCTCGCGCTTGATGAGGGCCATCTTGTCCTCGGGCGTGGCCTCGGCGAGGAAGTCGTCGACACCCGCCTCCTCGGCGATCGCCTTCGCGGTCAGCGGGTTGTCACCCGTGATCATGACCGTCTTGATGCCCATGCGGCGCAGCTCGTCGAACCGCTCCCGCATGCCCTCCTTCACCACGTCCTTCAGGTGGATGACACCGAGGACGCGCGCGCCCTTGTCGTCCTTGACCGCGACGAGCAGCGGCGTGCCGCCGGCCTCGGAGATCCGGTTGGCCAGGGCGTCGGCGTCTTCGGCGACCTCACCGCCCTGCTCGCGGACCCAGTTGACGACCGAACCGGCCGCACCCTTGCGGGTCTGCTTGCCGTCCACGTCCACGCCCGACATGCGGGTCTGGGCGGTGAACTCGATCCAGGTGGCGTGCGCCAGTTCGCCCTGGTGGCGTTCCCGAAGGCCGTACTTCTCCTTCGCGAGGACCACGACCGAGCGCCCTTCCGGGGTCTCGTCGGCGAGCGAGGAAAGCTGGGCGGCGTCCGCCAGCTCGGCCTCGGTGGTGCCGTTGACCGGGACGAACTCGGAGGCCTGGCGGTTGCCGAGCGTGATGGTGCCCGTCTTGTCCAGGAGCAGGGTGCTCACGTCGCCGGCGGCCTCGACCGCGCGGCCGGACATGGCGAGGACGTTGCGCTGGACCAGCCGGTCCATGCCGGCGATGCCGATCGCCGACAGCAGCGCACCGATGGTGGTCGGGATCAGACAGACCAGCAGGGCCGTCAGCACGATCATCGAGGTCTGCTTGTCGGCGCCCGCGTAGATCGCGAACGGCTTCAGCGTGACCACGGCGAGCAGGAAGACGATGGTGAGGGACGCGAGGAGGATGTTGAGCGCGATCTCGTTCGGCGTCTTCTGCCGGGCCGCGCCCTCGACCAGGTTGATCATCCGGTCGATGAACGTCTCGCCCGGCTTCGTCGTGATCTTGATGACCACCCGGTCGGACAGCACCTTCGTACCGCCGGTGACCGCGCACCGGTCGCCGCCGGACTCGCGGATCACGGGGGCGGACTCGCCGGTGATCGCCGACTCGTCGACGGACGCGACGCCGTCGACGACGTCACCGTCGCCGGGGATGATGTCGCCGGCCTCGCAGACCACCAGGTCGCCGATCTTCAGCTCGGTGCCGGGGACGCGCTCCTCGTTCGTGCCGGTGATCCGGCGGGCGACGGTGTCCGTCTTGGCCTTGCGCAGGGTGTCGGCCTGGGCCTTGCCCCGGCCCTCGGCGACCGCCTCCGCCAGGTTGGCGAAGATCGTGGTCAGCCACAGCCAGGCGGTGATCGCCCAGCCGAACCAGTCCCCCGGGTTCTTGAACGCCAGCAAAGTCGTGACGACCGAGCCGACGAGCACCACGAACATGACCGGCGACTTGACCATCACCCGCGGGTCGAGCTTCTTGACCGCGTCCGGGAAGGACTTGACCAGCTGCTTCGGGTCGAACAGACCACCGCCGACCCGACCGGGGGCGTGGTGCCCCCCGGACAGGTCGCCGTGGGGCGCCTTGGGGGCAGTCGTCGTGGTGGACATGTCGTCCTCGTGCTTCTTCACGTCGTTGGTCATGCCGCGAGCCCTTCGGCGAGCGGTCCCAGGGCGAGGGCCGGGAAGTAGGTGAGACCGGTGATGATCATGATGGTGCCGACCAGGAGGCCGGTGAACAGCGGCTTCTCGGTCCGCAGGGTGCCCGCCGTCTCCGGCACCGGTGTCTGCTCGGCCAGCGAACCCGCGAGCGCGAGCACGAACACCATCGGCAGGAACCGGCCCAGGAGCATCGCGATACCGATCGTGGTGTTGAACCACTGCGTGTCCGCGTTCAGGCCGGCGAACGCCGAGCCGTTGTTGTTCGCGCCGGAGGTGAAGGCGTACAGGATCTCGGAGAAGCCGTGCGCGCCGGAGTTGGTCATCGAGTGCGAGGGGGTGTCCAGGACGAACGAGGCCGCCGTGAAGCACAGGACCAGGGCAGGGGTGATGAGGATGTAGAGCGCGGCGAACTTGATCTCCCGCGTGCCGATCTTCTTGCCCAGGTACTCCGGGGTACGGCCGACCATCAGACCGGCGATGAACACCGCGATGATCGCCATGATCAGCATGCCGTAGAGGCCTGAGCCGACACCGCCGGGCGCGATCTCGCCGAGCTGCATGCCCAGCATCGTGATCCCGCCGCCGAAGCCCGTGTACGAGGAGTGGAAGGAGTTCACCGCACCCGTCGACGTCAGCGTCGTCGCCACCGCGAAGATGGACGAGCCGCCGATCCCGAACCGGGTCTCCTTGCCCTCCATCGCCCCGCCGGCGATGTCGAAGGCCGGGCCGTGGTGGGAGAACTCGGTCCACATCATCAGGGCGGTGAAGCCCAGCCAGATGGTGGCCATCGTGGCGAGGATCGCGTACCCCTGCTTGATCGAACCGACCATGCGGCCGAAGGTGCGGGTGAGCGCGAACGGGATGACGAGGATCAGGTAGATCTCGAAGAGGTTGGAGAGGCCGTTGGGGTTCTCGAAGGGGTGGGCCGAGTTGGCGTTGAAGTAACCGCCGCCGTTCGTGCCCAGCTCCTTGATGACCTCCTGCGAGGCCACCGCCCCACCGTTCCACTGCTGCGTACCGCCCGTGAACTGGCCGACCTCGTGGATCCCGGAGAAGTTCTGGATCGCACCGCACGCGACCAGCACCAGGGAGCCGATCACGGAGATCGGCAAGAGGATGCGGACGGTACCCCGGACCAGGTCGGCCCAGAAGTTGCCCAGCTCACCCGTACGGGAGCGGGCGAAGCCGCGTACCAGGGCGACCGCGACCGCGATGCCCACGGCCGCCGAGACGAAGTTCTGCACCGCAAGGCCGCCGGTCTGTACGACGTGGCCCATGGCCTGCTCGCCGTAGTACGACTGCCAGTTGGTGTTCGCCACGAAGGACGCGGCCGTGTTGAACGCCTGGTCCGGGTCGATCGACACGAAGCCGAGCGAGCCGGGCAGGGAGCCCTGCACCCGCTGCAGCAGGTAGAGGAAGAGGACGCTCACGGCGGAGAAGGCGAGCACCCCGCGCAGGTAGGCGGGCCAGCGCATCTCGACGTTCGGGTTGGCGCCGATCGCCTTGTAGATCCACTTCTCGGGCCTGTAGTGCTTCTCCGAGGAGTAGACCTTCGCCATGTAGTCGCCAAGGGGTCGGTACGACAGGCCCAGAGCGACGATCAGCGCCAGAAGCTGGAGGACTCCAGCAAGAACAGGACTCATATCCGTACTCAGAACCTCTCCGGCTTGACGAGGGCGAGGACGAGATAGACCAGCAGGGCGGCGGCCACGATCAGACCGACGATGTTCTCGGCAGTCACAGCTTGGCCACCCCCTTGGCGATGAAGGCCACCAGCGCGAAGACCGCGATCGTGGTGACGACGAAGGCCACGTCGGCCATCGTGAGCTCCCGGATGCAGGAAGAAGGAAGAACGGATTCTCGGACCAGATGAGGAAATCGCGTTTCGGCCACGGATCGGCCCTCGTTAACGTCCCTCTTACGCCCCGCAGCACGGTCTTGACGCGTCCCCTACGGCTCCCTGGCTCCCGACGTGGAACCAGGTCACTCCCCCGCCCCTTCGCGTCGGCGCTCCGGGTGCGGCTGGACCCCGGACATGAGGACGTCCAAGCCCTGCCGGCTGGTCGCCAGGACGACGCGGTCACCCGCACGCAGCACCCGGCCGTGCACCGGACGCCAGTCGAAGCCGGTAGGTCGCTCGTAACGAAACCCCGCCAGGGTGTCCCCGGCCGCCACCGGATGCACGGGCCCCGTCCCCACGGCGAGGACCCGCCACTCGTTCACCCGAAAGGCATCGTGGACCGAGCGCCCCTCCAGCTCCGGGTGACCGGCCACGTCGACGACCGTGAAGAGCAGCGAGCCTCGCTCGACCGGCATCACGCCCAGGACGTGTCGCCCCATCATCGCGGCGGCGAAGGCTGGCGCAGCAAGGGCGGAGACGCTGCGGCTACGGGTGAGCGCGCCGGGGTACGAGGCACGCATGGTCGCTGACGCGGTGGCCGCGAAATCGTCGTCGTACAGGCGCATGACCACCCGGATCGCCGGGTTGATCTCCCGCGCCGCCATCGCGATGTCCAGGTTCTCCCCGTCACCGTGCGTGACGACCAGGAGGGACTTGCTGTGCCGGATCCTGGCCTGTTCGAGGACCCCGGGCGCGGTTGCGTCCTCAAGGAGCACGGGAACGCCCAGCTCACGGGCATAGTCGACGCCGCGCGCCGCCGGGTCGCGCTCGATGACGACGACCTTGTGGTCTGTGGTGCGCAGGCGGGCCAGGACGCGGGTGCCGATCTTCCCCAGGCCGACGAGGACGATGTGGTCGCCCATCTCCGGGGCGGGCGGCTGGTTCGCCGAGCCGGTGCGGAAGGCTTCGGTGGCGTTCATGGTCGCGGCGACCACCAGCGGCAGGATGGCGAGCCCGACGAAGCCGGCGATGAGCTGGAGAATCCGCCGTGCGGGGGACTCGTCGTCACCGGTGGCGGGATCACCCATGGTGAAGATGTCCAGGAGCGGCAGATAGACGGCTCGCCACAGCGGGCCGTCCTCCGCCAGCCAGGTGGCGACGGAGAGGACGACGACGATCGCGGCGAGCACGCCGAAGACGGCGAGGACCTCCCTTGCGAGGAACACCTTCCACGGGAGGTGCGTGAACCGTGCACGCAGCCAGGTGCCGCCGCCGCTCCCGTCGTCCGGGACACGCGGCGCGTGGTGGTGGGTGACCTCTTCGAGCATGAGGCGGCCGTGGGTGAACTGACGACGGTCCGCGGTCCTGGTGTCGGGCAGCAGCTGGGTGCCCCCGAGGCCGGTGGTCTCGGCGCTGTCCTCGCTCGCCGGGTCGTCCTCGTGCGCCCCGGACAGGATGGCGAGGGTGGCAAGGTCGGCGGTGTGCGGTGAGGTGCCCGCCGCGCGCACCACACCGCGGAACACCTTCCCCTCGACCTGGAGGGTGTGACCCTCGCCGACTGCGGCCGCGGCCACCAGCTCGGGAACGGCCGTGTCACTGTCGGAGAGGACGGTCGTCGAGGCGTCCGACTCCCCCTGCACACCCGCCGCCCGGTCCAGGAGCCGTTCCAGATGGCGCCCCCGCTCACGGTGATACATGCGGATGACCAGGCGTATGGACGGGTTGAGGCCACGGGCGAGCAGGGCGGCCGTCATGTTCACCTGGTCGTCGGCGTAGGTGAGGGCGAGCGCGGCGGCGCGCTCGACGCCGGCGGCTCGGAGCGTCCGCTCGTCGGGGGCGGGGGCCACGATCAGTTCGATCGGGGAGCGCGGATCGCGGTGCAGCGCGGCGATGTCGGCGCCGTGCTGGTCACGCCGTGAGGGGAGGACTACGGTGACCGCCTCGCCGCAGACGGCGTCGAGTTCGACGGCGAGGCGGTGAGCAAGACTGTCGTCCCCACAGATCACCATGTGCTGAGAGCGCTGCCCAAGTGGCATACGGAGATGGAGCGTTGACGTCACATCCGGCAACCCTGCCGAACGAAGCCCGCCGCGTCCTCCTTCGTACGAGAGTTCGGCGTCAAGGTCGCGTCAGGATCGCAGGGAAGCCTCCTTCACCGCCTTCTCACACCGCGCACGGCAGCGAGACGACCATGGTCAGGCCGCCGCCCGGGGTGTCCTCCGGGGTCAGCGTGCCGGACATCGCCTCGGTGAGGCCGCGGGCCAAGGCCAGGCCGAGGCCGACACCTGTGGTGTTGTCGGTGTCGCCCAGTCGTTGGAACGGCTCGAAGACCCGCTCCCGGTCGCTGGGCGGGAGTCCGGGGCCGCGGTCGACGACCCTGAGTTCCACCCGGCCGGCGAGTGCGCTCACGGTGAGGAGGACGGGGTGGGCGGGTGGGGCGTAACGGCTGGCGTTTCCGACCAGGTTGGCGATCACCCGTTCGAGCAGGGGTGGATCGGCGAAGACCGGCGGAGCGTGCTCGAAACCATGCAGAAGGGGTCGGGTCGCGCCGGAAGGCAGGGTGTCGAGGGCAGCGGGCAAGACCTCTTCCAGCGCTGTGGGGCGGAGCGAGAGCTTCAGGGCGCCCGCCTGGAGGCGGCTCATGTCGAGGAGGTTGTCGATGAGCCGGGCCAGTCGAGCCATGGACTCGTCGGCGGCGGCGAGCAGTTCGTCTCGCTCGTCCGGGGTGAACTCGACGTCGGTGCTGCGCAGGGAGGCGACAGCCGCCCAGCCGGCGGCGAGGGGGGTGCGCAGATCGTGGCTGACGGCGGCGAGCAGGGCTGTACGCATCCGGTTGGCGGCCCGTACGGGCTCCACCTCCGCCGCAGCCTCGGCGAGCCGGGCGTGTTCGGCTGCCGCGGTGACGTGGGCGGCGAAGGCGGCCAGGACACGGCGATCCGATGAGGGCAGGGTCCGGCCGCGCAGGACGAGGAAGTGGCCGTCGCCTACCGCGACTTGGCTGACCGCTGGGTCTCCCGCGTGCGCGGCGGTGGCCTGTTCGGCGGGCACTAGTTCGGCAGATTCGGCGCCGAAGATCTCCCTCGTACGGGCGAGGAGGTCAGGCACCGTGTGGTCGCCCCGTACCACCGACCCGGCGAGTGAGGAGAGGGTCTCGGCCTCGGCGGTGGCCCGGGCCGCACGTCTGGACAGGCGTAGGGAACGGTCGACGGCTCCGGCGATGACGGCGGCGACCAGGACGAACACCGCGAGGGCGAGCATGTTGTCCGCGTCGGCGAAGGTGAAGGCACCCACGGGCGGTATGAACGAGTAGTTGAGCAGGAGCGACGCGGTGACGGCGGCGACGAGCGCCGAGACGACCCCGCCGATGCAGGCCACGCCGACCACGGTGGCGAGGAAGAGCAGTGCCTCGCTGGTCAGGTTGAACACTCCCCTGGTGTGGTCGAGGACCAGGGTGAGCAGGACCGGCAGGACGAGCCCTGCGAGCGGCCCGGCGATCCGGCGCGAGACCGGCAGTGTGGGGCGGCGTGAGGGGAGCAGTCGGCCGTGTCCCGCCCGTTCGTGGGTGACCGCGTGGACGTCGATGTCACCAGAGAGTGCGACGGTCGTCTCCCCGATGCCCCGGCCGGTCAGGAAGCGTTCGAGGCGACCCCGACGGCTGGTGCCGAGGACCAGTTGGGTGGCGTTCTCGGCGCGGGCGAACTCGACCAGGGCCGTGGGCACGTCGTCCCCGACGACCGTGTGATAGGTCCCGCCGAGGCTCTCGACGAGCCGCCTCTGACGGCCGAGGGCCGCGGACGAGGTACCGGCCGCCAGGCCGTCGCTGCGGACGACGTGCACGGCGAGGAGCCGGCCCTGGGCGGTCCGGGCGGCGATGCGGCTCGCTCGCCGGATCAGGGTGTCGCCCTCGGGCCCGCCGGTGAGGGCCACGACGATCCGCTCGCGTATCTCCCACACGCGGCCGATGCCACGTTCGGAGCGGTACGTGTGCAGCGCCTCGTCGACCCGGTCGGCCACCCACAGGAGGGCCAGTTCCCGCAGCGCGATGAGGTTGCCCGTACGGAAGTAGCTGGCGAGGGCGGCGTCGACGTCCTCGGGCGGGTGGATGTTGCCGTGGGCCATCCGGCGCCGCAGCTCCTGCGGGTCCATGTCCACGAGCTCGATCTGATCGGCGCGGCGGACGACCGCGTCGGGCACGGTCTCGTCCTGCGGCACCCCGGTGATCTTCTCGACGACGTCGCTGAGCGACTCCAGGTGCTGGACGTTGACCGTGGTCGCGACGTCGATGCCGGCGGCGAGCAGCTCCTCGACGTCCTGCCAGCGGTGGGCGTTGCGGTGGCCCGGCGGGTTGGTGTGGGCGAGGTCGTCGACGAGGATCAGGGCGGGGCCGCGTCGCAGGGCTCGGTCGAGGTCGAGCTCGGGGCGGACGCGGCCGGCGCGGACGGCGCCGGGGGTTCGGGCCGGCTCCAGGTGCTCCAGACCGGCGAGCATCGCCTCGGTGTGCGGGCGGCGCCGGCAGTCGGCGATGCCGACGACCACGTCGGCGCCGCGCGCGGTTCTGCGCCGGCCCTCGTCCAGCATGCGGTAGGTCTTGCCGACCCCGGTGGCGGCACCGACGAAGACCTTGAGCCTCCCCGGACGAACCTCCGGGTCGACGGGCCTCGACGGTGCGGGCAGGTTCAGAACTTCTCCGGGCGGATCAGTGCGGCCACGAGATAGCCCACGATGCTGAGGGCGACGATCAGGCCGACCACGTTCTCCACGCTCATGAGCGCGTCACTCCCTGGTGAGTCCCTACGGGTGTCTCTTGTGAGGAAACCCGGTGCGCGGCGCGCGTACGAGCACTTTGACGGGTCCCTTGCGGGGTGCCGTCGCATGCTGACGGCGTCTTGGCGGATCTCTAGCGCGGAGCCGCTCGCTCGGCGGAGTCGGTCAGCGGAACTCGGCGAGACGCGGACGCAGGCCCAGAGCGGCCAGGGCCGCGGCCGCGAGCAGGCCTCCGACCGCCCAGGGCAGGCGTCCGGTGAGCGCGTCCCTGCCGTCGTCGGCCGCCGCGTCGAAGGCACGGCTGTTCACGGCCGTGACCTCGTCGAGGGCCTTCATCCACGCGCCGAAGTGGGCGTTGGACTTCCCCGGCTCCCAGCTGATGCAGAAGGCGACGGCCTCCCGTTCCTTGCCGGCGGCGACCAGGGAGCGGACCGTGCGGTCGTCCCGCTGGTACACCGTGTACGCCTCGACGGTCCGCTCGGCTGCTGCCCGTTCCCCCGGGAAGGTGATGTTGTCCAGCTCGCGCCGGAACTCACCAGTGAACCGTTTGTCCTCGTGGTTCACCTGGTACGCCTCCCAGGTCTCGGCCAGCCGTGACTCGTACGAGGGAAGGTCGGCGCCCGTCGTCCCGTACAGGCTCTGCGACTTGGCGAGGAAGTCCGCCTCGTGGGCGGTGCGGTGGTCGCGGTCGAGGAGGTAGCGACTCTCGTCGGCGTTGGCGTCGTAGGCGATGGCCCGGGCACGGGAGAGCGCGACGACCGAGTCGAAGGCGTCGTGGCGGGCGATCCTCAGGTCCTCGGAGGTGATGGTGAGCGCCTGGGTGCCGAGGAGGACGGCGAGGAGGGCGCAGGCGGTGGCGGCGAGCAGGCCAGGGCTGAGGATGCGGTGGAAGCGGCGGGCGAGGTGCCACTGGAGCACGACGAGGACGGCGAGCAGGATGACGCCCAGGCCCACGAGCAGGGCCGCCTGTGTGCCGAGGTCGGAGCGTTCGGTGGCGTAGGCGTCCTCGAACTGGCGGTTGGTGCCGTCGACGAGGCTGCGGGCCTCGGGCAGGAGCCGCTGAGTGAGGAGGTCGTTGGCCGTGCGGTAGTTCTCGACGGCCTCCGCTTTGCCGCCGGTGCGGGTGTCGTTCTCCAGGGCGCGTCCGATGAACTCCTGGTACCGGGCGAAGTCGGCGGTGACGCGTTCGACGGTCTGCTCGGCCCCGGCATCGCCCTCCGCCGCGACGCCGAGGGTCCGCAGATCGCGGCTGACGGCCTCGCGCGCCTCGTCGTACAGCTCGATGGCCTTGTCGTACGGGACGGTCATCCGGCCCTTGCCCGCGTCGCCGTTCGCCAGGAGGGAGTTGACGGCCTGGGCGTCCATGTCGTTGAGGGCGAGGTTGAGACCGGCGGCGCTCACAGTGCGCGGCGCGTGGTGGCCGGTGACGGCGCCCCAGGTGTCGGAGGCGGCGACCCCGGCCGTGATCACGAGCGCGATCCAGGCTGTCGCGAGCAGCAGGATGGCCGTACGCAGCAGGCGCAGCCGGGCGGGGAGCGTGTCCCAGGCGCGGCGCCGCCACGCGTGCGGGCGTCGGGTCACGCGCCGGACGATGTCGCCCGCGGATGGCCCGCCCGGTCCGCGACCCCCTCGTGGTCGCGGACCGGGGCGGCCCACCCCTCGTACAGCCGCCCTGGGTGTGGTGGTGACGCTCCGGGCCGTCGTTTCCGGACCGTGCGCGCTACCGGCAGTGGTAACCACGCTTCCCTCCCACCCTCACACCTCGGACGGTTGTCCGATCCCCCGTGGTGAGGAGTCTGGGGTTCGTTTCGGCCACGGTCCGACGGCGTTGACGCGGCCCTGACGCTGCTGCCTTCCGAATTGACGGGCCCTTGACGGCCGGGGCCAACGTCCGTCAGGGGGCCGTCAATTCGGGCGTTCCGATGATGCTCGCGCCTCGCAGGGTGGCCTAGTTTTCTTCTCGGTCGCTCACCGGGCCGCGGACGTCAGTGGCCTGATCGTCCCCGGACCGCGGGGGCACGGCACCCCCTCCCATCCGGCTGCCGTGCCCCCGCACCACGAGCGTCGCTGTCCGTCCGCAGCCGTCCTGTGGGCGCCGGGGATCCCCCCCTGCCGGGAACCCCTGTGCACCCACGGGACGCGGACGAGGACGGCCCTGCCGTGCTCTCCCGGCCGGCGCCGATCGGGCGGGGCCGGGCTCATCCAGAAGGTCTCCCGCGATGCAATCCCGCGCGCCCCACCGGGCGCCCTCCACTCCCCCGACGCCGTCCGCCCCGCAGGCGCCGCCCCGCTTCCCGGCCCCCGCGCCGAAGCGACGGCGCTCCGAACGGAGTGAGCTGCTCGACCCCGTACAGCTCGTGAAGTGCTTCCCGGAAGCGGTGCGCAAGCTGCATCCACGGGCCCTGGTGCGCAATCCGGTGCTGTTCGTCGTCGGGGTCGGTTCGGTGCTCACGACCCTGTCGGCGGTGTTCGACCCATCCGTGTTCACCTGGGTGATCAGCGTCTGGCTGTGGCTGACGGTGATCTTCGCCAACCTCGCCGAGGCCGTCGCGGAGGGCCGCGGCAAGGCGCAGGCCGAGTCCCTGCGCAAGGCGCGTACGGACACGGTGGCGCTGCGGCTGAGGCACTGGCGCTACGGCATGGACCTCGACCGGGCCGAGACGGAGGCCGTCGCCGCGACCGACCTCCGGCTGTTCGACTTCGTGCTCGTCGAGGCGGGCGAGCTGATCCCGGCCGACGGCGACGTCGTCGACGGGGTCGCGGCGGTCGACGAGTCCGCCGTCACCGGCGAATCCGCCCCGGTCGTCCGCGAGTCGGGCGGCGACCGGACCGGAGTGACGGGCGGGACGACGGTGCTGTCGGACCGGATCGTCGTACGGGTCACGTCCCGCCCGGGCCATTCCTTCATGGACCGGATGATCGCCTTGGTCGAGGGCGCCTCCCGGCAGAAGACACCGAGCGAGATCGCGCTGAACATCCTGCTCGCGGCGCTCACCGTCGTCTTCGTCCTGGTCGTCGTCGCGATCCAGCCCATGGCCACCTATGCCGGAGCCGCCCCCTCCACCACCGTCCTCGTCGCCCTGCTCGTGACACTGATCCCGACGACCATCGGTGCGCTGCTCTCGGCGATCGGCATCGCCGGCATGGACCGGCTCGTCCAGCGCAACGTCCTCGCCATGTCGGGACGCGCGGTCGAGGCCGCGGGCGACATCACCACGCTCCTCCTCGACAAGACCGGCACCATCACCCTCGGCAACCGTGAAGCCGCCGACTTCATCCCGCTGCCGGGGATCGAGGAGGCCCAGCTCGCGAACGCCGCGCAGCTGGCCTCGCTCGCCGACGAGACACCCGAGGGCCGGTCGGTGGTGGTGCTCGCGAAGGAGCGGTACGGACTGCGGGCCCCGGCCGAAGGCGAGTTGGCGAACGCCCGGTTCGTCGAGTTCAGCGCACAGACCCGGATGAGCGGCATCGACCTGCGCTGGGACAACGGGGCCGTCTGCCACATCCGCAAGGGCGCGACGGCGCAGGTCATCGCGTGGGTCGAGATGTACGGGGGTACGGTGCCGGGCGAGGCGCGCGCCTGGAGCGACCAGATCTCGGCGGCCGGCGGCACCCCGCTCCTGGTCGCCGTCAACGACTGGGACGGCCCCCGCGTCCTCGGCATCGTCCACCTCAAGGACGTCGTCAAGGACGGCATCAAGGAGCGGTTCGCGGAGCTGCGCCGCATGGGCATCCGTACGGTGATGATCACCGGCGACAACCCGCTCACCGCCAGGGCGATCGCGCATGAGGCCGGGGTCGACGACTTCCTCGCCGAAGCCACGCCCGAGGACAAGCTCGCCCTCATCAGGAAGGAGCAGGAGGGCGGGAAGCTGGTCGCGATGACCGGTGACGGCACGAACGACGCCCCTGCCCTGGCGCAGGCCGACGTCGGTGTCGCGATGAACACGGGCACGTCGGCCGCGAAGGAGGCCGGCAACATGGTCGACCTCGACTCCAACCCGACCAAGCTCATCGAGATCGTCGAGATCGGCAAGCAACTCCTCATCACACGGGGCGCGTTGACGACCTTCTCGATCACGAACGACGTGGCGAAGTACTTCGCGATCATCCCGGCGATGTTCACGGGCGCGTACCCGGGGCTGGAAGCGCTGAACATCATGGGGCTGCACAGCCCGACCTCGGCCATCACCTCGGCCATCATCTTCAACGCCCTGATCATCGTGGCGCTCATCCCGCTGGCGTTGCGCGGGGTCCGCTACCGGCCGGCCTCCGCGCACGACCTACTGAGGCGCAATCTGCTGGTGTACGGCCTCGGTGGACTCGTGCTGCCCTTCCTCGGCATCAAGGTCATCGACCTGCTCGTGTCCACCGTTCCCGGCCTGGGGTGAGCCTTCGTCAGGAGGACGTAAGGGAAATACCGTTCTTCTTGCACGGGGACTGCGGCAGGGGTTCGATGGACGTCATGAACAGCGCGTGGCCCCTGCTCGACCGGCCGCCTCATCAGGCGTCGCCGTGTCGCACGCCCCGCTGTCCGGAGCCGTCCGCCTCGCGCTGACGACCGCTCCGCAGTCCTCGGGGCGCCGTGACCATACCGGTCCGGCGCCCCCTTTCTCGTACCACCACCTCACCTACCCCTGGACGAACCATGTCTTCTTCCCTGCCCGGACGCACCGTTCTCGTCACCGGATCCACCTCCGGCATCGGCTACCAGACCGCGCGGCTGCTCGCCGAGCGCGGCGCCACGGTGCTCGTCCACGGCCGCACCGCCGAGGAGGCCCACGCCGCCACCGACCGGCTCGTGACCCTCGCCGACGTCGACGGGTCCCGGCTCTGCCCGCTCGGCGCGGACTTCACCCGCCTGGAGGAGGTCGAGCACCTCGCGGCCCGGGTCCTGGCCGAGCACCCGCGCCTCGACATCCTCGTCAACAACGCGGGCCTGGCCGCGCCCGAGCGCCACACCGTCACGGTCGACGGCAACGAGATCGCGTTCCAGGTCAACTTCCTCGCCCACTACCTGCTCACGCACCTTCTGGAGCCGGCGCTCACCGGCGGCGCGGGCGGGCGGGTCGTGAACGTCTCCTCCTCCCTGCACCGCACGGGCTCCATCCAGTGGAACGACCCCAACCGGGTGCGCCGCTACTCGCGCCTCGCCGCCTACGCACAGTCCCAGCTGGCCCTGACCGTCTTCGCCGCGGACCCACGCGTCACCGCCGTCTCCGTCCACCCCGGCATCTGCACCACCAGCCTCCTCCCCCTCTACGCCCACGAGGGCGTGTCACCGGCCGAGGGCGCGGCCCATGTCGTACGGCTCTGCGACCCGGCCGTCGAGATCGTCAACGGCGCCTACTACGACCGCGACCAGCGCGTCGCCCCCGCGCCCGCCGCCTCCGAGGCCCGCACCGTCAAGCGCCTCGCCAAGCTCGCCGACCTCCTCGTCGGCCAGAACGCCTGAGAGGGATCCGGGACATGTCCAAGCGCGCCCGCAAGAAGAAGGACCGCCGCAAGAAGAAGGCGAACCACGGCCGCAGGGCCGGCGCCCGCTGAACCCCCCGGGGGGCGGCCCGCACCCGGGCCGCCCCCTTCCCCGTTCCGTACCAGGAGCTCCTGTGATCCCGCACCCGTCCCATCAGCCTCCCGCCTCCGCCCGGGCGTTCCCCTCCGCCGCTCCCGGCACCGCGGCTCTCGCCGAGCACGTGCTCGCCACCGGACACGGACAGTGGTGGACCGACCGGGCCGACCGGCCGCGCGTGGTGGCGGTCTCCTGCGGCGACCACGCCCTCCTCGCCGGCGATCCCACCGCCGTGGCCCCCGGGGAGCTGGCCGCGCTCGCCGGGCACTGCATCGAGGCGGCGGACCGCTTCCTCCCCGCCCTCGGCGCCGCCTTCGAGCAACTGGTCCCGTGGGAGCGGATGCTCTACGTCCACCGGGCGGAGGCCGTCACACCCCGTGTCCCCCGTGGCGTGACCGTCCGCAGGCTCGCCCCTGAGGACGCCCCGGCGCTCTCGGCGCTCGATCCCTCCATGGCCTGGATCCACGGCACCTGGGACGGCCCCGCCGCCCTCGCCGCCTCCGGTGCGGCCTGGGCCGCGTTCCGCCGCGGCCGCGTGCTCGCCGTCGCCTCCACACGCTTCCTCGGCAGCCGGTACGAAGACGTCGCCTGCGCCACCGCTCCGGACGAACGCCGGCAGCACCTGGCCCTCGCCTGCGTCACCGGCCTTACGACCGACATCGCGGCCCGCAGCCACCGCGCCAGCTGGAGCTGTTCCCGCGACAACCGTCCGAGCCGCCTCCTCGCCTGGACCGCCGGCTTCCGCCTCACCCGCGAATACGTCCATCACATCGCCGGTCCCGTCAGCGGCGCGTCAAGGTCGGCGGAGGCCGCATAAGTACCCCGTCAAGACGGAGCGGCGGAGACCGGCCGGGGCCGGTCATGGTTCTAGCGTCCGTGCCATGGAGTCACGATTCGCCCCTCGGTCGGAGCCAGTCGGCCGTACCGTTCACGACGGCGCGTGGGCCGGCGAGGCCTGGGCCGCCTTCGGCTGCGCCGGCCTCCTGCTGACCGTGTCACTGAGCGTGGACGCCGGGGACGACGGCCTGACCCTGTCGAGCGCGCTGTTGTGGATCGCGCTGGCCGTCGCGCTCTTCGTAATCCTGCTGCCCGCCAGGGTCACCGCGGCACCGGGCAGCCTGACCGTCCGGACCCTGTGGACCCGGACGGTCGTACGCACCGACCGGCTCACGACCATCAGCTGGCCTGACGGGATCGAGCAGCGTCTCGTCATGACCGACATGGAGGGCGGCCGGACCCAGATCGACGTACGCATTCTCCTCGCCAATCCGGCTCTCTGGCTGCTTTGGGAAGCCGACGCGAGGGCCTCCTACGAGAACGGCACCCTCAAGGACGGTGTACGGGACCTCGACCGGCTCAAGGACCGTGTCGAACGGGACACCGCCCACTCCGTCTTCAGGATCTCGGGCCTGCACTGACCGCATCGTCGTCCAGCGCGGCGGCGGCCTGCGCCGCGAGGTCTGCGGCGACCAGGCGCGCCTCAAGAGGCGGTGGTACGGAGCCGGGTTCGGGGGTCAGCAGGAAGCGGCCCTGGTACCGGCCGTGGGCGATGGCGCGCAGTTCGATCTCGCCGTCCGGCCAGCCCTGCCGCTCCAGGTCCCAGATCCAGCCGTCCACCCTCACCGTCCCGTCCGGGTCGAGCCGTGGCGGACGCCCGATGAGCGCGCCGTACTCGAAACGGCACCCTCGCAGCTCGAGGGCCTCGATGAGCTCCTCCCGCACCCGTCGGACGACATCGTCGGAGGACGAGGTGCCGGATCGGGCCAGACGGGTGGTGCCGTGCAACCTCTCCAGATGCATGGCGTCCATGACCGCGACCCGCCGCATCGTCCGTCCGCGCACGGCCAGTTGGGACACGATCAGACCGACGACCAGAAGCAGGACGGCGGTCTCGATGTCGGCCCGGTCCCGGATGTGGAAGCTCTGGTACGGCTCGGTGTGGAAGAAGTCGAACCAGGCGGCCGCGGAAAGGGCGGCGAGCGCGCCGGCGAACCGGTTGCCGAAGGCCGACACGGCGACGACCACGACGACGAGCAGCAGCGCGAGATTGGTGTGCGTGACGGAGGTCCGCAGCGGCATCAGCACGAGAGCCGTGGCGAACGGCGCCAGGGCTCCGGCGGCGACAGCGGCCGTGTCCCGAAGCGGAATCCTCATGATCCACCTCGCAAGATCCAGTCCCCCACTGCCCCCGACACCTCAAGCCTCCGCCCGGTGCGGCGTGGATGGCACCGGGCGGAGGAGTCTTTGACGGATCCCTGACGAGGGTCAGCAGCGGAAGCGGAGCCGGCAGACGACGGCGTTCGTGTCGCGGCGGACGGCGTGGGCGACGACCGCGCCCCGCTGGTTCTGCAGGGCCCGCTGCCACAGGCGCTCGGGTTCGGCCTCCGGGATGAGGACGGTGACCCGGGTCCCCGGTTCGGCCGCCCGCAGGTCGCGTACGTAGGCGGTGATGGGCCGGCCGAGGGAGCGGCGCTCGGAGGGGAGCCGTACGAGAGGAACACCGGGGTTCCACAGGGCCCAGTCCCGTTCGAGGGCCTCGGTGGCCGCCAGGTCCTCGGGGTCCGGGTGGCAGACGGTGAGGGCGCGGACCTCGTCGCCGAGGGAGACGGCCGCGGTCAGCGCCTCGCTGGTGACGCGGGTCAGGGAGGAGACGGGGACCAGAACGAGGGAGCGCTCACGGTGCGGGGCCTCCGGGATCCGGCCGACGCCGAGACGCTCACCGATCTTCCCGTACGCGCGGTGGACGGCCTCGAAGAGGGCGACGAGCAGGGGCAGCGCGATGACGATCAGCCAGGCCCCGTCGTGGAACTTGGTGGCGGTGACGACCACCGCCGACACGCCCGTGAGGACCGCGCCGAGACCGTTGAGCAGGGCCTTTGCCGCCCACTTGGGTCCTCTCTCCTGGCGCCAGTGCAGCACCATGCCGGTCTGGGCGATGGTGAAGCCGACGAAGACGCCGATCGCGAAGAGCGGGACGAGGGTGTTGGTGTCGCCGCCGGAGAAGACGAGGAGGGCGGCGGAGACGACCGCCAGCCAGACGACGCCGTGGCGGTGGACCTGCCGGTCGGCCTTGAGGCCGAAGACGTGCGGCAGGTAGTTGTCGCGGGCGAGGAGTTTCAGCAGGACGGGCAGTCCGCCGAAGGAGGTGTTCGCGGACAGGGCCAGCAGCACCATGGTGGCGAACTGGATGACGTAGAAGGCCCAGTTGTGGCCGAGGGAGGCGTCGGCGAGCTGGGCGAGGACGGTGACCCCTTCGACCGGCTGGAGGCCGAAGCGGGAGATCAGTACGGACAGGCCGATCAGCATCACGCCGAGCAGCGCGCCGAGCGCGATCTCGGCGCGCATGGCGCGTCGGGCGGCGGGGGCGCGGAAGGACGGCACCGCGTTCGCTATCGCCTCCACGCCGGTGAGCGCCGAGCAGCCAGAGGCGAACGCCTTGAGCAGCAGCAGGGTGCCGACGGTGGTGGCGTTGTCGGCGAGGACGGAGGCGTGGCCGTCCGAGGCAGCCGTGGAGACGGGCGCGTCGCGGAACAGGCCCACGACGATCAGCACCAGGATCGCGCCGATGAAGACGGCAGTCGGGAGGATGAACGCGCGCGCCGAGTCGACGATCCCTCGCAGATTCACGGCGGTGATCAGGACGAGGACGCCGAGGCAGATCGCCAGCCGGTCCCCGTACAGCTCGGGGAAGGCGGAGGTGAGGGCGGCGACACCGGCCGTCACGGCCACGGCCACGTTCAGCACGTAGTCCAGGACCAGGGAGCCGGCGGCCACGAGGCTCGTCCGGCAGCCCAGGTGCGTCTTGGCGACCGCGTACGACCCACCACCGTCCGGGAACGCCGCGATGACCTGCCGGTACGAGGCCACGAGCACGCCGAGGAGGCCCGCGATGGCCAGCGTGACGGGCAGGGTGAACCCGAGGCCGTAGCCGCCGGCCGCCGCGAGGACGAGGACGATGGCCTCGGGGCCGTACGCCACCGAAGCCATCGCGTCGAGCGACAGCGCGGCGAGCCCGGTGACGGCGGTCAGCTTGTGGCGCGCACCGGTATCCGGGGGCTCCTCAGCGACGGGCGCGGCCCCGTTCTCGGTGGTCAGAGCGGACATGCGGGTGGTCTCCTTCGTACTCAGGTCCGCTCAGGGTGTCCCCCGCCTGACGTGGTTCGGGCACTTCCTGGCGCGTTCTTTGCGCCGGGTGCGCCTCTCTTCACACGTTTTTGACACGAGTGCTCGGGAACCGCCGGTCATCGAGCATCCGGTGGGGACGCATCGGGCTACGGTCGTGTCATGGTCCGGAACAGCTCGCGGACACCCGCCGAGATCCGCATGCGACGCATCTCGCTGTCGCTCGCCGCCGCGGCTCTGCCCGTCTGCGTCCTCGGAGTCGTCCAGGACGTCGTGTGGGTGCTCGGCGCAGGAGCCTGGCTCCTCGTCGCGGCCATCCTGATCGAACTCGTCTACCGTCCCTGAGATCGCCGTCGACGCCCTGTCGTCTCGCACTTGTGCGCGGTCTCCTCGGGCAGACGTGCCGATCCTCCGGTCTCACACAGCGCCGACACCCTCGGTCGGTGAGTGCCGGAGATGAGCCCGCCCGGTGCATCTTGACGCTTTCCTGACGCGCCCGCTCCGATCAGTCGTTGACGCGTTGCTTACGCTGGCCCGGCCGTCCGCACGTATGGACGGATACCCCTCATCCAGCCCAGCTCGGGAGTACCTCATGGCCACCACACCGGACGCGCGCACCGGACGATTGCGCGCGTGGATGCTGGAGGGCCTCTCCGACATGGGGAAGGGCAAGCCCTCGCGCCCCAAGGAACCGGCCGCGGACGCCGGGCACCAGGGGCAGCGCTGGTGGCGGGTGATGTGCCTGACCGGTGTCGACTACTTCTCCACCCTCGGCTACCAGCCCGGCATCGCGGCTCTGGCCGCCGGGCTGCTCTCGCCCGTCGCCACGATCGTCCTGGTGATCGTCACCCTGGCGGGCGCCCTGCCCGTCTACCGGCGGGTGGCGGAGGAGAGCCCGCGCGGCGAGGGTTCGATCGCGATGCTGTCGCGCCTGCTGTCCTTCTGGAAGGGCAAGCTCTTCGTCCTGACCCTGCTCGGCTTCGCCGCGACCGACTTCCTGATCACCATCACCCTGTCGGCGGCCGACGCCTCCACCCACCTGGTGGAGAACCCGCATCTGGAATCGGCGCTGCACGACAAGCAGGTGCTGATCACCATGATCCTCGTCGCACTGCTCGGCGCGGTGTTCCTCAAGGGCTTCCTGGAGGCCATCGGCGTCGCGGTCGCCCTGGTCGGGGTCTACCTCGCCCTGAACGCGGTCGTCGTGGTCAACGGCCTGTGGCACGTGATCACCGAGGGCCATGTCGTCACCGACTGGACCGCGGCCCTGACCGCCGAGCACGGAAACGTCTTCGCCATGGTCGGCGTCGCCCTGCTGGTCTTCCCGAAGCTCGCGCTCGGCCTGTCCGGCTTCGAGACCGGCGTCGCCGTCATGCCGCACGTCCAGGGCGACCCGGGCGACACCGAGGAGAAGCCCACGGGCCGCATCCGGGACACGAAGAAGCTGCTGACCACGGCCGCGCTGATCATGAGCGTCTTCCTGATCTGCACCAGCTTCATCACCACGGTCCTCATCCCCGAGAAGGAGTTCGAGTCCGGCGGCCAGGCCAACGGCCGTGCCCTCGCCTATCTGGCCCACGAGTACCTCGGCAACACCTTCGGCACCATCTACGACATCTCCACCATCGCGATCCTCTGGTTCGCGGGCGCCTCCGCCATGGCCGGCCTGCTGAACCTGATGCCGCGCTATCTGCCCAAGTACGGCATGGCACCCCACTGGGCCCGCGCCGTGCGCCCCATGGTGATCGTCTTCACCCTGGTCGCCTTCCTGGTGACCTGGATCTTCGACGCCGACGTCGACGCCCAGGGCGGCGCCTACGCGACGGGTGTGCTCGTCCTGATCTCGTCGGCGGCCATCGCGGTGACCATCGCGGCCCGCAAGGCGGGCCAGCGCGGCTGGACCATCGGCTTCGGCGTGATCTCGGTGGTCTTCCTGTACACCACCGTCGTCAACGTCATCGAGCGTCCCGACGGCGTGAAGATCGGTGCCTGTTTCATCGCCGGCATCATCCTCATCTCCCTCCTCTCCCGGCTCGGCCGCGCCTTCGAGCTGCGGGTCACCCACATCGATCTCGACGAGATGGCCGAGCGCTTCATCCAGGACATCTCCCGCCGCACCCCGCGCTTCATCGCCAACGAGCCGGACAACCGGGACGCCGACGAGTACCGGGCGAAGAAGGACCAGATCCGCGCGGACAACGACATCCCCGGCACGGAGGACTTCGTCTTCGTCGAGGTGACGGTGACCGACCCCTCCGAATTCGAAGCCGGCCTGACGGTGAAGGGCGAAGTCCTGCACGACCGCTTCCGGGTCCTGACCGTGGAGAGCTCCTCCGTCCCCAACGCCCTCGCGGCGCTCCTGCTCCACGCACGGGACCTCACCGGCGTCCGCCCGCACATCTACTTCGAGTGGACCGAGGGCAACCCCTTCGCCAACTTCTTCCGCTTCTTCCTCCTCGGCCGTGGCGAGGTCGCGCCCACCACCCGTGAGATCCTCCGCGAGGCGGAGCCCGACCGGGAGCGGCGCCCCCGCGTCCACGTCGGCTGATACCCGAGGCTGCCCGAGAGCCCACAGATCCTGCAGTCGCCGTGTCCTCGTCCGGTCGCACGGGTGGGCCATGACCGCGCCCCGCGGGTTCCGCAGTCGCGGAACGCGCGGGGCGCGGTGCGCAGCACGGGTCAGGTAGTCCGGGCCACGCGTCCGGCCGGCCTCTTTCGCGATGCCTGGGCGGAGGCCGACGGGCTCGTGACCGCGGGGGCGGTGAGCGTCGGGTCGACGGTCAGGAGCTCCACGGCGAGCGGCTCGGCCAGCGCGCGCAGGAGCGACTCCGAGAGCCGGATCCAGGGCTGCTCGGCGCCGAGTGTGGCGGTCAGCCTCTCCACGGTGGTGAACCCGACAGCGGTACGACTGCCCAGCGGGGTACGGAAGACCCGGACCGCCACCGTTCGTGTCCCCGGCCGGCCCGGGACGTACAGGGGCCCGGCCGGGTCGGGTTCCTCGGGCTCGGGGTCGTCGTCTTCGTACTGGAAGAGGCACATGGGGCGCTCCTTGAGGAACCTCGATCGGACAGATGTCCGCCGGATCCGTGAGCGCGATCCGGCACGGCATCGAAGCTATGCCCGCGTCCCCATACGTCCTGCCCGCCCCTGACGGGATCCTGACGACCACCAGTCGTCTTCATGCTCTTCCCTGACGGCCCGCGCCGTCGACGGGTGGCGTCCACCGATGGCGCGGGCAGCTCGGTCACCGGGGCAGGGTCTGGGTGACGCGCCACAGGCGGCGGGGCAGTGCGCCCTCCTCGAAGGCGTGGAGCTCGTCCAGGGTCCAGCCGACGGCGAGGGCGTCGACGAGCTCGCGGCCGAAGAAGTGGACGGCGAACCCGCCGTGCTCGAAGATGTCGTCGCCGTGCGCCGTGCCCGCTCCGTAGTGGGCATCGCCCGTGTGCCGCACGGTGTAGACGAACACCCCGCCGGGCCTCAGGACACGGCGGACCTCGCCGACCAGGGCCTGGATCTCCTTCGTCGACAGCGCCATGCACAGCAGCATGTGCGCGTAGACCGCGTCCACCGACGCGTCCGGCAGCGGCAGGGCCTCGCGGACGTCGTGCACCGTGGTGGTCACCCGCGCGTCGACGCCCCGGGAGCGGGCGCCGTCCCGCAGCTGCTCGAGACCGACGTGGCTGAAGTCCGTCGCCCGCACCGTGAAGCCCTCACGGGCGAAGAACAGCGCGTCCCGGCCGTGCCCGGCCCCCAGCTCCAGCACGTCCTGGGCCCCCGCCGTCCTGAACACGCGGGCGGCGTGGATCGCGGGGTCGGACGGCTCCTCGCCGTACATGCCTGGGTGGGCGGCGTACGTGTCCTCCCAGTGCCGCTGCTGGGCCTGGACCTGCTCGCGCTCGTCCGCCACGGTGCTCCCTTTCCCGCTGTGCTCCCCCGCCCAGCCTAGACATGGCGCTGCCCGGTCGGCGGCAGCGGCATGTTCAGGCTGGGCGGACGAGACGAGGGAGCGTCAGAGGCCGACGTCGCGGCGGTTCATGTCGTCGAGCGACTCCCGGCGTACCAGCGTGCGCGCGGTGCCGTCCTTCACGGCGACGACGGGCGGGCGGCCGACCAGGTTGTAGCCCGAAGCCATGGACAGGTGGTAAGCGCCGGTCACGGGGACGGCCAGGAGGTCTCCGGGGTGGACGTCCTCAGGGAGGGGAACCTCGTCCGCCAGGATGTCGCCGGCCTCGCAGTGGCGGCCGACGACGGTGACGAGGCGGGGCTCCGCCGTGGAGCGCCGGCCGATCAGTCGGGGTGCGTAGCGGACGCCGTACAGCGCGGGCCGGGGGTTGTCGCTCATGCCGCCGTCGACGGCGACGAAGGTGTGCGCTCCGGTGCGTTTGACGGCGAGCACCCGGTAGACGCAGACGCCCGCGGGTCCGACGACCGCACGGCCCGGCTCGATCGTGAGCCGGGGTACGGGCAGCTTCACCTTGGCGCAGCCGTCCCGCAGTTCGGCCCGGACGCGTGCCGCGAGCTGATGCACGTCCAGGCTCTCCTCGCCGGGCCGGTAGGCGATGCCGTGGCCACCGCCGATGTTCAGCTGGGGCAGCGCCACGCCGTGCTGTTCCCTGACCCGTGCCATCAGGCCGACCATGCGGCGTACGGCGGCGACGTAGGGCTTGACGGTGGTGATCTGCGAGCCGATGTGGCAGTGCAGTCCGACGAGTTCCAGGCGGGGCTGGTCGAGCACCCGGGCGACCGCGTGCTGCGCGGAGCCGTCGGTGATGGACAGCCCGAACTTCTGGTCCTCCGTACCGGTCCGCACCTTGGCGTGGCCGCCGGCCGCGATGCCGGGGACGACGCGCAGCATGACCCGTTGGCGCGAGCCGTGCGGCACGATCGCGGCGAGGCGCGCGATCTCCGAGGCGCTGTCGAGGACGATCCGCCCGACGCCGAGCCGCATCGCCGTGTCGAGGTCCTCGGGGCTCTTGGCGTTGCCGTGCAGGACGATCTTCTCGGGCGGGAAGCCGGTGGTGACGGCGAGCATCAGCTCGCCCGCCGAGCACACGTCGAGGCCCAGGCCTTCCTCCCGCACCCAGTGGGCCATGGCCCGGCACAGGAACGCCTTCGCGGCGTAGACGACGTCGCTCTCCGGGAAGGCCGTGCGGTACGTACGGCAGCGCTCCCGGACCTCGTCCTCGTCGAGTACGTAGACGGGGGTGCCGAACCGGCCCGCGGTCTCGGCCAGCGACACACCGGCGACGGTGACGTCCCCGCTGTGCTCGGGGCGGGTGGAACGCGGCCAGATCGACGGTTCGCCGGTTCCGTGAGGCGCGGGTGACGGCGCCTGGGGTGACGAAAGGGACGGGGACACGACGTCTCCTCAGCCGATCAAGAGATTGATGCGGGAGATGACGGCGGCGGCACCCGCCACGCGCAGGACGCCCACGTGTCGTGGGTCCCAGGTCCGCCAGGAGCTGTCGTCGCGCGGGGTCTTCGTGACGCCGGGGGCGGCGAACTGCGGGTCGACGGTGAGGGCGGTGACACCCAGCGGTGCCACGAGGGCACGCAGTGCGGGCTCGGAGAGCCTCACGCAGGCGTGGTCCGGGCCGAGCGTGGCGGCGAGTCCGGCCGCGGAGGTGAAACCGACGGCCGTCCGGCCGCCCAGGGGGGTACGGAAAAGGCGGGCGCTGCAGCCCGCGGGGCCCGACCGGACGGGGACGAGGAGGGGTCCGGCCGGGACGCGTTCGGAAGGCTCGGGGTCCTCGGAGTGCTCGACTTCAGACATGGCAGTGCCTCTCGGAGACGTCGGAGACGGAGCAGGTGATGCGGTGTCGCCCGGCCGTTCGGCCGTGCGTGCTCCGAGAGGAAGCTATGCCCGCCGGGACGGGCTCCGGGCACGTCACTGACGCGGGCTTGACGCCTTTCCCCGGACCCGTAACGCGCTCCTGACGAAGGCCGGGCACGGGACGATGCGATCCGGCCTCGACCGAGGCCGGATCACCTCCCGGAACGTCGCCCGCCCGGTCGGCATCGGCTCGTACGTCCGCCGACTACACCTCGGCCTTCGGCCGGTAGGTGCACACGTGCACTCCGGTGCCGCTGACGACCGTGGAGACCAGGTCGAACGTGCGGAGGTGGCCGTCGGTCGGGTAGATCGTCTTACCGCCGCCCAGGAGCACCGGCAGGATCATGAGACGGAGCTCGTCGACCAGCCCCTCGGCCAGCAGGGTTCGCGTGAGGGACGCGCTGCCCATGACGACCAGGTCACGGCCTTCCGCCTCGCGCAGCTTCTTGATCTGGTCCAGGGCCTGGTCGCCGGGGATGCGCGTGGTGTTGTTCCACGTCAGCTCGTCCTCGCCGAGGGTGCTGGACACGACGTACTTGGTGACGCTGTTCATGTGGTCGGCGAACGGGTCGCCGGCCCGGCCCGGCCACGCCGCGGCCATGGTCTGCCAGGTGCGGCGTCCGAACAGCAGGGCCTCGGTGCTGGTCTGCCACTCGGCCAGGGCGCCGCCCATCACCTCCGGGTCGAAGAACGGGTGGGTCCAGCCACCGTGGGCGAACCCGCCGTCGGTGTCCTCGTCCGGGTGCCCCGGGGCCTGAACAACGCCGTCCAAGCTGATGAATTCGCCGATCGCAATGCGCATGGGGATGTCTCGCTTCCTGATCCGTTGGGTTCAGATGGGGTGGGCCGCGGCGGTGTCGACGGCCTGAAGGCTCGCGTCGGACTCCCTGCCGCTGGAATCCCTGCCGTTCGTTCGCGACGGGAGAAAGCTATGTTGCGTTCAGGGGCCCAGCAACCGATGGATCACTCAATCCTCCTGTTCATGCAGGTCAGTTGAGGGAAATCATTGCAATCGTCCTGCCGCTGAACGCAAGGGCCATCGTCGATCCATTGCAATGACCTGAACGTGAACGCTCGTGCGGGTGGCGTGCTCAGGCGAACAGCTCGGCGAGCGTCTCGGGGCTGATGGCGATGGGGGCGGGCCGGTGGGCGGACGGCTGTGTGCCCGTCAGTTCGCGTACCAGGAAGTCCCAGCAGCGCTTCCGGACGTAGGCCAGGTGGTCGATGAACGTGTGCTCGGCGCCCGGGACGACGAGCAGTTCGAAGTCCTTGTCCGCGGCGACGAGGCGGTCGGCCAGGCGCAGGGTGTGGTCCGGGTGGACCTGGTCGTCCATCTCGCCGTGGACGAGGAGCAGCTTGCCCGCCAGCCGATCGGCGAGGTCCACGTTGGAAGTGCGGACCCAGGCCTCGGAGTTGTCGGAGCCGTCGTAGGTCTCGACGAAGCCGGCGTTGAAGTGCCGGGTCTCGTGCGAGCCGGAGAGCGCGACGCCCGCCTTGTACGTCTCGGGGAAGTCCAGCATCGCGCGGGCCGCGGCGAACCCGCCGCCGGAGTGGCCGAACACACCGACGCGGTCCAGGTCCATCCAGGGCCGGGTCGCGGCCAGTTGAGACAGCGCCGCGACGTGGTCGGCCAGGCCGCCCGCGTCGGCGAGGCGGCCGTAGGAGGCGTCGTGGAAGGCCTTGTCCCGGCCCGGGGTGCCGCGTCCGTCCAGTGCCACCACCACGAAGCCGAGCGCCGCGAGGGGTTCGGCGTCGAGGCCCATCCCGCCGGGGTCGAAGCAGGGGGCGACCCGGTTGACCTGCGGGCCGGGGTAGACGTTGTCCACCACGGGATAGCGGTGGGCGGGGTCGAAGCCGCGTGGCCGGTACAGCACGCCGTAGAGGTCCGTCACCCCGTCGGCGGCCTTCACGCGGAACCGTTCCGGCGCCGTCCAGCCGGTGGCGGTGAGCTTGCCGATGTCGGCGCGCTCCAGCTCCACCAGGACCCGTCCGGTCAGGTCGCGGACCGTCGTCACCGGCGGGATGTCGACGGTGGACGCGGAGTCGATGAAGTACTGCTGGTGGTCGGGGAAGGTGACCGTGTGGTCCAGGTCGTCGTCCGTGAGCCTGGCGAAGCCGGAGCCGTCGAGGGCGACGCGGCAGACCGTGCGCCGGTACGGGTCCTCCTCGACCAGCCCGGAGGCGGTGAAGTACACGACCCGCTCGGCCTCGTCGACGCGCAGGATCTGCCGTACCGCCCACTGGCCGGAGGTGACCTGTCCGAGCAGGGCGCCGGTCCGCAGGTCGTACCGGTACAGGTGGCCCCAGCCGTCCCGCTGGGAGTACCAGAGGACCTCGCCGGCGAGGACCCGCACGATCGGCGGCTCGTACCCGAACTGGTTGGGCTCCACGCGGGTGGTTCCGGTCTCGCTGAGCACGGCGGTGACCCCGCCGGTGACCGGGTCCAGCCGGTACAGGGTGAGTGTGCGCAGGTCGCGGGGCCGGCCGAGGTAGTACACCGCGGAGCCGTCCGGAGCCCACCAGGCCCACTTGGTCATGATCGGAGACAGCTGCGGCATGAGCAGCGGATCGGCCTGTGCGCGGACCACCGTGCCCGCGGCGACGTCCAGTACGACCAGTTCGGCCAGCGGCAGGTGCTCGTCCCCGGGGTAGGCGTACCGCTGGGTGTGCAGCACCGGGGCCCCACCGTCGGCGGGTCTGGCCTCCACCAGGTGGGTCTCCCGGACGGCGCGCTCGTCGGTGCGGTGCGTCAGCACCTTCGTCGAGTCGGGCGACCAGGCCACCGCGGGCGGCATGTACGGCAGGCCGATCTTCCGGAGCAGGGTGCCGTTCGCCGTGCAGTCCGGGCCGGTGCCGTACGGGTGGCCGGGCGCACCGTCGTCGGTCAGCGCCCAGTCGCGGCCGTCGGACAGCGAGCGCGCCCACAGGTCGTGGCCCCGCCGGGACACCGCGGTCTTGTGGTCGGGTGACGGGACTTCGAGGGGGTTGCCCGGCGGCGTGAACTCGGCGCGCTCGCAGGTGTAGTCGTCCAGGTGGCAGCGCCAGTACTCGCCGAACGCGTCGAACTCGACGGTGTTCTCTGTCAGTTCCATCGCCGTGGTGGGAAGGAACTCGGGGTCGGGCTGATGGCCGGAGGCGGCGGCGAGGGCGGCGGCGAGCCGGGCGTGGTCGAAGGCCGGCTCACGGGTGCCGGCCGCCGGGTCGACCAGCACGAACCGCTTGCCGGCGCCGTTGCTCACCGCGTACCAGAAGCGGGCGCCGCCGTCGATCCACTGCGGCCTGACCTTGTCGCCGACGACGAGTTCACCGGGTCGGGCGGGCCGGCGCAGGAGCTGCTCGGCGGCCTCGTAGTTCTGAGTGGTGCTCATTCTTCGGTTCCTTCTCGTCGGTTGGGGTGTGCTGGTACCACGGCGCGTCGCCGCGCGGATCAGAGGCCGCGGGCGGTGATGTCGCCGTAGGAGGTGGTCGCGTGGATGTTCAGACCCGCGGCGTCGCCTTCGGTGTTGGTGAGCGAGTTGTGGATCCGGCCGTAGGAGGTGCGGGCGTCCAGGGAGGCGGAGACCTCGCGGGCGGCGCCGACGGAGATCGCGCCGTGCTCGGTGCTCAGGGTGACCGTGCCGGTCACGGCCTCGGTGATGCGGATGTCGCCCTTCTGCGTGCTGATCCGGGCGGGGCCGCCCAGGCGGCGGACGGAGACGTCGCCGGCGGCGAGGGCGAGACGGGCGCTCGCGGTCTCGTCGAGCTCGACCGTGCCCTGCGCACCCTCGAAGTCGACGTCGCCGAGCCGTCCGACGCCCTGGAACTCGGCACTGGCCGTCTTCGTCTCGACGCGGGAGCCGACGGGCAGCTGGACGGTCACCTCGACGGATCCCGAGTCGCCGAGGAGCTGGTTCTTCGCTTCCGGGGCCGCGATCCGCAGAACGCCGTCGCTGTACGCGACCTCGGTCTTCTCCGCGGCCTGCACGTCGCGGCGCTTCGAGGCGTCCGCGGGCAGGACCTCGACCACGGTGTCGGCCCGGTCGGTGGCGATGAACCGGATGCGTCCCGCGGGGATGTCGAGGACGGCGGAGATGGTGCCGGGGGTGTCGAAGATCTGCATGGTGCTCTCCTTGAGCTCGCTGTTTCCGATGAGGGAAAAGCTACGTTGCATTCATGATTCCATCAACCGCCCTGCAGCCGCAAATAGCCATAACTGCAGGTAAAAGAAGGAAGATCGTTGCTATGATCTTGGAGATTAACGCAACGACAGCCATGTGATCGTTGCAATGGACTGAAGGTGAATGTTACAGAGGGGCGCCTGCGGGAACAGCTGGACGAGCAGGGCGCCGTCACATGATGCAGAGGTGGCACGTTTTGCCACTCGCCGTCGGCGGGGCGGGATCCAGCCATGTCGCGTTCATATGACGTTCGCCGCGGCCGCCCAGTGTCACGGCCATGAACAAGGCAATCCTCTCGGCGACGGCCGTCGCCGCAGCCCTCACCCTCACCGCCGCCGTCCCCGCTTCCGCGCGGGAACTTCCCGACCAGGCCTTCCGGCACCGGTCCGGTCAGGCCGTCCCGTTCACCGCAGCCACCGTCACCGCCGGCGCCGACGGCTCCTTCACGCTCACCTGGGAGGCGGAAGGCGTCCGGCGAGTGGAGATCCGCGCCGACGGCAAGGTCGTCGCGAGGGGCGGCGCCTCAGGCCGCGCCGTGGTCACCGGGCTGCCCGTCGCGGACCGTCAGTGGTTCTGGTTCGAGGCCGACCGCGGCCAGGGCCTGCGCCTCGCCGACCGCCTTGTCCAGCTCTCCGGAACCGTCAATCTCCGTGACGTGGGCGGCTACCGCACCGAGAACGGCCAGTGGGTCAGGATGGGCGAGGTCTACCGCTCCGACGCCCTCGACAAGCTCACCGCCGAGGACCTGGCCAAGCTCCAGCGCCTGCGCGTCCGAACCGTCTTCGACCTGCGCACGCAGGACGAGCGCGCCAAGGCCCCCGACAACGTCCCGGCCGGAGCCGACTACGTCGTCGCCGACGTCTTCGCGGGCTCCGGCGCCTTCCAGGCCATGCCCAAGACCCCGGCCGAGGCCGAACGGATGATGATCGACGCCGAGAAGGCGATGGTCAGCGGCGACGGCGGCAGGAAGGCCTACACCCAGGTCTTCGACGGCATCCGCGAGGACGACGCCCGCTCCGTGCTCTTCCACTGCACGGCCGGCAAGGACCGCACCGGCTGGTCCGACGCCGCCCTGCTCACCGCCCTCGGAGTGCCACGGAACACCGTCATGGCCGACTACCTCGCCAGCAACACGTACCGCAAGGCCGCCAACGACGCCCTCCTCGGCCACCTCCCGCCCCAGCAGGCCGCCGTCTACAAGCCGCTGCTCGACGTCCGCCCCGAGTACCTCAACTCCGGCTACGACGAGGTCGAGGCGGAGTACGGCACCTTCGACCGCTACCTGAACGACGGTCTCGGCATCGACCACATCGAGCTGAAGCGCCTCAAGAAGGACCTCCTCGTCGGCTGACCGGACGAGGCCACGCCCAGGGGCGATCGACGAGCGGCCCTCAACCCTTGGCGGCCTCCGCGATCCGCAGGGCGGCCTGGGCGGGCGTGAGGTGGGTGGTGTCGACGACCTCCGCCTCCGCGTGCAGCCATGTACGGGCCGCCTCGGCGTAGGGCTCGAGGTGCGCGAGCCGGAACGGGGAGTCGGGGCCGAGAACGGTGTCGCCCGCGATGCGCGCGCGGAGGGTGTCCTGGTCGGCATGGAGGACGAAGTGACGTACCGGAATCGCGTGCCGGGCGAGTCCTGAGCCGATCTCGCGCCAGTACCGCTCGACCAGGACGGTCATGGGGATCACCAGAGTGCCGCCGGTGTAGTCGAGTACGTGGCGAGCGGTCTCGACCACGAGCGGCCGCCACGGCGGCCAGTGCTGGAAGTTGTCCGTCTCGGGCAGTCCCGGCGTGATGTCCATGAGCGTCTCGCCGACCTTCTCGGCGTCGAACACCCGTGAATCCGGGATCAGTTGCTGTACGAGTGCACTGGTCGTGGTCTTGCCTGCGCCATGGGTGCCGTTGAGCCATACGATCACGGCCCCACGCTAGCGCGGTGTGGGACGCGGGTGGTCTCGATCGAGGAGCGGGATCGCCTTCGGCCCGGATTCCCGGGCGTCTCGCACTGGGGCAGGAGGATCAGAGCCGGCTGTTCGTCGAGACGCGCTGACGCGGACGGAGAGACGTTTGCCGGTCCGGATCCGGGAGAGCCGGGCCCATATGGACGAAGTGGAGACCGCACCACGCACCGTCGTGGTCAGCGGGGCCGCGCTCCAGGGCCGGCACGAGGCGCTGCGCTGCGAACTGCTCGCCTCCGGCACCCGGGTGCGCATCACGATGGTGCAGATGCCGGCCGTGAACACCCCGCAGTTCGACTGGGTCAGGTCCCGCCTCCCGGAGCGGGCGCGGCCGGTGCCCCCCGGTCTACCAGCCGGAGGTCGCCGCCCGCGCGGTGCTGTACGCGGCCGACCACCCCCGGCGTCGCGAGTACTGGGTCGGTGGCAGCACCGTCGCCACCCTGGTGGCGAACGCCGTCGCACCCGGGCTCCTCGACCGTTACCTCGCCCGGACGGGGTTCGACGCGCAGCAGGACGGCAGCCGACGGCCCGCCGGGGACCCGGTCAACCTGTTCGCGCCGGTGGACGCCGTGCGGGAGTTCGGGGCGCACGGCCGCTTCGGCGTCGGCCCCGTGCCCCGGAGCCGTCCGGGCGAGGAGGAGACCACCGGCGAGGGCGAGGAACCCGAGATTCGCGCACCGCGGCGCACCCTGCCGCTCCCCATGACCGTCGTCCCGGCCGTCCTGCTGGCCCTGGCCGCGCTCATCGGCTGCCTCCCGGCCGTCGCCGGCGCCCTGGCGCACGGGGCGGCCGTCTTCACCGCCCCCGCCCGCTACGCCGCCGCGGTCCTCGGCGGGCCCGGCACACCCCCGACGGGCGCCACGGCGCCGGAGGCCGAGTGGACCGTACCGGGGGTACTCCTCGGCCTGCTGTCCGCGGCCCTCGCGGCCGCGTCGGCGACCGTCGCGGTCCGTCACCGAGGCCCCGCGCTGTCCGCGCGCCACCCGGTGGTCCATGCGGTACGGGCGCTGCGCCGTCTGCACTCCGGCCATCTCGGCGACTACCTGGCCTGGCTCGCCCTCGGCCTCGCCGCCCTGTGCGTCGCGCTGGTCACCCAGACCTGAACGAGTCCTCGCGGTCAGCGGGCCACACCCGGACGTCGTAGCGCTCGGGACCGCCGGCCTCTGCCGGCGCGAGGCGCCATACCTTCACCTCGTGCTCGCCCTCGTCCGGGAGCACCAGGACGGGGCCCGGCTCCCTGCCCTCCACGTTGACGAGGGACAGTTCCCTGCCGGGTGCCGTGATCCGGGACGTGCCCAGCAGGACGCCTCGCCCGTCCGGCGCGGGCTCCTCCCAGACGGAGAGCACGACCGCGATGCGCCTCGCGGAGAGCTGCGTCGGAATGCCGACGGCTGCGCCGTTGCCCTTCAAGGTGTCCCCTTCCGGGACGGCGCTCACGAGGTCGGCGCCGAGCATGTCGTCGGCGACCAGCCAGAACTCGCTGTGCGACACGCTCAGGGCGTCGAACACCGCGTCCCAGGGCTGGTCCCGGGGAAACAACTCTTCGTCGGCGAACGCCGTCTCGGACTCCACGAGCACGACCGTAGCGCCCTGCCGGACGTCCGTGGGCGACCGTGATGTCCTCGCCGGGGCAGCGGTGGCCGGTACGGGTGTCTCCGCCGCCCTGCGGGATCAGTGCGTCCGGGTGCGGCGGCCGGGACAGGAGGCGGCCGGGGGCGAAGCGGTACGGGTCGGGCCAGAGGGCCGCGTCGTGGTTCTGGCCGTACACGTCGAGGAGGAGCAGCGCGTCCTCGCAGGCGACGGCGATCGCCGGCCGTGCGATGTTCAGGAGCTCCACGGCGGCGGTGTGGATGTCGAGCAGCGCGCACCCGGCCTCCCGGTGCCGGGCGACGGCCCCGAGCGGCGTGTCCGGCGCGGACGCCGCCGCCCGGGACGACGTCGCCGTTCGGCGCCCTGCGACGCGCGTCGGGGAGCCAGCCGTATCCCTGGAGCAGCAGCGCAACGGTGCAGTCCTGGATCGGTGGGGTCATGCCCGTGCGGTTACCCCGCGGAAGCGGGGGCACGCGCGCGTGCCGAGGACCGGCTCGGCGGGTGGCGGGGACGTGCCGCGACCGGGGTGTCCGCAACGGGAACGGGCCGGCTCCGAGGAGCCGGCCCCCGCGCCGCGGGCGCGGGACGGTGCGGTCACCGCATGCCCGGTTCGTCGTCGGGCGGCAGCGACCAGGACCCGGTCTCCGGGGGCGTACCCGTCGTTCCGGGCGACTTCATCGGTCCGGGCGGCTCCCGCATCGCGTCGGGACCCTTCCCGGTCGTCCCCGTCCCCCTGGCGGTGCCGGCCTCGTCGGGGCGGATCCGGCCGTGCCAGCCGCCGGTCGCGTCCCCGTGCTCCTCGATGAAGCCCTTGAAGCGCTTGAGGTCGCCCTTGACCCGGCGGTCGAGCATCCCCAGGGCGTCGGCGGCCTTCTCCGCCATGCCGTCGGGCTCCACGTCCATGGCGAGCCGCACCCGGGTGTGGCCTTCGCCCAGGGGCTGGAAGCTGACGACGCCCTTCTGGTGAACGTCGCCTCCGGTGGTGCGCCAGGCGATGCGCTGGTCCTGAAGCTGGTCGACGATCTCGGTGTCGAACTCGCGCCGGACTCCGGCGACCTTGGTCCGCCAGTGGCAGTGCCGGTCGTCGATCTGCCGGACGTCCTCGACGCCCTCCATGAAGCTCGGGAACTCCTCGAACTGCGTCCACTGGTCGTACACGCTCCGCAGCGGTACGTCCACATCGATCGTCTGCTCCACCTTGCTCATGGTGTGGCCTCCTTCGGTGGCCGGGGGTGTTTCCGGTGGACATTCCACCGCCGCGTCTACCCACGACCGGGCTGTACAGACGTCCCACTCGGGAACCGCCGCGCCGGTACCTTGATCCGCGCAGGCACCGGCGAATCGAGGAGCACACATGCAGGTTTCGACGCTCGGCCTCTGGGGGGCCGGGGCCTTCGGCGCGGTCATCGGCTGGATCGCCTACCGGACGCTGCGGCGCGCGGCCGCCGGGTCGCGGATCGCCGATCTCGTCACGATCATCGCGGCACTGGGCGGCGGCGCGGTCGTGAACAACCAGTTCGCGGAACCGGATCTCTTCGCCGCCTACGGCATCGGTCTGTTCGTCGGCTTCTTCGGCTACTTCGTGGCCGGTCTGCTCGTCGACCGGTCCGAGGCCAGGGCGAAGGCGCGGCTCCGTGCGGAGGTCCCGGTGCCGGCGGAGGCCTCCGATGCGGTCCCGGCGCCGCGGGAGGAGGCCGGTGCCGGCCCGTCCACGTCCACGTCCGCCTCCACGTCCGCCTCGACGTCCACGTGGATGGGCGAGGAGTGACCGGCGCCGGGCCGGCCCCCGGTCAGACGGTGCCGCGCAGGCGGAGTGCGGCGGAGCAGTACGCCGTGTAGGCGAGCCCCAGGACGTTGCCCTTGCGCAGGAGCCGCATCCGGACGCCGTGCAGGGCGGGGCCGACCTCCTGCCCGGCGAGGAGCGCCTCCCAGAAGAGTTCGGCGAACTCGCTCGCGAGCGCCTGGTCCACGGTGATCTCGGTGCCGATGACTCCGGAGGCGTGGAGTTCGGTGAAGGTGTCGACGAAGCCGAGCCAGGAGGCGGGGTCGCGGTCGGCGGTGTGACAGCCGTTGAGGAAGACGAGGGGGGCGAGTTCGTCCCAGCGGTCCCATCCCTCGTCCACCGCCCAGGCCTTGAGGTCCTGCGGGAGGATCCGGTCCGTCCGGCCGATCTCCAGGACCGTGGCGCTGGAGAACTCGCCGTCGGCGGCGCGGGGCCGGCGGCCGTGCCCGTAGAAGTACACGCAGTCGCCCGGGTCGCCGATGAAGGCCTGGCGCAGCGCCGCGCTGTAGTCGTAGACGTTCACCCATCGGAACCGTGAGCGCAGGGTGGCGATGTGACGGTCCGACAGGCGCCGGTCGAGGCGGTTGCCGCGGGCCACGGTGAGCACGGGGGCGGCGCCCTCGCGGCCCGCCGTGAGCCGCAGGCGCCGTCCGCGCGGGACGGACGGCGGGTGCTCGATGAAGTGGCGGTATCCCCAGAAGCCGTACGGGCAGAGGGTGTTGAGCGTGTGCCGCCCCTCCGCCGGGCAGCAGCGGGCCGTGGTGTCCCGCTTGACCTGCTCCCAGCCGGGGCCGCACGGCACGAGCTGCGCCCGGCTCTCGACGGGGATGTCGTACAACAGGCCCCATGGGAAGACGAGGTACTGGTGTTCCTCGCGGCAGATCTGGATCTGGGCGGGTTCGCGCAGGACGCGCATCAGCGCGGCACGTTCCGTCCGGCCGCGCGCGACCAGCTGGAAGAAGGACCAGCCCAGCCGGGCCAGCTTCGTCATGTCGTGGAGCAGGGCCTCGGGCGACTTGCCGTTGTCCTGGTCGAGCAGGTTCTCCAGTCCGCGGTTCTCCCCCTCCCCCGTCCGTAAGGCGTGACAGTCGAGCAGGGCCGCGCGTGCCTTCTCCAGGACGTCGCGCACCTGATGGTCGCCGAGCCAGAACGTGGCCACGGGACCGTGCTGCGAGGTGACGTCGACCGTCATCGTGCCGTCGCCGCCGCGGCCGATGCGTACGCCCGCGGTCCGCGCGGGCAGCTCGGCGAGGTCCGTGAACCCGGGCGTGAGGGTGTAGTCGACGACGGCGGTCGTCGCGCCGCCCGCGCTCTCCCGGGCGGCGACCACGGCCGTCAGGGACGCCGACTGGAGCTGGTTGCCGCGGTACGCGACGTGCACCCGCATCCGCGCCGGGCCGGGCGTCTCCGGCGCGGTGAACGGGATGTGCAGGTACCGGCCCCGGTGGCGCGGCTCGCACGCGTGCCGCTCGCCGGGCCCGCACGGGCAGACCCAACTGCCGCCCTTCAGCGGCAGGAAGAGCGGGTGCGCGACCGCAGGGAGGACGAAGTCCTCGCTGATGACGGTCACGTCCAGCCAGTCGCCCCGGCCTTCGTCGTCCGCGTGGGCGAGCGGCCCTTCGGGGAAGGACGTGGCCTGCCCCGCGAGCAGGCTCTTCGGGGACAGGTCGCCGATGTCCACCCGGAGTTCGTAGCGGCTCCCGGAGGCGAGGACACGGTCCTCGGGGACGGCCTCCCGGGAGAGCGGCCATACGACGGCCAGATTGAGGAACCGTTCTTCCTCGGCCGGGCGGGCCGGCGCACGCCCCGGGGCGGGTTCGGGCGCCGCGGTCCCGGGCGCGCGTCCGGTGGCGTGCTCGGTCCACGGCGGCAGCGAGGCGCCCCAGGGCTGCGTGATGTCCGGGACCTCGGGCCGGGTCCGGGACCAGCGCCAGGGCCGGGCCTTGCGGTGCTTCCTGCGCTCGGCCCGGTGGACCGGCTCGGGCTCGTGCTCCGGCTCCGGCTCCGGCTCGGGCTCCGGCTCGGTCTCCGGCTCGGTCTCCGGTCGACGCTCGTCCACGTGCCCCGGGGCGGGGGTGGGCGGTGGACCGCTCTCGGCCGGGACCTCGTCGGGGAAGCCGCCGGGAACGCCGCGCGGTACGACCACGGGCCTGGAACGGAAGAGCAGCACGGTCTCGTTCGCGCCCGGGAAAGCCGCACCGATCTCGTGGAACGCGGACGTGAAGCCCTCCTCGTCCATGTCCGCGTCACACAGCAGTCGTTCCCACGCGCGCCGGGCCTCCTCCTCCAGCTCCGGCCGGTGCCACCACGCGGAGTCCCGCAGGGCGCGCAGCTCCGCCTCCAGCTCCCAGCGCGGCGGCCACGCGTACGCGTCGTCGTGCAGCACAGGTGTTGCCTCCATCGTTCCGGACCGGCCGATGGGATCATTCTGGATCCCCCGCGCAGGAGGGGGGCAACGGGCCCGGCCCCGCCGTCTCAGGCGCTGTTGGCGTCCAGGAGGCGGCAGGTGCGGTCGCTGGCGCCGCTGAGCGTCAGGGGCACGCCGAGGCCCGCGCACATCCGGTGGGCGCGGGCGAGGGCGCTGAGGGTGGCGGGGCTGGGGTCGGCGGCCGGGACGGCGATGACGACCCGGGCGGGCCGGTGCTCCTGGACGAGGGCCTGGATCTGGAGGGCGGCCGCGGCGCGGTTCGTGACGTCCAGGTCCCGGTGGAGCGTCACGTGCAGGGCGTCGTGACGTACGGCGTGACTGATGAGCAAGGCATCCCTCCGCACAGGAGACGAGGAAAGCCCACAGCGGGACGTCGGCGTGGGCGGTTCGTCCGAGGATGTCACGACTGACGGCCAGGTGGTGTTCTCGCGGCGTTCACCGCGCGGAGTGTCCGCCCGGGCGGACCCCGGCCGGACCCCGGAGGGTTCACGTATATGAATCGCCGGGGGCGCGCCCTAGGGTGGGAGCGGCCGGGGCGACCGGTCGGTATTTCGAACAAAGCCTCACTCACCAGGCGGTTTCCATGACTCAGTTCGACCTGTCCGTCGACCGGCTCCGCACCTACCGCAGCGCGTCGGTGGAGCCCGAGGACTTCGACGCCTTCTGGACGAAGACCCTCGACGAGGCCCGCGCGCACGAGCTGGACGCACGTTTCGAGCCCGTGGCGACGGGGCTGGCCACGGTGGAGGTGTACGACGTGACCTTCGCGGGGTTCGGCGGGCACCCGGTCAAGGGGTGGTTCGTGCTGCCGGCCGGGACGTCCGAACCGCTGCCCGTGGTGGTGGAGTTCCTCGGGTACGGCGGCGGGCGGGGCCTTCCGCACACGCATCTGCTCTGGGCCTCGGCCGGGTTCGCGCACTTCGTGATGGACACGCGCGGGCAGGGCAGCGGCTGGGCCACCGGCGACACCCCGGATCCGGTGGGCAGCGCGCCCTCGTTCCCGGGCTTCATGACGCGCGGCGTCGAGGACCCGTACGCCTACTACTACCGGCGGGTCTTCACGGACGCGGTGCGCGCCGTCGAGGCGGCCCGCTCGCATCCCCTGGTGGACGCGGGGCGTACGGCGGTGACGGGTGGGAGCCAGGGCGGCGGCATCACGCTGGCGGTGGCGGGTCTCGTGCGGAATCTGGTGGCGGTCGCGCCGGACGTCCCGTTCCTGTGCGATTTCCCGCGCGCGACGACGATCACGGACCGCATGCCGTACCGCGAGATAGGCAACTACCTGAAGACGCACCGCGGCCGGGTGCAGCGGGTCAGGGAGACCCTCGCCTATTTCGACGGCGTCCACTTCGCGGCCCGCGCCACGGCCCCGGCCCTGTTCTCGACGGCCCTGGAGGACGAGACGTGCCCGCCGTCGACGGTGTTCGCGGCCTTCAACGCGTACGCCGCGGAGGAGAAGGCGATCGAGCTGTACGACTTCAACGACCACGAGGGCGGCGGAACGTTCCAGCAGGCGGCGCAGCTCCGCTGGCTGCCGGGGAGGCTCCGGTAGCGGAAGGGGCCGGAGCCCGGACCGCGCAGCGGGCCCGGGCTCCGGCGGGGTGCACGTGAGCCGTACACCGGCGTGCCGCCCGCCTCCCGGACGGGCGTCACGCTCGCTGGTTTCAGTGCCAGTACTTCATGGTCGAACCTCCTCCCCCGCTCGTGGGCGCAGGGTGACCTCGAAGCGGTCGAGACCGCGGAGGGTCAGATTGCGCCGGTGGTCCGGTTCCGCGACCGCCCGTGCGTCCGGGTAGTCCCTGGCCAGGGCCCCGAGGACCGATCCGGCGAGCCGGATCGCCATGGACGCGCCCAGACAGGCATGGGCCCCGCGTCCGAACCCGAGGTGCGGGTTCGGGGCGCGGTCGAGTCGCAGCTCTGTGGGGTGGTCGAACCGCAGCGGGTCGTGGTTGGCCGCGCCCAGGAGGAGCGTGACCGGATCACCCGCCTTGAGGGTGACGCCACCCAGTTCGGTGTCGGTGACGCAGACCCGGGCGTCCGCCTGGACGGGTGCGTCGTACCGCATGAGTTCGTCCACGGCCGTGGCCGGGCTCGCCCGGAACGCGGCGAGCGCGCCGGGGGTGGTGAGGAGGGCGGCCGCGGCGTTGCCGAGGAGCCGGGAGGCGGATTCGTATCCGGCGTGGAGGACCGCGCGCAGACTGTTCCGCAGAACCGTTTCTGCCACGCCGCTGTCCGCCGCGTGCTCGGCGACGTACGCGATCAGCCCTTCCTTGGGTGGATCCGCGAGCCATCCTCCGGCGTACTCGGCGAGCCGGGCGCGGGCGGCGACGGCCGGCTCGTGCTTCTCGGGCCAGAGCCCGGCGTCCATGCCGTCGACGACGGTACGGGACATGGGCACGAACCAGTCGAGTTCGGGCGCGGGGACCCCGAGGAAGGCGGTGACGAACCGGAGGGCGACCGGTTCGGCGAGCTCTCCGACGAGGTCGAAGGAGGGCCGCTCGGCCAGCTCGGCGAGCAGGTCCGCGATCCGGTGCTCCAGACCGTCGTGCAGGGCCTGGCGGTCCTGGGCGCGGAAGCCGTCGAGCAGCAGGTGCCGGATGGCCGTGTGCTCCGGCGGGTCGAGGGTCTGGACGCTGAGCAGCGGCGCGGGGATGTCCTCGCCGGCGCGGCGCCAGTCGGAGGCGAAACGGTTGCTGTCGGTGAGCACGGCGAGGCAGTCGGCGTGGCGCGTCAGGACCCAGGAGCCGAGCAGTTCGTGCCAGAAGACGGGGGTGCTGTCCCGCAGCCGGGCGTAGGCCGGGTAGGGGTTCCGCAGGATCGACGGACGGGCCAGATCCAGAATCGGGTCCACGGCTGCCGCTTGCTCCACGAAACGTCTCCCCCTGTGCATCGGGCCTGGTTGAGGCCTTGGCTGCTTTCCGAGTCGAGCGAACGAGACGCCGGAACACCGGTGGGTGGAACGCCTCGTTTGGTGCTTCACCGGCGGTTCGCCGGTCCTTCCCCGTACATCATCCGAGCCGAGCGCCGGTGACGCTACCACGCAACTGGGGTGGCTGGTATGACTACCTGCCTCAGATCTTTCACAAAGCTTCGGGGAGTTACGGAAGATGACCGGTCAAGACCAGACAATCGTTCACGATGTCCCGGTAAACGTCGCTCAACAGCCCAACCCCTACCCGCTTTTCGAACGCATCCGTGAGCACGGCGTCGTCCAGCGCGTCCGGCTGAATCCCACCCTTGAAGTCTGGATGGTCACGGGCTACGACGAGGCGGTGGCCGCGCTCACCGACCCGCGCCTCAGCAGCAGCCCCGTCGGGGTCAACGGCCTCGAGGAGGAGATGGCCCACCAGGAGCGCACCAACGTCCTGATGGCCAGCATGCTCGTGGCCAACGGCGAGGACCACACCCGGCTGCGCAACCTCGTCTCGAAGGCCTTCACCTTCCGCCGCGTGGAGGCGCTCGCGCCGCGCGTCCAGGCGCACACCGACGCCTTCCTCGACGCGATCGCCGCGCGCGGATCGGCCGATCTGGTCTCCGAGTTCGCCCTGCCGCTGCCGATGGCCGTGCTCAGCGAGCTCATCGGCATCCCGGCCGAGGGGCAGCCGGACTTCGCCCGCCTCGCGGTCGGCCTCATCATGCCGCCGAACACCCCCGAGCGACTCGCCAAGGGAGCCCGGGCGCGAGCCGAACTCACCGAGTTCTTCGAGCCGTTGATCGCCGCGCGCAAGGCGGACCCGAAGGACGATCTGCTGAGCGCGCTCTGTGCCGCGCAGGCCGAGGAGAAGATCAGCGACCGCGAGCTGACGGCCATGGCCATCCTGCTCACGCTCGCCGGCCACGAGACGACGGCGAGCCTCATCGCGAACGGCGTCCACGCCCTCCTGCGCCACCCCGAGCAGTTCGCCGCGCTGCGCGACGACCCCTCGCTGCTGCCCGGCGCGATCGAGGAACTCCTGCGCTACGAGGGGCCGGTGAGCCGGGGCGTCGCGCGCTTCACCGTCGACGCGTACGAGATCGGCGGGGTCACCGTGCCGCCCGGCGAGATGATCATCATCGGACTCGCCGCGGCCAACCGCGACCCGGCGCGCTACGACCGTCCCGACATCCTCGACGTGGCCCGCCGCGAGGTGCCGCAACAGCTCGCTTTCGGCCATGGTGTGCACTTCTGCCTGGGCGCCCCGCTCGCCCGCGCGGAGGCCAGGATCGCGATCGGCACCCTGCTGCGGCGCTTCCCCGACCTCCGGCTCGCCGATCCGGACGCGGACCTGAGCCGGCGCGAGGGCATCCTGCGCGGCATGGCGACGCTGCCGGTGACCTTCACCCCGCAGGCGTGAGGGGGAGGACGGTGTCGGTCGCGGAGTTCGACGAGATCGCGCCGAAGTACGACGAGTCGCGCGGCGGTACGGAACGGGCGGCGGGTTTCGCCCGGATGCTGGCACCGCTGCTCGACCCTGCGCGCCCGGTGCTCGACATCGGCGTGGGCACGGGCATCGTCGCGGCCGAACTGACCTCGCTCGGGCACACGGTGCACGGACTCGACCTCTCGCCCGGCATGCTCGCCCGGGCGAAGGACCGGCTCGGCGCACGGGTCGCGGTGGCCGACGCCTGCCGGCTGCCGGTACAGAGCGGGTCGGTGGACCAGGCGGTGTCGACGTGGCTGCTGCACGCCGGACCGGACAACCGGGCCGTCCTGGCCGAGGTCGGACGGGTCCTGCGGCCGGGCGGGCGCTATCTGGTCATCCCGGCGGGCGGAACGCGCCCGACGGACGACATCGGCCTCCTCGTCGGGGAGTTGGAGAACCGACTCGATCCGGAGGGCAGCCGCCGCGACGGCCCGGAGTGGCTGGCCCCGATCGCCGCGGCCCACGGCCTCGTCTACGAGGGGACGGCCTCGGAGCGGCCCACGTCGTTCCAGGTGTCACCGCGGGCGATGGCCGCGTCGCTCTCCCGCGGCCTGTTCACCGGCGCCTGGGCGGTCGGCGGCGAGGCCACGCGCCTGGTGGACGAGACCAGGTCACGCCTGCTCGCCCTGCCGAACCCGGACGTCCCCCGGGTGAGGCGGGGGGCGGACGTCGTGCTGCTGTTCACACGAGGGACCTGACCCGGGCCCGCGCCCCGCCCGTTGTGGGCATGCGTTCCGCAAGGGGCGGAACGGGTGGGCACAACGGACGGCGCCCTTGCCGGCGCCAGAGGCTTACGCAACTGGACCCGCACCACGCGTGCGCCGCGCATCGGGTGCGGGTCCAGGCTCGGAACGCGGAGGCGCCGCTAGAGGGCGCCGTCCCGTGTGCCCACCCGTCCCGCCCAGCGGGACGATTGCCCACACGGGGGTCGGCGGTTCAGGCGCGCCCCCGCAGTGCCGCCGCATAGGCCTCGTCCGGGTCCAGGCGGCGGAGCTCCTCGGCGATCAGCTCCGCGGTGGTCCGGACCTTCAGCGCGAGGACCCGGCCGGGCTGGCCGGGGATGGCGAGCCGCGCGACCGGGCCCTCGGGCCGGTCGATGCGGATCTCGCCGTCGGCCGTGCCCATGCGCACGGCCGTGACGACGGGGCCGTCGGTGACGACCCGGTCGACGGCGACCCCGAGCCGGACCTCGAACCAGCGGGCCAGGAGTTCGGCGCTGGGATTCTCCGCCTCGCTCTCGACGGCGGCGGAGGTGACGGTGAGCGGCGCCTGGTCGAGGGCCGCGGCCAGCATCGAGCGCCACGGGGTGAGCCGCGTCCAGGCGAGGTCGGTGTCCCCGGGGGCGTACGAGGCGGCACGGCGCTCCAGGGCGGCGAGCGGGTCCTCGACCGCGTACATGTCGGTGATCCGCCGCTGCGCGAGCGAGCCCAGCGGGTCCCGGGAGGGCACCTCGGGGGCGTCGACCGGCCACCAGACGACGACGGGCGCGTCGGGCAGCAGCAGGGGCAGGACCACGGAGTCGGCGCGGGCGCCGAGTTCGCCGTACAGCCGGAGCAGGACCGTCTCGCCCGAGCCGGCGTCGGTGCCGAGCCGGACCTCGGCGTCGAGCCGGGTCTCGTAGCGCTCCCGGGGGGTGCGGGCGTGGCGCTTGATGACGACGAGGGTGCGGGAAGGGTGTTCCCGGGAGGCCTCGTTGGCCGCCTTGACGGAGTCGTAGGCGTTCTCCTCGTCGGTGACGATGACGAGGGTGAGCACGGCGCCGACGGCGGGTGTGCCGACGGCCCTGCGCCCCTGCAGGATCGCCTTGTTGATCTTGCTGGAGTCGGTGTCCGTCAGATCGATCTTCATGTGCGGCGCCCGTCCCTTCCTCTGCGGCGAGCCTAACCCTCCCGCGCGGCGGACGCGTGCGGGTCCCCCCGAGAGGTGCCTGCTAGGCGGCTTCCGGGCCGGGGCCCGGGTCGGGTTCCGGTGCGGGGGAGGCCTGTTCGACGGCGCGGCGGCCGACGACGGCCGCGGCGGCGATCGCCGTGCCGAGGAAGGCGGTGACCACCACCCAGGGGCGGTCGAGGACGTGCCCGGTGGCGTGGTCGAGGGAGTACCGTCCGGCGCCGGCGATGCCGATCGCGGCGGCCGTGAAGCCGAGGAAGGCCGGGTACTCGTAGCCGCCGGACATGGCGAAGAAGCCGGAGGGGGCGTGCACGGAGACGGCTCCCGCCATGGCGCCGGCCGCGGCGGCACCGGCGACCGGGGTGGCCAGGCCGAGGGCGAGCAGTGCTCCGCCGCCCGCCTCGCCGAGACCGGCGGCGATCGCGCTCTCGCGGCCCGGGTTGAAGCCCATGGCCTCCATCGCCTTGGTGGTGCCCTCGATGCCGCCGCCCCCGAACCAGCCGAGGAGCTTCTGCGTGCCGTGCGCGGCGAGCACGGCACCCGTGCCGACCCTCAGCACGAGCAGCCCGAGATCGCGTCGGTTGGGGTGGGACATGAGGTTCTCCAGGTGCGGGAGGCGGAGGCGTACGTCGTCCACTCTGGTCCCGGCGGCTCCCGGGCGCCCTCCGAACCCCACCCGGAATAGTCCACTTGAGTCATGTTTTGCGGCGAACGCCCACTGTTGCTTGACTGAGTGGGCTTTCGTCCCCGAGGGAAGTGGGTACGCATGTCCGCCGAGTCCCCCGAGACCGCAGCCCTGCGGGAGAGGGTCCGGGCGCTGATGCCCCGGGCGAAGGAGGACCTCACCGCGCTGGTGGCACTGCGCTCGGTCGCCGACCCGCGTCAGTTCCCGCCCGAGGAGTGCGCGAAGGCCGCCGACTTCCTCGTCCGGGCCTTCACGGAGGCGGGGCTCCGCGACATGCGCCGGGTGACGACCCCGGACGGCACGGACGCGGTGGTGGGACACGCTCCGGGCCCCGAAGGGGCACCGACGGTGCTGCTCTACTGCCACTACGACGTCCAGCCGCCCCTCGACGACGTCGCCTGGCGGACGCCGCCCTTCGAGCTGACCGAGCGCGACGGGCGCTGGTACGGGCGCGGCGCCGCCGACTGCAAGGGCAACATCGCGATGCATCTGACGGCGCTGCGCGCGCTCGGCGGGCCGGAGGGCCGGGGCTTCCCGGTGAACATCAAGTTCGTGGCGGAGGGTTCGGAGGAGCAGGGGACGGGCGGTCTTGAGCAGCTCGTGCCGCTGCGGCCCGAACTGTTCGCCGCCGACACCCTGTTGGTCTGCGACACCGGCAACTTCGCGCTCGGCCTGCCCACCGCCACCACCTCGCTGCGCGGGCTCACCCATGTCGTCGTGACGGTCTCCACCCTCAAGGGCGAGATGCACTCCGGGATGTTCGGCGGCCCGGCACCCGACGCACTCGCCGCGCTCGTCCGGATCCTCGACAGCCTCCGCGACGAGCAGGGCAACACGACGATCAAGGGCCTGGACGACGCCGGCGTCTGGGACGGGGTGGACTACCCGGCCGAGCAGTTCCGTACCGACGCGGGCGTCCTCGACGGGGTGTCCCTCCTCGGCACGGGCTCGGTCGCCGAAGAGCTGTGGGCCCGGCCTGCCGTCACCGTCCTCGGCATCGACTGCCCGCCGGTGGTGGGCTCCTCGGCCGCGATCCAGGCGAGGGTACGGGCCAGGGTCAGCCTGCGGGTGCCCCCGGGGACCGACGCGGGCGACGCCCTGCGCGCCCTCACCGACCATCTGACCTCGGCCGCCCCGTGGGGCGCCCGGGTGGAGGTGGAACCGGAGAGCGCGGGCCAACCCTTCCGGGCGCGCACCGACGGACCCGCCTACCGGGCCCTGGGGGCGGCGCTCCGCGAGGCGTACGGGAAGGACATGGTGCAGTCCGGGCAGGGCGGCTCGATCCCGCTGTGCAACGTGCTCGCCGCGCAGTTCCCGGAGGCGGAGATCGCCCTGATCGGCGTCGAGGAGCCGGGCTGTCTCATCCACGCGCCGAACGAGAGCGTGGATCCCTCCGAGATCGAGCACATGGCGCTGGCCGAGGCGCTGTTCCTGAACTCCTACGGCGCTCTGCCGTGACCCCGACCCGCAACGAAAGGACCGGTGCCGTCCCATGACACAGACTGATGACTCTCCGTACGGCCGCGACGCGCGAGGGGACGTACCACCCGGGCCCCTGGGGATCCTCGCGGGCTTCGCCTGGCAGGCCCTGCTCGTCGCCGGGCTCGTCTCGCTGATCCTCGGCGCCATGGTGCTGGCCTGGCCGGAGGCCTCCCTGCGGGTGGTGGGGGTGCTCTTCGGTCTGTATCTGCTGCTCAGCGGTGTGATGCAACTGGTCGCCGCCTTCGGCACGCACGCCACCACGGCACTGCGGGTCATGGCCTTCATCAGTGGTGCGCTGTCGATCCTGCTCGGCCTGTTCTGCTTCCGGGGAGCGACGCAGTCGACCCTGCTGCTCGCGCTGTGGATCGGGATCGGCTGGCTCTTCCGCGGCATCACCCAGACCGTGGCGGCGGCGTCCGACCCGGCGATGCCGGCGCGCGGCTGGCAGATCTTCCTGGGCATCGTCAGCGCGCTCGCCGGAATCGTGCTGATCGTGTCCCCGCTGGAGTCGGCCAGGGTGCTGACGGTCCTCGCCGGCGTCTGGCTCCTCGTCGTCGGCGTGGTCGAGGTCATCACGGCCGTCATGGTCCGCTCCCGCGCCAAGGGCCTTCCGCCGGGCGCCTAGCAGGTGATGGCCGCCCGCGCCCGCCGCCCGCCCGATCTCCGGGCGGGCGGCGGTTCTCGTTCACCCGTGCGCTACATTTTGCCGGTCCTTGACCACCGATCCCCCGCGATCACCACGTTCGGAGCCGGCATTTCATGAGCGACATCGTCAACGGCCTCGGCCGGGCCGGCGCCTACGGCTCCCTCGGCGTGGTCCTGCTGATCCTCGGCATCGTGCTCGTGGACCTGCTGACCCCCGGCAAGCTCGGGCGCCAGATCTGGGAGGACCGCAACCGCAACGCCGCGATCCTGCTGAGCTCGGCGCTCCTCGGGATCGGCGGCATCGTCTTCACGTCGATCTGGACGACGTACGACAACTTCGGCAAGGGCCTCGTCTCCACGGCCGCGTTCGGTCTGCTCGGCCTGGTGATGATGGGGGTGGCCTTCCTCGTCGTCGACCTGGTCACGCCGGGGAAGCTCGGTGCCACGCTCGTCGACCCCGAGCCGCACCCCGCGGTCTGGGTGACGGCCTCCTGCAACATCGCGGTCTCGGCGATCGTCTCCGCCTCGATCGCCTGACGGGCAAGCGTCCTCGATCGCCTGACGGGCAATCGTCTTCGATCGGCTGACGGGCAAGCCTTCGATCGTCTGACGGACGACCCTTCACGGGGACATGGGCTCGGCCTCCAGGAAGCGGCGGCCGCGCGGCCCCTTGTAGAGGAGCGCCTCCCAGCCGAGCCGTTCGAGCGCGGGAACGCACGCGCCCAGGGCCGCCGCCTCCTCCTGGGCGGCGCCCGCGCCCGGCGGGCCGAGCCACTCCACCCTGACCGTGCCGGGCCGCTCCCCCGCCGTGACCCGGTAGCCGGTGGAGAGCCGCACACCGGAGGCGTCCACGGACGAGGGCGTGATCCCGCCGGACTCCAGGGCGAGCGCCACCGCGCGGACCGGTCGGCGCCGCTCCCAGTCGGCGGGCACGGTCCTCGGGTCGCCACCCCGGCTCAGGGTCAGCCGCCGGATCTGGAGCAGCCCGTCGACGGCCGCGCGGATCTCCCGCGACCGCTGCTCGGCCTCGGCCGGGGGCAGCGGCGGCCCGTCGCCCGTGGCCGCCTCGAACACCCCCGAGCCGCTCCCCTCGCCGGCCGTCACAGGAGCCGCCGGATGTCGCCGCGCACCCGGTAGAACCCGCCCGCGGCCGGGTGCAGGGCGTCCACCACGTACCGCGCGCCGGGTTCCCGGATCGCCCGCGGGAACTGGACGTTCCACCCGGAGTCGTATCCCTGCGAGACGACCCGCACCCGGGTCCTGCCCCCCTCGGTCACGCATTCCACGACCACCGAGCCGGCCGGGGCGTCGCTGACGGCGGTCACCGCGGTCACGGTCGTCGCCGGCTCGTACACCGGCAGGGCTGCGGCGAGCTTGATGTCCCGCGCGACCGGGACCGTGCCCTGCTGGGCGGCCTCGATCGCCTCCTCGCTCGCGTCCACGCAGACGAGCGAACCGTCCGTGGTCACCAGGTAGAGCCGCTCGTCCCGGTACTGCATGGAGAGCGCCGAACCGCCGCCCGTACCGAGCTTCCACAGCCGGGTGCCGTCCTCCGCGAAGCAGTAGACGGAGGAGGCCGAGTCGGCGGCGAAGACGAACCGGCCGCCGGGCGAGGTGGCGCAGGAGTACACCGGGCTGTCGCAGGAGTACACCGCCTCCACGCGCCCGTCCTTCTTCGCGAGCCGCTGCACCTTCTTGCGGGACGTGCCCGCGTAGACCGCGGTGTCCTCCTGCCAGCCGAAGAGGACCCCGCCCTCGGTCGCCGTGTGCCACCGCTCCCCGCCGCCGTCCGGCGCGTGGGCGGCGACGCCCTTCGTGTCCCCGTAGTAGACGGCGTCGCCGTCGGCGCGGACCATCCAGGCGTGCTCGCCCTGGCCGCCGCGCGCCCACTGGTGCTCGTCCTCGTGGTCGATGACGGTGAGCCGGCCGGAGCGGTCGGCGACGTGCAGGACGCCCTCGTGGATGTCGAGCCAGAAGATGTCGACGTCGGTGGCGATGTCGTACGCGGCGAACGGGAGCTTGGACGAGAGGTCGTACACCTTGCCGTCGTCGCAGCCGGCGTAGATCCAGAAGTCGTCGGCGACCAGACACTTGACGCCGTCGGGCAGGCCGAACCGGGCCTGCACCTCGCCGGCGCGGTCGAGCGTGAAGACGTCCCCCGCCTGGTTGCCCACCCAGCAGCGCTCCTCGTCGACGTGGATGCCGAAGGCGGCCGAGCCGGTGCGGAAGCGCCACAGGACGGGGGCGACGGCGCGCGCGGTGGAGGGCGCGGAGGTGACCTCACGGCGCGTCACGGGACGCGCGGCACGCTGTCCCCGGACGGCGGGGGCGTACCCCTTGCGGACCTTCTCGCCGATCTTCTTCGCCGCCGCGGCCTGGGCCTTCGCCACCGTCGGGAACGTGGAGCGCTGGGTCTGCCCGTCCGAGCCGATCCGGCCGTAACGGACCGACACCGCGAGGTCCTCGACGGTCACTTCGTAGAACTTGTGGGCACCGCCGCCGTCCTGCGACAGCTCCAGATAGGTCGTCGTCGTCATGGTGAAAACGGTAGGGGCCCCCACTGACAACGGCCCGCGGTGAAGCCATGGCCAAGGGACCAAAGACCCGGGCATTCGGGACTTTCGTCGCGGCATTCCGGACATTCACCCCTGTGACCATGGTGCGTGAAGATCATCCGACGAGCCGTCACCTCAGGTGCGGCCGGAAGGGCCCCATGACCGAGCTGCAGAAACGGCCCCTGCCCGTCCGCACCCGCCGGCCCACGGACGGCATACCGATGAACGACCTCTTCCGGTCGGACCCGGGCCGGCCCACCCGGATCCTCCCGGCGTCACCGAAGCGCGCGACAGGGCAACCGGCCGAAGCGCCCGCCCCGTCGGTCACACTCCCCCGCCGTCCCCCTCCCGCCGAACCCGATCTGACGGAGCGTCCGGGACCCGCCGTCCCCGGCTGGGCCGCCGTCCTCACCGGCCTCACCGCACTCGCGGGCGTGGCGGCGGCGCTGTGGCGCGCCCGCCCGCTGAGCGCCGTCGAGCTGCCGCCGTGGCAGTGGGCCGCGCTGGCCGCCTGCGCCGTCGTCGCCGTCGTCTCCTTCGGCGGACTGACCCGCGGCCGCACGGGCTCCGCCTGGGTCCTCTCGCTCTTCGGCCGCTACCGGGGCAGCGTCCGGCGCACCGGCCTCGTCTGGATCAGCCCCTTCGTCCTGCGCCGCCGGATCGACGTTCGGCTGCGGCACTGGCGCAGCGAGCCCATCGCCGTCGTGGACGCGGAGGGTTCGGCGCTGCGCGTGGTGGTCCTGGTCGTGTGGTCGGTACGGGACACGGCCCGCGCGCTGCTCGCCGTGGACGACCATCTCGGCTATCTGCGCGAGCAGGTGGAGGCGGCCACCGCGCGCGTGCTCTCGCAGCTGCCTGCGGACGCCTTCCGGGGCGACGCGCCGACCCTGCGGGACGCCGAGGCCGTCGGCGACGCGCTGACCCGGATGCTCGCGGCCGAGTGCCGGCCGGTCGGCATCGCCGTCTTCTCGGCCCAGCCGACCCGTATCGAGTACGCCCCCGAGGTCGCCGCCGCCATGCGCCGGCGGCAGATCGCCGTTCTCGACGCCAAGCACCGGGACTCCGTCCTGACGGGTGTGATCGACGCCGTGGACGACACCGTGACCCGGCTGACGACGCGGGGGCTCGTCGAGCTCGACGACTTCGAACGCCAGGCCCTGGTCAAGGACTTGACCGTGGCCTTCTACACCCGGAGTGGCGGCCGAGCCGAACCGAACCACCAGGAGTGAGGAGCATCGTGAGCCACAGCACCCCCGATCCCGAGTTCGACGTCCCCGCCTTCGCCGACGAGATACCGCCGGACTGCGGGTGCGCGGGCTGCGCCGAGGCCGCGCGGGCGGGCAGCGCGCCGGGCGGGCAGCGCGCCCTGCACGGGGTGCGCCGCGCGGTCGTCGCGACCGTCGGCGTGGTCGCCCTGACCGGCGCGGGCGCCGGAACGGCCGCCGCCGAGCCCGCCCCGGCGCACGCCGGCTGGGACGGCTCCCGGTACTGGTTCCGGAACGAGGCGGGCGAGTGGCGCTGGACCAGCCACCACGCCACGTACAAGGAGCGCTCCCAGGCCCCGGGCGGCGCGCGACAGCGGCAGACCGGCGGAGGCCGCACCGGCGAGCCGGTCTTCCACGGCCGGCAGGGCTGGGACCCCCGGTGCCGCGTGTACTGGTACCAGTCACGCGGCCACTGGTACTGGACCGGCCACGCAGGGAAGTACGAGCAGCGGACCGGCCGCCCCGCGCAGCCGTCCGCCCCCTCCTCGCCGTCCACGCGGGGCTGGACGACGCCCGTCTCCTCGTACGTCTTCACCGGGTACTACGGGCAGCCGGGCTCCTGGTCGAAGGGCTACCACACGGGGCAGGACTTCGCGGTGCCGTCCGGTACGACGGTCCGCGCGGCCGGTCCGGGCCGGGTCGTGACGGCCGGGTACGGGCGCTCGTACGGCTACGAGGTGGTGATCCGTCATCCGGACGGGCGCTACACCCAGTACGCGCACCTCTCCCGCATCGACGTGTCGCCGGGGCAGAGCGTGTCGGGCGGGCAGCGGATCGCGCGGTCGGGGGCGACCGGGCGGGTGACGGGTCCGCACCTGCACTTCGAGGTGCGGACCACGCCGTACTTCGGCTCGGACATCAACCCGCTGGCCTATCTCCGCGCCCACGGGGTGTCCGTCTAGAGGACTCAGGCCTCGACCCGGTCCGCCGTCGTCCGCCCGTTCTCCTTGATCGTGATCCGGCCCTTCCGGATCGTGGCCAGGCGGGGAGCGCGGCGGGCGACGGCGCTGTCGTGGGTGACCATGACGAAGGTCAGCCCGTGCTCGGCGCAGAGCCCTTCGAGCAGGTCCACGATCTCGTCGCGCATCGACTCGTCCAGATTGCCGGTGGGTTCGTCGGCGAGGAGCACCTTCGGCCGCTTCACCAGCGCGCGGGCGATCGCCACCCGCTGCTGCTGGCCGCCGGAGAGCTCGGACGGCAGGTGTCCGAGCCGCTCGCCGAGGCCCACCGACTCCAGCGCCTCGGCGGCCCGGGCGCGCCGCTCGGCGGCCTTGACGCCGAGCGGGACGAGCGCGGTCTCCACGTTCTCCTGCGCGGTGAGCGTGGGGATGAGGTTGAAGCTCTGGAAGACGAAGCCGATGTTCTCGCCGCGCACGGCCGTCAGCCGGCGCTCGGAGAGCGCGGCCAGGTCGGTGCCGTCGAGCAGCACCTGGCCGGAGGTGGGCCGGTCGAGCCCGCCGAGCATCTGGAGGAGGGTCGACTTGCCGCCGCCCGTGGGCCCTTGGATGACCAGCCGGTCCCCCTGGGCGAGGGTGAGGTCGATCCCGGCGAGCGCGTCGACTCTCTTCTGTCCCCGCCGGTACTGCTTGGTGACGCCGATGAGTTCGTACATGGTGGGACTCCTGTGGTCCGTGGGTGAGGGGGGCGGGCGGCTACTCGACGCGGCGCAGCGCGTCGGCGGGGCGGAGCCGCGAGGCGCGCCAGGCGCCGAAGGCGCCCGCGACGAGTCCGCCGCCGAGGGCGAGGAGGACGGCGAGACCCACGGTGGTGACGCTGACGGGGGCGGTGAGCGCGATGTCCACGGTCTTGCCGACGGCCGTACGGGACATGCCGGGGCCGCCGAGGACCATGCCGCCGCCGCGTCCGCCCCCGAACCCACCTCCGCTCGTGCCGAGTTCGGCAGTGAGGGTCGGGCTCGCCGCGGTGACGGCGTACGCGCCGGCGAGGCCGATCGCGATGCCGAGGGCGCCGCCGATGACGCCGTTGACGAGGGCCTCGCCGACGACCTGGCGGGTGACCCGGCCGCTTTTCCAGCCGAGGGCCTTCAGGGTGCCGAACTCGCGGACCCGGCGTCCGACGGCGGCGGAGGTGAGGAGCCCGGCGACGAGGACGGCGGCGAGGAGCACGGCGTACGAGAGCCACGTGCCGACGTTCGAGGCGAGGTCGGCGGCGGTGTCGAGCGAGCCGGAGACCGTCTTCGCGAGGTCGGCGGAGGTGGTGACCGTCGTGCCGGAGACGTTCTCCTGGATGGCGGTCTTGACGGCGTCGATGCGCGTCGAGTCGGTCGCCTTCACATAGATGGTGGTGATCTTGCCGGCGGAGCCGGAGAGGGTCTGCGCCTGCCCGAGCGGCAGGTAGACCTGGGCGGCGGACTGTCCGCTGTCGGCGGTGGCGATGCCGATGACCTCGAACTCGACGCCCTTGACGGTCAGTTCGTCGCCGACGGAGAGGTCCTTCTCCTGGGCGTAGGCGCTGTCGACGACGGCGACCTTCGCGTTCGCCTCGGTGGTCGTGAAGGTACGGCCCGTGGAGACGGTGGAGGTGGTGAGGGGGCCGAGGTCGGGGGCGGTGACGTCGGTGCCGTAGATCGTGAAGGAGTCGACGTCGAAGGCCGCGCCGCCGCCGGTGACGGTGTCGCCGGGGCCGCCGTTCTCGCCCACCGGGCCGCCGGGCTGGGCCTGCTGGGCCTGGCCGCGCTGGATCTGACCGCGCTTGAACTCGCCGTTGATCTTCAGATTGACGAGGCTGAGGCCGCCGACGGCCTTGCCGACCCCCTGCTGCTTCGCGACCGTGCCGACGGTGGAGTCGGCGAGGGTCTGGAAGCCCTGGACCATCAGCCGGTCGCTGCTCTGCTCCTTGCCGTCCTCCTTGCCCTCGAACTCGAACCGGGGCCGCTGCGGCTGCGCGCCCTCGGCGGGCCGCTCCTGCGCCTTGGTCACCGTCAGGTCCGTACCGAGGCCGTAGAGGGATTCGAGGACCTTGCCCTGGGCCCGGCTCATGCCGGAGGACACAGAGTTCACGACGATGACCAGCGCGATGCCGAGCGCGAGCCCGGAGGCGACGACGAGCGCCGCCTTTCTGCGACGGCGCAGCTCGCGCCGGAGGTAGGTGAAGAACATGGGCGCGAAGGTAGGGGCGTCGTGTGATGACGGGATAAGGCCCGCGTGAGAGCGGGATGAGAGCGACCGGACGCGCGGGGGGCTACTGCGGCGCGTAGGTCGGGGCACCCGTGGAGGACCCCTACTGCGGCGCGTAGTTCAGCGGGTCGGCCAGGACGTCGTGGAGGACGAGGGCGGCCGCGCCGCGCGAGGCGTCGGTGGCGGCGGAGGCCGGACGGAGGCGCCCCGCGTCCGGGGTCCAGAGGCCGGAGACGACGCGGGCGGAGAGTTCCTCGGTGAGGGCGGGCGTCAGCCAGGGCATCAGCTGCGGGTAGATGCCCCCGAGGACGACGGCCTCGGGGTCGAGGAGGTTCACGGCTCCCGACAGGGCGCGGCCCAGCATCCGGCCGGCTTCGGCGAGGGCGGTGACGGCGCGCGGTTCCCCGGTCTGCGCGCGGCGCGCGAGGTCCGGGACGCCGGTGGCGCCCGCCGAGGCGAGGAGGGCGGCCTGTCCGGCGTACTGCTCCAGGCAGCCGCGGGAGCCGCAGCGGCAGCGCGGGCCTTCCGCGTCGACGACGAGGTGACCGATCTCGCCGGCGAAGCCGTGGGCGCCGCGCAGGAGTTCGCCGTGGACGACGATCGCGCCGCCGACACCGATCTCCCCGGTGAGGTGCAGGAAGGTGCGGATGTCGCCGAGGGAGCCGGACCACAGTTCGGCCAGGGCCGCCATGTTGGCCTCGTTGTCGGAGGTGACGGGCAGCCCGGTGGTGGCGGGGCGCAGTGTGGTGAGGCCCTGGGCGAAGAGGGCTTCGGCGGGGACCTCGTTCCAGCCGAGGTTGGGGGCCTGCCGGACGGTCCCGCCGGAGACGAGTCCGGGGAGGGCGAGCGCGGCTCCGGCCGGGGCGAGGCGCCGCTCGGCGGCCTCGTCCAGGGCCTCGGCGGCGATGCCCGCGGCGCGCGCGAGGACACCGGCGGCGTCGGCCTCCCGGTTGTCGAGGCGCTCGGTGCGGCGGACGCGGTCGGTGCCGGTCAGGTCGACGACGCGGACGGTGACGTAGTCGACGTTGATCTCGACGCCGAGGCCGGCGGGGCCGGTGTCCGCCGGTTTGAGCACGGTGCCCGGCCGTCCCGCCTGCCCGCTGAAGGTCTTGCCCGATTCGACGAGGAAGCCGAGGTCGAGGAGTTGCTCGACGAGGGAGGAGACGGCGGGCCGGGTGAGCCCGACCCGGGCCGCGACCGCCGCCCGGGTCGTCTCGCCGGCCTCGGCGACGGTCCGCAGGACGAGGCTCAGGTTGTGCCGGCGCACTCCCGACTTGTCGGCCTTGGGTTCCGTGGGCTGGTTCATGGTGAGCGGAAGCCTAGTCGTCCCTTTCGCTCTCACGAAAACAGTTCGGTCACCGAACTCTTCTGCGCTAGGCTCCCGCCCATGACGCTTCCGCGCGACTACCGCGGTCAGACCTGTGCCCTCGCCCGCTCGATGGAGATCGTCGGCGAGCGCTGGACGCTGCTGATCCTGCGGGACGCCTTCTACGGGGTCCGCAGGTTCGGCGAGTTCGCCGCGCACCTGGGCGTCCCCCGGGCCGTCCTCACCGACCGGCTCGCCACCCTCACCGAGGCGGGCGTCCTGACGCGCCGCCCCGAGACGGGAACGGGCCGGCGCGAGGTGTACGGGCTCACGCCCAAGGGCGTCGCGCTCTGGCCGGCCGTCCGCGCGCTCACCGTCTGGGGCGAGGAGTTCTACGCGGCGCCGGGCGGCCCGCGCCGTGTCTTCCTGCACGCGGAGGACGAGGCCCCGCTCGACCCGGACGGGCACTGCGCCCGCTGCGGCGCGGCCGTTCCCGTACGGGACGTCCTGGTCGCCCCGGGACCGGGGCTCGCCCCCGCGGGCCCGGACGACGACCCGGTGACGGCGGCGCTCACCCGGCCGCACCGGCTGCTCACCCCGCTCCTCACCACCGCGCCCCCGCGGCGCCCCACGAAGGGTTCACCCTGATGAAGATCCTGGTCGTCGGCGCCGGTGCCACCGGTGGCTACTTCGGCGCCCTGCTCGCCCGCGCCGGCGAGGACGTCACCTTCCTGGTCCGCCCGGCCCGGGCGGCCGCGCTGCGCGAGCGCGGGCTCCGGGTCGTGGGCCGCGACGAGGAGTGGACGGTGGAGCCCCGCCTCGTCACGGCCGGCGAGCTGCGCGAGCCGTACGACCTGGTGCTGCTGTCGGTGAAGTCCACCGGGCTCGACCGGGCCATCGAGGACGTCGCACCGGCCGTCGGACCGGACACGGCCGTCATACCGCTCCTCAACGGCCTCGCCCACATCGACGCCCTCAACGCCCGCTTCGGCACCGGGGCCGTCCTCGGCGGCGTCGCCAAGGTGGTGACCACCCTGGACGACGCGGGCGACATCCGGCGGCTCGCCCCGCTGGCGCATCTGGCCTTCGGCGAGCAGTCCGGTGAGCGGGAGGCGCGGGACGGGACGGTCTCCGCGCGCGTGGAGCGGATCCGCAAGGTCCTCGAAGGGGCGGGGATCGACGCGCCGGTGCCGGCCGACGTCATCACGGCGATGTGGCACAAGTGGGTGTTCATCACGACGTTCGGCGCGGTGACGAGTCTGATGCGCGGCACGGTCGGCGAGGTGTACGACGTGGAGGGCGGCCCGGCGTTCGGCCCCGCGGTGCTCGACGAGGCCTCCGCGATCGCCGCCGCGGCCGGGCACCCCGTACCGGAGCAGGAGCGGGCGGCGACGCTCGCCGTGGTGTCGGCGTCGGGTTCGCCGATGGTGCCGTCCCTCTACCGCGATCTGGTCGCGGGCCGCCCGACCGAGGTCGAGCACCTCTTCGGCGACCTGACCGCCCGGGCGCGGGCCCTCGGCGTGCCGACCCCGCTGCTCGACCTGGCGACCCTGCACCTGCGCGTCCACCAGCGCCGGGTCGCCGGGGCCTGACGCTCCGCCGCGGAGGACCCCGCCTCCCCCGCGCGGGGGAGGCGGTGCGGCTTCCCGACCGATGCCCGGGGGCCCTGCCCGGCGGCAGCCTGGGTTGCATGATGAAGCTCAAGGCCCTTCCCGACGTGCCCCGTTGGGCCGCCGTCGCCGCCCACGCCGTACCGCTGATCGTCCTGCCGTCCGGCCTCTGGCGTCTCGCCCTGACGTTCGGTGCGCCGGTGGCCCGGGTGGACGACCCGTCGCTCCGCCAGGCCGTCTTCCAGATCGTCCTGACGGCGCTCGCCGAACTGCTCGCCTTCCTGACGCTGGGTCTGGTCCGCGAGTGGGGCGAGGTGTTCCCCCGCCGCCTCCCGTTCCTCGGCGGCCGCCCGGTCGGCGCGCGGGGCGCGACGATCGCCGCGCTGGCGGGGGCGTTCGGACTGACCGCGCTCACCTGCTGGTTCGCGTACGTGGCGTACGCGGGCATCGGCGAGAACGCCCCCGGCACCCACACCGAGAGCCCGCTCCAGGACGCCCTGTTCTACGCCTGCTACCTGCCCCTCCTGGCCTGGGCCCCGCTGCTCGCGGCGGTGGCGGTGGCCTACCACCGCCGCCGAGCCGGTCTCACCTCGGCGGGTCCTCGCCCGTGAGGCCGTCGACGGATTCGCGGATGAGGTCGGCGTGACCGGCGTGGCGGGCGTACTCCTCGATGAGGTCCAGGAGAATGCGACGGAGGTTGGGGCGCTCGCCGCTACGGGTGGTGTGGGCGCCGAGCTGGTCGAGCCCGCCCGCACGGAGTGCCTCGTCGACGATGACACGGGAGCGCGCCACCGATTCCCGCCAGAGAGCGCGCAGTTGCTCCGGGGTGTCCTGGGCGGCGGAGCGGTAGTCCCAGTCGGGATCGCCGTCCCAGTCGACGGAGCCCCAGGGCGCGCCGACGGCAGAGGCGAGCCACAGCCGGGCGAAGTGGCTGTCTTCCACGTGTGCCAGGTGTTTGAGCAGTCCTCCCAGAGTGAGGGTGGACGCGCCGAACGTGGCTCGCAGGCCGGCGGCGTCCAGGCCGGAGCACTTCCAGGCCGGCGTGGCCCGCTGACGCTCGAGGGCGCCGAGGACGGCTGCCGCCTCGGTGCCGGCGAGTGGAGGTTCCGGCCACACTTCGGCGGTGATCTCAGTCATGGCCGCAGACCCTGACGAACGCACCGGATGGCGCGACCCGGCGGGTGAGCCGCGACGGGCCGTCGCCCCGAAGCCACGCGAGGTCGTCATGGCCGGGCTCGGTCCTGCCGGCCGCTGCGGACCACGTACGGATGTTGAGGCCGTGATCTTCGGGTGGGGACGTTCGCGTCGGACGATGACGCGGCGGCGGGCCGGGCAGCCGGCTGGGTCACCGCGCGCCCGGTGGCATCCGCCGGATCGGCCAACAGCCTTGCCCCGGCGTGCCCCACCGGCCTGAGTCGGTGATCCGGCGGAATGAGTACGCCTACTCAGGCGGCCGGTGGCCGCCGGCCCGCAAGGTAGCGGCATGCGATCGATTCTTCTCCCGAAGCCCCTGCTCACCGCCGCCCTCGGCAGCGTCGTCGTCCTGGCCGCCGTCGGTACCCAGAGCGCCCACGCCACCACCACGGCCTCCGCTCGCGCCTCCGCCGTCCCGGCCGCCTCCCGCCCCTCCCCCGCGCGGACCGCCCGGGCGGCCACCGCCGTGACGAGCGCCCGCAAGGCCGAGGCGCGGTTCCTGGAGTTGGCCGACCTCATCGCGCAGCGCTGCGAACCGAACGTCCTCGGCGCCGTCGGCCAGGTCCCCTCGGCACCGGCCCCCGACCGCACCCTGCCCGTCCTGTCCGACCCGGTGCCGCTGACGCCGGCGGAGGAGTGCGCCGCCCGGACGCACCAGCTCCGGATCAGCAGGGCGTTCTCCGGAAGGGAGACGGCCACGTACGCGCAGATGCGGGACAGGCTGACGGCCCTGACGTACCCCGGAGCCCGGATCCACCGCATGCCGGACTTCGGGGGCGAGCCCGTGGTGAGGCTCGACCTGCGCGTGGGGGCCGAGCACCTGGCCCTGGAGGTCACCGGCCTCGGAAACGGCGTCATGGTCCGGGCGTTCGGCGCACCGCAGTTCGTGAGCGTGACCGAGGTTCCGCTGGAGCGTGAGGTGGACTGGCCCACCTCCTGAGAGAACCTCCCGCGATCTCGGCCGGGCGGAGTGAGCGCCCGGCTACGGCCGACCGTTGCGGCGGACGTAGGTGTCGCTCGCGGTCGGTACGGAGTTGTGGGCGGCGAAGGAGTTGAAGGAGACCCGGTCGGTCCTGGCCCGGCGCAGGGCCTCCTGCTCCTGCAGCAGGCCCTCGACCGTGTCCGCGCGGCCGCCGCCCCTGCGGAGCAGAGTGACGATCAGGAGCGCCCCGATACCGCCGAGCACGCCGAACAGGATGAGTAGCGAGAACATGGTGCCTCCCCCGTTGTTTCCCGAAGGGTAACCCCGGCAGCGCGCCCGGGGCAGGTCTTCGCCGGACCCGTCCTCAGCGCAGCAGCGTGGGTGCCGCCGCGGTGAGGACGGACGCGATCCGGTCCCAGGTCTCCTCGTCGCGCGGGGCCGGGGGCAGGACGGTGCCCGTTCCGGTGCCCCAGGTGGTGGCCAGCGCGACCGGGTCGGCGCCGGTCGCCGCTCCTGCGGCCAGCGCCGCAGCGCCGAGCGCGACGAGTTCCTCGGCGGCCGGGACGAGCAGGGGGCGGCCGGAGAGTCTGCGGATGGTCTCCGTCCAGGCCCGGCCGCGTGACCCGCCGCCGATCAGGCGCAGCGGACGGTCCCGTACGGCGGGCGCCGCGGGATCGAGGCCGCAGGCGGCGAGGAGTTCGTCGAGGGCGCGCAGGACGGTGAAGGCGGCGCCTTCGTACGCGGCGCCCAGGATCGCGCGCGGGTCGGTGCCGTGCCTCAGGCCGGTGACGAGACCGGCGGCGTGCGGGAGGTCCGGGGTGCGTTCGCCGTCCAGGTACGGGAGGACGACGACACCGCCGCCGGGTGCCGCGTCCTCGCGGTCGAGGCCGAGGAGCGTGGCGAACCGGTCCACGGCGAGCGTGCAGTTGAGGGTGCAGCCGAGCGGGAGGTACGTGCCGTCGGTGGCGGCGAAGCCGGCGAGGCCGGGGTCGGCGGGGCGGGCGCGGGTCGCGGCGAAGACGGTCCCTGAGGTGCCGAGGCTCACGACGGGGTGGTCGAGGAGGCCCGCGCCGCCGAGGCCGAGTCCGACGGCGGCGGCCATGTTGTCGCCGGTCCCGGCGGCGACGGCGACGGTACGGGGCAGGCCGAGGGCCTCGGCGGCGGCCGGGGCGAGGGTGCCGGCGCGGGTGGCGCCGGAGGGGGCGACGGCCGGCAGCAGGGCCGGGTCCAGGCCGAGGAGGTCGAGGACCTCCGGGTCGTAGGCGCCGGTGGCGGTCCCGTACCAGCAGGTGCCGGAGGCGTCCCCGGGGTCGGTGACGGCGGCTCCGGAGAGGCGTTCGGTGAGGTGGTCGTGCGGGAGGCGGATCCCGCGCGCGGCCTCGGCGTGCTCCGGCTCGTGCTCGCGGAGCCACTGCCACTTGGCGGCGGTCATGGAGGCGACGGGGACCGAACCGGTCCGTTCCAGCCAGGACTCGGGGCCGCCGAGGCGGGCGGCGAGGGCGGCGGCCTGCGGGGCGGAGCGGGTGTCGTTCCAGAGCAGCGCGGGCCGCAGGGGGCGGCCGTCGGCGCGGAGGGTGACGAGGCCGTGCTGCTGGCCGGCGACCGCGATGCCGGTGACGGCGGAGGCCGGCACGTCCGCGTCCCGGACCGCCGCGCGGACGGCCGCGGCGAGGGCGGTCCACCACTCCTCGGGGTCGCTCTCGCGCGCCCCGCCGGAGCCGGTGACCGTGTGCGGGGCACGGCCGAGGGCGAGGAGCTCGCCGGTTTCGGCGTCGACGGCGACGGCCTTGGTGGACTGCGTGGAGCTGTCCACGCCGATCACGACGGAGCGGCTCGCGGGCACGCCCTCACCTCATCTCTCGATTCGTCGGGGGCTGGCGTTCAGCGGCCCCGTCCCGTATTAGTTATGTCAGAAAACAAATCCGACGGCCAGTAGCAGGGAGACACCATGTCGGAGCGCTTCACCCCCACGCCCGAGGACCGGTTCACCTTCGGACTCTGGACCGTGGGCTGGCAGGGCCGCGACCCCTTCGGCGAGGCGACCCGGCCCGCCCTCGACCCCGTGGAGTCCGTCGAGCGGCTCGCCGGCCTCGGCGCGTACGGCATCACCTTCCACGACGACGACCTGATCCCCTTCGGGGCGCCGGACGGCGAGCGGGACGCGATCGTCAAGCGCTTCCGGGCCGCCCTGGACCGCACCGGACTCGCCGTGCCCATGGCGACCACGAACCTCTTCACCCACCCCGTCTTCAAGGACGGCGCCTTCACCGCCAACGACCGGGACGTGCGCCGCTTCGCCCTGCGCAAGACCCTCCGGAACATCGATCTGGCCGTCGAGCTCGGCGCCACCACCTATGTCGCCTGGGGCGGCCGGGAGGGCGCCGAGTCCGGCGCCGCCAAGGACGTGCAGGTCGCGCTCGACCGGATGAAGGAGGCATTCGACCTGCTCGGCCAGTACGTCACCGAGCAGGGCTACGACCTGCGCTTCGCGATCGAGCCCAAGCCGAACGAGCCGCGCGGCGACATCCTGCTGCCCACCATCGGGCACGCGCTCGCCTTCATCGAGCGCCTGGAGCGCCCCGAGCTCGTCGGCGTGAACCCGGAGACGGGCCACGAGCAGATGGCCGGGCTCAACTTCCCGCACGGCATCGCGCAGGCCCTGTGGGCGGGCAAGCTCTTCCACATCGACCTGAACGGCCAGTCGGGCATCAAGTACGACCAGGACTTCCGCTTCGGCGCGGGCGACCTGCGCCAGGCGTTCTGGCTCGTGGACCTCCTGGAGACGGCCGGTTACGCGGGTCCGCGCCACTTCGACTTCAAACCGGTGCGCACCGACGGCTTCGACGGGGTGTGGGAGTCCGCGAAGAACTGCATGCGGAACTACCTGATCCTCAAGGAGCGGGCGGCGGCCTTCCGCGCCGACCCGGACGTCGTGGCCGCGCTCGCCGCCTCCCGGCTGCCCGAGCTCGCCGTCCCCACGGCCGCCGACGGCCTCGCGGGGCTGCTCGCCGACCCCACGGCGTACGAGACGTTCGACCCGGACGCGGCCGCGGCACGCTCGATGGCCTTCGAGCACCTGGACCAGCTGGCCCTTGAGCACCTCCTCGGCGTGCGCTGAGCCGCTCGGCGGGACAGGTCGGCGCGCGGCGGGTGTCCGGCGAGCCACCCGCCGCGCGCGCGACGTCCTCGATCCCGGCGGACCCTGCGACACTACGTACCGCAAGCGCCGCCCCCGACTCGACTCCGCCCCGAGGAACCCGTGATGCGTGTCGCCCTCTTCGTCACCTGCGTCAACGACGCCGTCTTCCCTTCCACGGGCGTCGCCACGGTCCGGCTCCTCGAACGGCTCGGCGTCGAGGTCGACTTCCCGGCGGCGCAGTCCTGTTGCGGGCAGCCGCAGTTCAACACCGGCTACCGCGCGGAGACCGAGCCGCTCGTACGGCGCACGGTCCGGGCCTTCGAGGGGTACGACCACGTCGTCACCCCGTCGGGTTCGTGCGCGGCGATGGTCCGCCGTCACTACCCGCCGTTCGGCGCGGACGCGGCGGGCCTGGCCCCGCGCGTGTACGAGCTGACGGAGTTCCTCGTGGACGTGCTCGGCGTGACGGACGTGGGCGCGTACTTCCCGCACCGGGTGACGTACCACCCGTCCTGTCACGGCCTGCGGCTCCTCGGGCTCGGGGAGCGGCCGCGGCGGCTCCTGGAGGCGGTGAAGGGCCTGGAGCTGGTGGAGCTGCCGGGCGCGGAGGAGTGCTGCGGCTTCGGCGGCACCTTCGCGGTGAAGAACCCGGACGTCTCGGCGGCGATGGGTGCCGACAAGATCACGAACGCGCTGTCCACGGGCGCGGATGTCCTGTGCGGGGCGGACAACTCCTGTCTGCTGCACGTGGGCGGCATGCTGAGACGTCAGGAGGCGCCGCTGCGGGCGCTGCACCTGGCGGAGATCCTGGCGAGCACGGAAGAGGAGCCCTGGGCATGAGCGACAGGAAGGGGCGCGCGTCAGCGCTCGACGAGGGGCGGCGGTCGGGCGGCGGGCCGGCCTTCGTCGGCATGCCGGCCTTCCCGAAGGCCGCGCACGAGGCCGTACGGAACGAGACGCTGCGCGCCAATCTGCGGCACGCCACCCACACCATCCGCGACAAGCGGGCGCGGGCGGTGGCCGAGCTGGACGACTGGGCCGCGCTCCGCGAGGCCGGCAAGCGGATCAAGGATCGGACGCTCCGTCAGCTCGACACACATCTCCTGCAGTTGGAGGAGGCGGTGACGGCGGCGGGCGGCACCGTGCACTGGGCGGCGGACGCGGCGGAGGCCAACCGGATCGTCACCGGACTCGTGCGGGCCACCGGCGAGTCCGAGGTGGTCAAGGTCAAGTCGATGGCCACCCAGGAGATCGGTCTCAACGAGCACCTGGAGGCCGAGGGGATCGCCGCCTACGAGACGGATCTCGCGGAGCTGATCGTGCAGCTCGGCGAGGACCGTCCCTCGCACATCCTGGTCCCGGCGATCCACCGCAACCGGGGCGAGATCCGTGACATCTTCCGCTCCGAGATGGGCAAGTGGGGCCGCCCGGCACCCGACGACCTCACCGACAGCCCCGCCGAACTCGCCGAGGCCGCCCGCCTGCACCTCCGGGAGAAGTTCCTGCGCGCCAAGGTCGGCATCTCCGGCGCGAACTTCATGGTCGCCGAGACCGGCACCCTCGTCGTCGTCGAGTCCGAGGGCAACGGACGCATGTGCCTGACCCTCCCCGAGACCCTCATCTCGGTCGTCGGCATCGAGAAGGTGGTGCCGACCTGGCGGGACCTGGAGGTCTTCCTCCAGACGCTCCCCCGCTCCTCGACGGCCGAGCGGATGAACCCGTACACGAGCATGTGGACCGGCACCACCGACGGCGACGGGCCCGGCACCTTCCACCTCGTCCTCCTCGACAACGGCCGCACCGACGCCCTCGCCGACGAGGTCGGCCGCCAGGCGCTGCGCTGCATCCGCTGCTCGGCCTGTCTCAACGTCTGCCCGGTGTACGAGCGGGCCGGAGGCCACGCGTACGGCTCGGTCTACCCGGGCCCGATCGGCGCCATCCTCACTCCCCAGCTCCGGGGCACGGCGAGCGAGGTCGACGCCTCCCTCCCCTACGCCTCCTCCCTCTGCGGCGCCTGCTACGAGGTGTGCCCGGTCGCGATCGACATCCCCGAGGTCCTCGTCCACCTCCGCGAGAAGGTCGCCGACCAGGGAGGCAAGGGCCACCGCCTGGAGAAGGCCGCCGTCAGGGCGGCGGGCTGGGTACTGGACCACCCCGGCGTCCTCGCGGCCGGCGAGCGCATCGCCTCGAAGACCCGCAGGCTGCACCCGAAGAAGCTGCCGGGGCCGGGCGCCGGCGCGTGGACGGAGAGCCGCGACCTGCCCGAGATGCCCGCCGAGCCGTTCCGCGACTGGTGGAGGAAGAACCGCACATGACCGACTCCCGCGCACGGATCCTCTCCCGGATCCGTACCGCCGTCGCGGACGCCCCCGAGGCCGTGCCCGTCGCCCGCGACTACCGGACCAGCCACACCCCGGACGACCCGGCCCGGGTCCTCGATCTCCTCCACGAGAACCTCGCCGACTACCGGGCCCACGTCCACCGCAGCACCCCGGACGGCCTCGCCGGGCTCGTCGCGCGGCTCCTCGCGGAGCGGGGCGCGCGCAGTGTCGTCGTACCGCCCGGGCTGCCCGGGGAGTGGCTCGCCGCGACCGAGGCCGTGCGGCGGTTCGACGAGCCCCGGCTGACCCCGTACGAACTGGACGGCACGGACGCCGTGGTGACGGGCTGCGCGGTGGCGATCGCCGAGACCGGCACGATCGTCCTCGACGGCGGTACGGGCCAGGGCCGCCGGGCGCTGACGCTCGTCCCCGATCTGCACCTCTGTGTCGTGCGGGCCCCGGAGCAGGTGGTGGCCTCGGTGCCGCTCGCGCTCCCCCGGCTCGACCCGGCGCGTCCGCTGACCTGGATCTCCGGTCCGTCCGCGACGAGCGACATCGAACTCGACCGGGTGGAGGGTGTCCACGGTCCGCGGACGCTGGAGGTGATCCTCCTGACGGGTGGTGCCGCTACGCCGACTCCCGGCGGACGAGCTCCGTCGGCAGGATGACCGTCACCGGGTCCTCGCCCGCGATCCGCGCCAGGAGCGTGCGGACCATCTCGGTGCTGATCCGGTCCCAGGGCTGCCGGATGGTGGTCAGCGAGGGCCGGGAGGACAGAGCCGCCGGGGAGTCGTCGAAGCCGCCGACGGCGACGTCCTCGGGGACCCGCCGGCCCGCCCGGGAGAGGGCGTCGAGGACGCCCTGCGCCATGAGGTCGGAGGCGACGAAGACGGCGTCGACGTCGGGGGCGCGCTCCAGGAGGGCGCGGGCCGCGTCCTCGCCGCTGGCCCTGCTGTAGTCGCCGGTGGCGATGAGGGTCTCGTCGACGGGCAGGCCGTGCTCGGCGAGCGTCTCCCGGTAGCCGGCGAGGCGTTCGACGCCACCGGGGGTGTCGAGCGGGCCGGTGACGGTGGCGATCCGGCGCCGCCCGGTCGCGTACAGGTGGCGCACCATGTCGCGGGCGCCGTCCCGGTCGTCGGCGGCGACGTAGCCGATCTTGGCGGTCTGGCCGAGGGGCTTGCCGCAGGCGACGACGGGGACGCCGGCCTCGTGCAGCCGGGCCACCACGGGGTCGCCGGAGTGGCTGGAGACGAGGAGGACGCCGTCGACGTGGCCGGCCTCGATGTAGCGGAGGTTGCGGCGGCGTTCGTCCTCGGTGCCCGCGATCATCAGGAGGAGCGGGATGTCCTGGGCGGCGAGGGCCTGCGTGCAGGCCCTGAGGAGGACGTTGAAGTTGGGGTCCTCGAAGAAGCGCTCCTGGGGTTCGGTGAGGAGGAAGGCGACCGAGTCGGACTTGCCGGTGATCAGCGAGCGGGCGTGCCGGTTGACGACGTATCCCGTTCTTCGGATCGCGGCGTCGACGGCGGCCTTCGCCGTCGGGCTGACGTAGTGGCCGCCGTTGAGGACACGGGAGACGGTGCCGCGCGAGACCCCGGCCTCGCGGGCCACGTCGTGGATGGTCACCGGGCGGCGCCTGCTCGCTGCTGAGCTCATGCTGTGTGTTTCCCCTCGATCCCCTGTGGTCAGGACTTTACGGCGCCGGAGAGCAGGTCGAGGCTCCAGAAGCGCTGGATGACCAGGAACAGGGCGATGAGCGGGAGGACGGCGAGGAGGGCTCCGGTGATGACGAGGGTGTAGAGGGAGGGCTGGCTGGCGCCCTGCTTGAGGAGGGTGAACAGGCCGACGGTCATGGGGAACTTCTCGTCGTCGCCGAGCATGATGAACGGCAGCAGGAAGTTGTTCCAGATGGCGACGAACTGGAAGAGGAAGATCGTCACCAGGCCCGGGGACATCATGGGGACGGCGATCCGCTGGAAGATCCGCCACTCGCCGGCGCCGTCCATGCGGCCCGCCTCGACGAGTTCCATGGGGATGGCGGCCTCGGCGTAGATACGGCCGAGGTAGACGCCGTACGGGGAGAGGATCAGCGGGAGCAGGACCGACGCGTAGGTGTCCGTCAGGTCGGCCTCGGCCATGAGGAGGTACTGCGGGATGGCGAGGATGACGGGCGGCATGAGGACGCCGGTGAGGATCACGTTGAAGAAGGCCTCGCGGCCGCGGAAGCGGTAGACGGCGAAGGCGTATCCGGCGAACGCGGAGACGAGGGTGGAGAGGACGGCGCCGAGGCACGCGTAGAAGACGGAGTTGCCCATCCAGCGCCAGTAGATGCCCTCGCGGTACGTGTTCAGGTCGGCGAGGTTGTCGGTGAAGCCGTCGCCGGGCAGGAAGGTGAAGGTGGAGAAGAGGTCCTGGCCGGACTTGGTGGCGGCGACCACGACCCAGGCGACGGGCAGCAGGCAGTAGAGCGCGCCGAGGACGAGGCCGGCCGTGGGGAGCAGGGCGGTGCGGCGGCCGCGGGTCCCTCCACCGGCGGGAGGGGGCGGGCCCTGGGAGGTGCCGGGGGTGGTGCCGGCGGCCGGTGCGGTGGCGCGGAGCGGGGAGGCGAGCCCGGTCATCGGCTTGCTCCTTGTGTGGTGCGGCGGTTGGAGGCCCTGAGGAGGGCGAAGGAGAGCGCGAAGGTGGCCAGGGCGAGCACGACGGCGGTGGCCGAGGCGGCGTGGATGTTCCCGCCGGTGAAGGCGTCGTTGTAGACCTTCATGAGGGGACTCCAGGTGGAGGGGATGCCGTTGGTGAGCGGCTTGAGCGTCATGGGCTCGTTGAAGACCTGGAGGGTGGCGATGATCGAGAAGAAGAAGGTCAGCACCAGCGAGGGCGCCACCATCGGGATCTTGACGCGGAGCGCGATCTGGAGCTCGGAGCAGCCGTCGAGCTTGGCCGCCTCGTACACCTCGGCGGGAAGGGAGCGCAGGGCTGTGTAGATGACGATCATGTTGAAGCCGGTGCCGCCCCAGATCGCGATGTTCGCCATCGACAGGTAGAGCGGTCCGCCGTCCATGAGGTCGGGCTGCGGGAGTCCGAGGGCGTCGAGGAGGTAGAGGAAGGGGCTGACGTCGGGGAGGTAGAGGAAGCCCCAGAGGAGAGCGGCGATGACGCCGGGGACGGCGTACGGCAGGAAGATCGCGAGGCGGGCGAAGGAACGGGCCCGGACGCGCTCGGAGTCGAGCAGGAGCGCGAAGAGCAGGGCGAGTCCGAGCATGACGGGGACGACGATCGCGCCGTAGCCGAGGACGCGCAGGGCGCTGCGCAGGAACTCGGAGTCGGTGAGGGCGGAGGTGTAGTTCTGCAGGCCGGCCCAGACCTCGTGCCGGGCTCCCCTGCCGAGGCCGAGGCCCTTGATCTCGACCTTGTGGAAGCTGAGCCAGACGGCGTAGCCGATGGGCAGGGCGAAGAAGAGGGCGAAGAGGACGGCGGCGGGGAGGAGGAAGCCGTACGGGGCGGCCTTGACCCCGTACGACCGGCGCGCGCCCTGGCGGGGCTGCGTCACTTGGCGACCCCGAAGCCCTGCTTCTCCAGGTCCGCGACGGTGGTGTTCCGTACGGCCGTGAGGGCGGTGCCGAAGCCGGACCTGGCCTTGGCGGCCTTGCCGAACTCGTCCTTGAAGGAGGTGTAGGCGACGTTCACGTTGGGGCCCCAGGCGCCCGGCGCGGTGGTCTTCGCGATCTCGGCGGCGCGGGTGTAGAAGTCGGGCTGGTTGGCGAAGTAGTCGGGGGCCTCGGCGAGGGCGCCGCTGGTCTGGGCGGCGGTGGCGGCGGGGTAGATGCCGGTCTCCTTGACCAGGGCGGCGAGGGCCTTCGGGTCGGTGTTCAGCCAGATGGCGAACTTCGCGGCGGCGTCCTTGTGCTTCGAGTCGGCGGTGACGGCCGTGGAGGAACCACCCCAGCTGCCGGTGGAGTTGCCGCCCTTGGTCCACTGCGGGAGCGGGGCCATGGCCCACTTGCCCTTGCCGGCGGGGGCGGCGGTGGTCAGGGTGCCGGGGGCCCAGACGGCGCTGACCCACGCGAGCTGCTCGCCGGTGTTCATGGCCTTGTTCCAGGCGGGGGTGTACATGGGCTGGTTGTCGATGGCGCCCTCGGCGACCAGGCCGCCCCAGAAGTCGGTGACCTTCTTGGTGGCGGCGTCGTCGATGCCGACCTTCCACTTCTCGCCCTCGAAGGACCACCACGTGGCGCCGGCCTGCTGGGAGAGGCCGGCGAAGAGGCCGGCGTCGTTGGCGGAGAAGGTGGTCAGGGCCTTCTCCGGGGCCTTCTTCTTCAGGGTCCGGGCGGTGGCGGCGAACTCGTCCCAGGTGGTGGGGACGGTGAGGCCGTACTGCTGGAAGAGGTCCTCGCGGTAGAAGAACATCAGCGGCCCGGAGTCCTGCGGCAGGGCGTAGACGGCATCGCTGCCGAAGGTCGTCTGCTGCCAGATGCCGGGGGCGAAGGCGTCCTTGACGCTCTGCGGGACCTCGCCGGCCATGTCGGCCAGGGAGTCGTTGCTGACGAGGGTGGGGAGGGCCTGGTACTCGGCCTGGACGAGGTCGGGTCCCTTGTGCGCCTTCGTCGCCGTGATGATCTTGGTGACGAGGTCGTCGCCGGAGGCCTGCTTCTGCACGGTGACCTTGATGTCGGGGTGCTCGGCGTTCCAGAGGGCCGCGACCTTGTCCATGCCGGGCGCCCAGGCCCAGTACGTGAGCGAGACGGGGCCGGACTCGGCTCCCGCCGTGTCGCCGGAGCCGGAGGAGCCACAGGCGGAGAGCGCGGTGGCGCCGAGCAGGACGGCGGTGGCGGCGGCGATTCCGCGACGCGAGATATGAGGCATGGGGTACTTCTCCCTGACCGAAAAAGGGGCCTCTCCCTGGAGCGGGATGGCCGGTCATGCATCTGTGAGCGTTCACAGTAGAGAAATGTTCCGGACACTTGTCAATGGTTGTTCGTGTGCGGTTATGTTGCGTTGTCACATCGAGATCGACTGTGTGCACGTTCCCAGACATCCCCAGCTTCCGACGTCCGTTTCAGGAGAGACTCATGCCGCAGACCACTCCCAAGGGCCTGCACCGGCTCGCGTTCGGCGGGGACTACAACCCCGAACAGTGGCCGGAAAGCGTCTGGCAGGAGGACGTCCGGCTGATGCGCGAGGCCGGCGTCACCATGGTGAGCGTCGGGATCTTCTCCTGGGCCCTCCTCGAACCCGAGCCCGACCGCTACGACTTCGGCTGGCTCGACCGCGTCCTCGACCTGCTGCACGAGAACGGCGTCCGCGTCGACCTCGGCACCCCCACCGTGGCCCCGCCGGCCTGGTTCTACCGCGCCCACCCCGAGGCCCTGCCCGTCACAGCCGAGGGCGTCCGCCTCTCGTACGGCTCACGCGGGGCGATCTGCCACAGCTCGTCCGCCTACCGCACCGCCGCCGCCGGGATCACCACCGCACTGGCCCAGCGGTACGGCAGCCACCCGGCACTCGCCCTCTGGCACGTCCACAACGAGTACGGCGTCCCCGTCAGCGCCTGCTACTGCGACAGCTGCGCCGTCCACTTCCGCCGCTGGCTCCACGAGACGTACGGCTCCGTGGACGCCGTGAACGAGGCCTGGGGCACCGCCTTCTGGGGCCAGCACTACGGCTCGTACGAGGAGATCGCCCCGCCCCGCGCCACCCCCACCGTCGGCAACCCCGCCCAGCAGCTCGATTACCGCCGCTTCGCCGACGCCACCATCCGGGAGAACTTCCGGAGGGAACGCGACATCCTGCACGAACTCACTCCCGGCATCCCGGTCACCACCAACTTCATGACCGCGCTCAGCCAGTGCGACTCGATCGACTACTGGGCCTGGGGCCGCGAGGTCGACCTCGTCACCAACGACCACTACCTCATCACCGACGGCCGCCGCACCCACGTCAACCTCGCCATGGCCGCCGACCTCACCCGCTCCGTCGCCGGCGGCGCGCCCTGGCTGCTCCTGGAGCACTCCACCTCCGGCGTGAACTGGCAGGCCCGCAACCCGGCCAAGCGCCCCGGCGAGATGGCCCGCAACTCCCTCGCCCACGTCGCCCGGGGCTCCGAGGGCGCCATGTTCTTCCAGTGGCGCCAGTCCCGGCGCGGCGCCGAGAAGTTCCACTCCGCGATGGTCCCGCACGGCGGCACCGACACCAGGATCTGGCGCGAGGTCGTCGCCCTCGGCGCCGGCCTGGAGGCCCTGGAGGAGGTGCGCGGCAGCCGGACCGTCCCGGACGTCGCCATGGTCTGGGACTGGCACTCATGGTGGGCGCAGAACCTGGAGTGGCGGCCGAACGCGGCCCACGAGGCCCGCGAGCGCGCCGACAGCTTCTACGAGACCCTCTACGACCGGCACCTCACCGTCGACTTCGCGCACCCCGAGTCCGACCTGTCGGCCTACCCGCTGGTCGTCGTGCCCGCGCTCTACCTCACCACCGAGGCCGCCGGACGGAACCTCCGCGAGTACGTCGAGGACGGCGGCACCCTCGTCGTCTCGTACTTCTCCGGGATCGTCGACGAGCACGACGCCGTCCACCCCGGCGCCTACCCGGGCGCCCTGCGCGAGGTCCTCGGCCTCACCGTGGACGAGTGGTCCCCGCTCCTGGACGACCAGCGCGTGACGGTCACCGGGCCGGACGGCGCCACGCTCACCGGAGACGTCTGGACCGAGTTCGTCCGCCCGCGCGGGGCGGAGACCCTGTGGTCGTACGCGGACGGCCCGGCCGCCGGCGGGCCCGCCGTCACCCGGCACCGGCTCGGCCGGGGCAGCGCCTGGTACGTCTCCACCCGCCTCGACGCGGCCTCGCTCGACACGATCCTCGCCGCCGCCTGCGAGGACGCCGGGATCGCCCCGCGCACCGCGCTCCCGCACGACGTGGAGCTCGTGCACCGCACGGGTGACGACGCCCGGTACGTGTTCGCCCTCAACCACTCCGCCGAGGACGCAGAGGTGCCTCTGGACGGCTCCGGCACGGAGCTCCTCGGCGGGCTTCCGGGCGGCGAGCCGGTCGCCGGCAAGCTCACCGTCCCGGCCGGCGCCGTCAGGGTCGTACGCCTCGACGCCTGAGCCCACCCCCCTGAACTCCCCGGGGGCGGCCCGCACCCGCTGCGCCGCCCCCGGGTGAGCCGTACCACCGCGAGGAACCACCGCACGACACTCACATCCGCCACCGTCGAAGGGACTCGACGATGCACCCCGTACGCAGCCGCATCCGCCTGCGCGCCACGGCCCTCGCCGCCGCGCTCGGCGCCCTGCTCCTCGCCCCGCTCCCCGCGGCGCAGCACGCCGAGGCGGCCTCCACCCTCACCAACTCGGGCTTCGAGGCCAACGGCACCGGGACCGCCACCCCCTCCGGCTGGTCCACCTACTCCGCCGCCGGACAGAACTCCGCCTCCTTCACCGAGGCCGGCGGCCACAGCGGCGGCCACCGCCTCACCCACTGGTCCTCCGCCGCATACAAGGTGGAGACGTACCAGTACCTGACCGGTCTCACCGACGGCAGCTACACCCTGAGCGCCTGGGTCCGGTCCGGCGGCGGGCAGAACGCGGCCTACCTCGCCCTGCGCGACTGCGGCTCCGCCGAGCAGCGCACCGATCTGCCGGTGACGTCGAGCGGCTGGATACGGATCGTCGCCCCGATCACCGTCGTCGGCGGGGCCTGCACGATCAGCGTCAACTCGGATGCCCACGCCGGGAACTGGATCAACGTCGACGACCTCGCCTTCACCTCGGGCACGACCGGGCTCACCGTGAAGGGCGTCGACCTGTCCGCGCTGAAGAAGAGCGAGGACCTCGGCGGCGTCTACAGGTCGAGCTCCGGGGCCACCGGCGACCCGGTCGCCCTCCTCAAGAACTCCGGCGCCAACTACGGCCGTCTCAAGGTGTGGGTGAACCCGGCGGACGGCTACAACGACAAGGCCCGCGTCCTCGCGACCGCGAAGCGGATCAAGGCGCAGGGCATGAAGCTCCTCGTCGACTTCCACTACTCCGACATCTGGGCCGACCCCGGCGCCCAGACCAAGCCCGCCGCCTGGTCGGGGCACTCGTACGCCCAGCTGAAGACCGACGTCCACGACCACACGTACGACGTCCTCAACGCCCTCAAGGCGCAGGGCACCACGGCCGACATGGTGCAGATCGGCAACGAGATCAACACCGGCATGCTCTGGCCGGAAGGCTCCACGAGCAACTGGTCCCAGCTCGCCGGCCTGCTCAAGTCCGGGGTCTCCGCCGTCAAGGAGGTCTCGTCGAGCACCCGGATCGCGCTGCACCTCGCCAACGGCGGCGACAACGCGCTGTACCGCTCGTGGTTCGACAACGCGACGGCGCAGGGCGTGAGTTACGACGTGATCGCGCTGTCCTTCTACGGCTACTGGCACGGCGCGCTTTCCTCGCTCCAGGCCAACCTCGACGACATCTCGGCGCGTTACGGCAAGAAGGTGATGGTCGCGGAGACCGCCTACCCGTTCCGCCTGGACAGCGAGGACGCCCACGAGAACATCATCGACCTCTCCTCCGAGCTGGTCTCCGGCTACCCGGCGAGCAGCGCGGGCCAGACGGCCTGGCTGCGGGACGTCATGAACGTCGTCGAGGCCGTGCCGAACGGCCGCGGTCTCGGCGTCGTCTACTGGGAGCCCGCGTGGACGGCCGTCGCGGGCAACGGCTGGGACCCCGCCGACCCCTCCTCGGGCAACGGCTGGGAGAACCAGGCGCTGTTCGACTACGACAGCAGGCTCCTGCCGGCGGCAGGAGTGCTCGCGCACCGCTGACCCGCGAGTAGGGGCGGGCTCGTTCGCGAGCCCGCCCCCTTCCTGCGGTGTCCTACCACTCGGCCAGCGAGCCGTCGTCCCGGCGCCAGGCCGGGTTGCGCCAGCGGTGCCCGACCTCGGCGGCCCGTTCGACGGCCTTCGCGTCGACCTCGATCCCGAGACCGGGGCCGGTCGGCAGGGCCACGTGCCCGTCCTCGTACCGGAAGACCGTGGGGTCGACGAGGTAGTCGAGCAGGTCGGATCCGGTGTTGTAGTGGATGCCGAGGCTCTGCTCCTGGATGAGGAGGTTCGGCGCGGCGAAGCCGACCTGGAGGCAGGAGGCGAGCGCGATCGGGCCCAGCGGGCAGTGCGGGGCGAGGGAGACGTCGTACGCCTCCGCCATCGCGGCGATCCGGCGGACCTCCGAGATGCCGCCCGCGTGCGAGAGGTCGGGCTGCGCGACGGCGATGCCCTGGGCGAGGACCTTCTTGAAGTCCCAGCGGGAGTAGAGGCGTTCGCCGGTCGCGATCGGGATGGAGGTGGAGCGGACGATGTCGCCGATGTGGTCGCTCATCTCGGGGACGACCGGCTCCTCCACGAAGAAGGGCAGGTACGGCTCCAGGAGCGGCAGGACCCGGCGGGCCATCGGGGCGGTGAGGCGACCGTGGAAGTCGATCGCGATGTCGAACTCGTCGCCGACGGCCTCGCGGATGGAGGCGACGCGGTCCACGATCCCCTGCGTGGCGGCGGGGGTGTCGATGAGCCGCAGCTGGGCGGAGGCGTTCATCTTGATGGCGGTGAAGCCCTCGTTCTTGCGGGCCAGGGCCTCGCTCGCGACCTCGTCGGGGCGGTCGCCGCCGATCCAGCTGTAGACGCGGGCGCGGTCGCGGACGTTGCCGCCGAGGAGCTGCCAGACGGGGACCCCGAGGGCCTTGCCGGTGATGTCCCAGAGGGCCTGGTCGATGCCGGCGACGGCGCTGGAGAGGACCGGGCCGCCGCGGTAGAAGCCGCCCTTGGTGAGGACCTGCCAGTGGTCCTCGATCTTCATCGGGTCCTGGCCGATCAGATAGTCGGAGAGCTCCTCGACGGCGGCGGCGACGGTGTGGGCGCGGCCCTCGACGACGGGCTCGCCCCAGCCGGTGATGCCCTCGTCGGTGTCGACGCGCAGGAAGCACCAGCGGGGGGCGACGAGATAGGTGCGGAGAGAGGTGATCTTCACTTGGACTCCTTCTTCACGGTCCAGCCGCCGTCGACGACCAGGTCGGTTCCGGTGATGTAGGCGGCGTCGGCGGAGGCGAGGAAGGCGACGGCGGCCGCGACCTCCTCGGGACGGCCGAGCCGGGCGAGGGCGGTGGCGTCGGCGGAGATCCGCCGTCCCTCCTCGTCGACGTCGTTCCACACGTCGGTGAGGATCGGGCCCGGCAGCACGGAGTTGAAGCGGACCTCGGGCCCGTACTCGACGGCGAGCTGGCGGACGAGCGCGCACATCCCGCCCTTCGCGGCGGCGTACGCGGCGTAGCCGGGCAGGCCGAAGGCCGCGTGCACGCTGGAGGTGGCGACGAGGCTGCCGCGCGCGGCGCGCAGGTCGTCGAGGAAGACGCGGGTGGCGAAGTAGAGGGCGCGCAGGTTCACGGCCAGCTCCCGGTCCCAGGTGGCGACGGGCAGTTCGTGGGCCGCGGCCAGGGTGTGGATGAAGGCGTTGCTGTGGAGGACGCTCACCGGGCCGAAGCGGGCGTGGGCCTCTTCCCGGAGGGCCTTCCAGTCGGCTTCCGAGGAGACGTCGCAGCGGACGTAGGCGGCTCGGCCGCCGTCGGCGCGGATGGCGGCGGCGACGGCCTCGCCCGCCTCGTCGGCGATGTCGGAGACGAGCACCGCGGCGCCTTCGGCGGCGAGCCGGACGGCGCTGGCGGCGCCGATGCCGGAGGCCGCGCCGGTGACGACGGCGGTCTGTCCGGAGAAACGGTTCATTTCGGGTTCCTGGTGTCTGCGGGGCGGGTCGGGTCAGCGGGTGATGTCCTGAGCCGCCAGGAGATCGAGTTCGGCGCGGCGCGGGAGGCCCTCCCAGTCGCCCGGTACGGAGACGGCGAAGGCTCCGCAGAGGGCGGCGAGGCGGAGGCGTGCCGCGGGCGGGGCGCCGTCGAGGACGGCGGCGAGGTAGCCGGAGACGAAGGCGTCGCCCGCGCCGACGGGGTCGACGGCGGTGACGGGCACGGCCGGTTGGTCGTGGAGCTCGTCGTCGACGACGGCGAGGGCTCCCTGGGCGCCGAGCTTGAGGACGGCCTGCCGGGGGCCGAGCCGGGCGAGGGCGCGGGCCATCCGCTCGGGCTCGTCCTCGGGCACGAACAGGGCGGCTTCCTCGGGGCCGGCGAAGACGATGTCGGCGTACGGGAGGAGGCGGGCGAGCACCTCGGCGGCCTCGGCGCGGCTCCAGAGCCGCTCGCGGTGGTTGACGTCGAAGGAGACGGTGGCCCCGGCGGCGTGGGCGAGGGCGACGGCCTGTTCGACGGCGGCGCGCGCGGTGGCGCTCAACGCCGGGGTGATGCCGCTGACATGGAGGATCCGGGCCGCGCTGATGCGGTCCTCGTCGAGGTCCTCGGGGGCGAGCCGGGAGCCTGCGAGGCCGGAGCGGTAGTAGGTGACGCGGAGGCGGTCGGCGGTGCGGCGCTCGCGGAGCATCAGGCCGGTGGGGGCGGCCGGGTCGGTGCGGGCGGTGGACACGTCGACGCCTTCGGCGCGCAGCCCGGCGAGGACCATCGCGCCCGTGGCGTCGTCGCCGACGCGGCCGGTCCAGGCCGCGGCGTGACCGAGCCGGCTGACGCCGACGGCGACGGTCGCCTCGGCCCCGGCCCAGCCGAGGCGCATCGGGGCGCCGTTGGCGAACGGCCCGGGCTGGGTCGCGGCGACGACGGCCATGACCTCGCCGAGGGTGACGAGGGCGGGGGTGGCCTGGGCGGGAGTCACGTGGGCAGGGGTGGCCTGGGCGGGAGTCACGTGGGCAGGGGCCGGGTTCACCGACGTATCCCTTCCAGGAAGGCCGCGGCGCGCTCGGTCAGGGCCGCGAGGGAGCCGCCCTCGCAGGCGTCGCCGACCAGGGGGCTGCCGATGCCGAGGGCGGCGGCCCCGGCGGCGAGGTAGGCGGGGGCGTCGGCGGCGCCGATGCCGCCGGTCGGCACCAGGGGCACGTCGGGCAGCGGCGCGCGGACGGCCCGGAGGTACTCCGGTCCGCCGGTGGCGGCGGGGAAGAGCTTCACCATGGTGGCGCCCGCCCGCCAGGCCGTGAGGATCTCGGTCGGGGTGTACGCGCCGGGCAGCACCGGGACGTCCAGGCGGACGGCCTCGGCGATGACCTCGGTGGAGGTGGTCGGGGTGATGAGGTACGTGGCGCCGGCTTCGACGGCCGCCTGCGCCTCGGCGGGCGTGGTGACCGTGCCGGCGCCGAGGGCGAGTCCGGGCGGGGCGTCGGCGGCGTACTCGCGCAGGGCGTCGAGCACGCCGGGGGTGGTGAGGGTGAACTCGGCGGCGCGGACACCGGAGGCCAGGAGGGTGTCGGTGACTTCGGCGAAGCGGGTGGCGGAGGCGGAGCGGAGGATCGCGATGACGGGGACGGCGTCGAGGGCGGCGCGCAGCCCGTCGGAGGGGGAGGTCATGGGCTTCTTCCTTGCGGGAGGTACGGGTTCAGTGGTCGGCGTACGGAGTCGTCGGCAGGCCCGTCGTCCCGGGGCGGCAGACGAAGAGGCGGCCCGCGTCGGGTTCGGCGCGCAGGCGCGTCTCGTCGAGGCCCGCGGTCGCGGTCGTGATGACCAGGACGTCGAGCTCCGGGCCGGCGAAGGCGCAGCTCGTCACGTGCGTGGCGGGGACCTCCACGCGCGCGTGGAGGCTGCCGTCGGGCGCGAAGGCGAGGACTTCGCCGCCTCCCCAGACGGCGACCCAGACGCGGCCCTCGCTGTCGACGGCGAGGCCGTCGGGGACGCCCCGGTCGAGGGCGGCGAAGGGGCGGCGGTCGCTCAGGGCGCCGGTCTCCGGGTCGTAGGCGAAGACGTCGACGCGGCCGGTGGGGCTGTCGGCGTAGTACAGGCGGCTGCCGTCGGGGCTCCAGCCGAGCCCGTTGGAGATGGTGACGGAGTCGAGCAGGGTGACGAGCCCGTCGCGGTCGAGGCGGTAGAGGGCGCCGGCGCCGGGGCTCTCGTCGTACGCCATGGTTCCGGCGAGGAGCCGCCCGGCGGGGTCGACGGCGGCGTCGTTCATGCGGCGCGGGAGGCCGTCGTCGGGGAGGACGGGCGCGGCGAGCTCGACGGCCTCGGTGGCGGGCCGGCCGTCGGCCAGGTGCAGGAAGGACGTGCCGGCGGCGGCGAGGAGGGCGCCGGAGGCGCAGGGCAGGGCGGCGCCGACGGGCCGGTCGAAGCGGAGGGTGCCGAGGGGCGCGAGGTCCGGCACGTCCTCGCCGTCCACGAGCGCGGCCCGGTGGACGAGCCCCTCGGGGATGTCCACCCAGAGGAGTTCCTGGCGCCGGGCGTCCCAGACGGGTCCTTCTGTCAGGCGTCCGGGCAGGGGGGAGCAGGGTACGGCCCTGAGGTGGTGCATCTGGCCTCCTCGGTCGGCGACGGGTGCGGCGCGAGAAAAACTACGGCTTCGTCTAACGGTTGTAAATAACCTGCCCTCCTCTTCTTCCAACCCTTTGAATAAGATGCGGTGGCAGGGGTACGAGGACAGGCCGAGCGGAGGGCAGCACAGATGATCAAGCGGACGTCGCAGGAGATCCGCCGCCTCAACCGCTTCGAGGTCCTGCGCCGCTTCTATGCGGGGGCGGACGCGATGAGCCGCCAGGACCTCGCGGCGGCGACCGGCCTCTCCTTCGCCACCGTCGCCAACCTCACCGCCGAACTCCTGGAGGCCGGCGTCCTCGTCGAGGCGGGCCACGAGGACTCCAGCGGCGGACGGCCCCGCGCGCGCCTCGCGGTCAACGCCGAGCGGGGCGCGCTGATCGGCATCGACATCGCCGAGACCGCCGTACACGCGGAACTCTTCGACCTCGCCCTGGAGGTCCGGCACTCCGTCGAGCGCCCCCTCCCCCCGGGAGACGTCCGGCCCGCCGACGTGGTCGAGCAGCTCGCCGTCTGCGTCGAGGAGCTCCTGGAGGGCTCCGGCGTTCCCCGGGAGCGGGTCCTCGGGGCGGGCGTGAGCGTGCCGGGCATGGTGGAGCGCGAGGGCGGCGTCTCCTCGTACTCCCCCTACTGGTCCTGGCGCGAGGTCCCCCTGAGGTCCCTGCTCGACGAGCGCCTCGGGCTGCCCCTCCGGCTCGACAACCCGCTGCGCGCCAGCACGGTCGCCGAGCTGTGGTTCGGTGCCGGGCGGGAGGTCGACGACCTGGTGGTGGTCACCCTGCGCGCCGGTGTCGGCGCCGGGATCGCGATCGACGGGCAGCTCTACCGGGGCTTCACCAACAGCGCGGGCGAGTGGGGCCACACCTGCCTCGCGGTCGACGGCCGGCTGTGCACCTGCGGCAACCGGGGCTGTGTGGAGGCGTACGTCTCCACCCGGGGGATCGCGCAGACCTGGCGCGAACTCGCCCCCGACGACGAGCGGGCGACCGGGGCGGACGACGCGGCGACCGTCGCCGCTCTGGCGCGCGCGGCGGCGGAGCGGGACCCGGTGGCCGAGGCCGTCGTCGACCGGACGGCCCGTCACCTGGGCGCGGCGGTCGCGAATCTGATCAACCTGCTGAACCCCCGGGCGCTCGTCCTCGGCAACCAGGTCGTGGACCTGCTCGGCGAGCGCCTGCTCGACGCCACGTACGAGGCGGTCGGGCGGCACGTCCTGCCGCTGCCGCACCGGGCCGCGACCCTGCGGCGCAGCGCAGTGCCGCACAACGCCGTCACGCGGGGCGCGGCGGCCTTCGCCCTGGAGGGCTTCCTCGACGACCGGGAGGTGTTCGGCCCGGTGAGCCGTATGCGCCAGCCCCGGGAACGGAAGGGCTCGGGCCGCGCGGACGGAGCCGTCGCCGGTACGTGAATCGGGGGTACGGGAGTCAGGGCGCCTGGCGGTGCCCCAGGCGGGCCGACAGCTCGCCGGCGCCCTTGACGGCGAGGGCGGTGAGTTCGTTCTCCCGGTCCTCGCTCCAGCGGTGCACCGGCACGGAGACGGACAGCGCCGCGACGACCCGGCCGGAGCGGTCCCGTACGGGTGCGGCGACACAGCTGACGTCGGGGTTGGACTCCTGCTGCTCGACGGCGACGCCGAGGATCCGGATCTCCGCGAGCGCGGCCCGCAGCTCGTCCGGGTCGGTGAGGCTCCGGGGCGTCATGGCGAGGAGTTCGCGCTCTTCGAGGCGCTCGTCGAGCTCGTCCAGGGGAAGGGTGGCGAGGAGCATCTTGCCGACGGCGGTGCAGTGGGCGGGAAGCCGGCGGCCGGCGGCCGAGACCATCCGTACCGCGTGGCTGGAGTCCACCTTGGCGATGTAGATGACGTCCGCGTCCTCCAGGACGGCGACGTGGACGGTCTCGCCGCAGGTGTCGGCGACCTCCCGGGCGACCTGGTGCCCCTCGGCGGAGAGGTCGAGCTGCTCCGCGTACCGGCTGCCGAGCTGGTACGCACGGACGCCGAGCCGGTACCGGCCGGACTGTCCCGGCACCGGGGCGAGGTAGTTGCGGGCGGTCAGGGTGATGACCAGCTCGTGGGCGGTGGTGCGGGGCAGCCCGAGCCTGCGGGTGATCTCGGGGGCGGACAGCGTGCCGTCGCCCTGAAGGAAGAGCTCCAGTATGTCGAATGCCCTGGCCACCGCCGGAACGAGTCTCCCCACGGTCCCCCACCTCACCCTCACGCTGTTCGATATCCCGTACGGCGACCGAAATCACGGACAGAGGGTAGCGCGGGCACCCGCCCGCCGACACCCCCGCGGACCGCGGTCGCCTACGGCCGCGCCGCCCCGTCAGTCGCTCTCCGGCTCGGCGAGCAGGTCGTCGACGAGGGTGAGCCGCGTCTCGGGGAAGTACTCCGCGATCGCCTCGCGCATCATGGCCTCGCCCTCCGGATCGGGGGTCCCGCACTTCTCCCTGGTCTCCCGGTCGGGCCAGCGGGCGTACGCCACCCAGGTCCCGTCGTCCGCCTTGTGGAGCCGGGAGCCGTAGCTGCCGCACTCCTGGTGGATCGCCACGGTCACCCGGTGCCAGCCGTCCACGAGCAGCTGCTCCCTGCCCGGACGCACCCGCCACCGGTACACCACCGCGAACATCTCTCCGCCTCCCTCGTCACGGCCGACGGCCCGCGCCGCCCCCCGACAACGACTGAACTACACCGACCAGTTCACTGTCAAGACTGAACCGTTCGGTAGACCGTGACGGGCATGGGAGCACCGAGGCGCTTCGCCATGACAGACCGACGGGTCCGCCTTCGCGGACCCGTGCGCCTCACTCAGATCGACCTCACCGCGCCGTCTCCGTCCAGACGCCGTCCCGCATCAGGTGCCGTCCCACCAGTTCGGGCTCCTCGTGCCAGGCCTGGACCTCGGTGGGGCGGACCCGGAACCAGTGGTAGGCGGGACCCGAGCCGCGGGGGTCCCAGCCCGTCTTCTTGTGGAACGCGTCCGCCGCCTCCACCGGGACCTGCTCGGGGCCGAGGGTCGTGACCTCGCCGTCGAGCAGGACCACGTCCCGTGTGTGTCCGAGCGCGAGGCGCACCCGGCCGTTGGCGGCGAGGTTGCGGCCCGTGGGGTTGGAGAGGCGCGTGCACAGCCACAGGTGGGTGCCGTCCCAGAGGAAGGAGAGCGGCACGAGGTACGGCTCCCCGGCGGTGTCCGCCGTGGACACCCAGATGTCCTGTTCCTCGTCGAGGCGGCCGAGCACGTCCTGTATGCGGCGGGCGGTGTCACGCGGGGGCTGAGTGTTCGTCATGAGGGGGAGGCTACCGGGCCCCTGTTCGGGGGCCCGGCGTTTCACTGGGTCAGCGTCGTGCTGTCGAAGAGCTCCCCGGTGTCGCTGTACGCGTTCAGGACGAGCTGGGTCGGCGAGACCGAGACCTGCACGTATTCGAAGCGCGCCGACCTGTACGCGCTCCAGAACGGCTGGCTCAGGGTGAACTGGTTGAGTCCGTTGCCGCCGCCGCCGGAGACGACGTACGTCACGCCCGCCGGATTCACCGCCCCCGCGCGCAGCGGGTGACTCCGCTCGTAGTTGTGGGAGTTGCCGGAGAGGCAGAGCCTGACCCCGTACTGGTCCAGGAGCGGCACGAGACCGGAGAGGACCGTCGACGAGCTGGAGCTGCTGGTCGTCGAGCTGTAGGGCGGGCGGTGGACGACGCAGATCTTCCACGCCGCCGTCGCGGCGGCGAGGTCGGCGGTCACGAAGGCCCGCTGCGCGGAGCCGGCCGTCAGCGGCTGCTCGCTGTCGACGACGAGGACGTGGGCGTCGCCCCAGTTGTAGCTGTACCAGCGCTGGTTGTTCGGCGACCACAGGTTCCGGGCCGCCGCGCCGTCTCCGTAGTACTCCTTGTTGCCGTTCGCCGGGTAGAGCGTCCGGGTACGGATGACCGGTCCGTACTGCTTGTAGAAGCGGTTGTCGAAGTCGGAGTAGAAGCGCTCCGGATCGGGGTCCTGGGCGTCCGGGTACACGTTGTCGCCGAGCGTCTGCAGGAACTGGGCCGGCGACGCGGCGATCAGGTTGGCGATGCTCTGCTGCTGCGCGGAGCCGCCCCCGTAGTCGCCGACCGCCGCGAAGGTGAAGGCCGTGCCCGGCGCGGGTGCGGTGGTGAAGCGGTTGCCCGCGAGCGTGGCGTTGCCTGACCTCACCTGGTAGACGTACTCGGTTCCGGGTGCGAGCCCGCCGAGCAGCATGGAGTGCTGCAGCCGCGGAGTGGGGTCGTAGACGCTCTCGGTGAACGATCCGACGCCGAAGTCGACGGTGCTGTCGGTCGCGAGGTTGGTCCACCACAGCACGCGTGCGCTCGTCCCGTCGGTCTGGACGACGTAGGGGCCACGGGTGACGAGGACGGTCCCGGCGGCGGGGGTGGAGCCCGCCCGCCCGGAGGTGAGGGCGGAGACGTTGCCGGCGGAGTCGACGGCCGCGATCCGGTAGGTGTACGACGTGGACGGGGTGAGGCCGTTGTCGGAGTACGTCTTGCGGAGCGGCTCCTCCACCGTCGCGATCAGGACGTTGTTGCGGAAGACCTGGTAGCCCGATACGTCGCTGGAGCTCGACGCTCCCCAGGTGATGTCGAGCCGGCTGGCGGAGTACCGCCGCACGGCCACGCTGGTGTTCGAGACGGCCGAAGGGGCGCTCGTGTCGGTGGTGGTCTTGGTCGTGACGGCGATGGTGGCCGCCGGGCCGACGTGTCCCGCGACGTCGACGGCGCGGACGGCGAACTGGTAGGCGCGGTTGGCGAACAGCTTGCTCGCGGTGTAGCTGGTGCCGCCGTCGGTCGTCGCGATCTGGACCAGGCTCTCGACGGGCGCCCCGGCGGCGCCGCGGAGGATCCGGTAGCCGGTGATCTTGGCGACGGCCGTGGACTTGGTCCAGGTGAGCTTCACGCCCGACGACGTCAGCGAGCTCGCCTGCAGGTTGGTCGGCGCTGTCGGCACTGTGGTGGGATCCGCCCGCTGGGTGAGCACGTCGACGGGCGCCGAGCGTGCCGATTCGACTCCGGCGACCACGCTGCTGACCTCGTAGCGGTACGTCGTCGTCGCCGTCAGCCCGGTGTCCTCCAGCAGGGTTCCGGGCTGTTCGACGAGCAGCACGTCGTTCCGGTAGACCCGGTAGGCCTCGGCGCCCGTGACCGCGGTCCAGATCAGTCGAACGGTCGACGAGCTCAGCGCCTGACCGGCGAGCAGCTCCGGTGGGACCGCGTCCGCGGCGTGCGCCGAACGGGGCGAGACGACGACGTCGCCGACGTCCAGCGCCAGTCCGGCCCCGAGGGCATAGGCGACGAAGCTGCGGCGGCTCAGAGCCATGGTCATTTCCTCATCTCGGCCGACACGTCATGTGACCTGTGCACCACCGGATCCCCCGACCGGGCGGTGATCAACAGGCACAGCGTGACCGCCGGAGGACCCTCAGGCCGCCGATTACACCGAATGCGGCATGTCGCGGCCCGTCACACCTCACGCGCGCAGGAGGGGGAACTCGGCCCGTTCCCAGAGGGCACGGAGAGCGACCGGCTCGTCCTGACCCTCCCCCTCCGTCCGCCACACCTTCGCCCGCCCGGTGGTGTCGTCGTACGCCGGCCAGCCCGGGTCTCCCGTGGCGGCGAAGCCGGCCCAGGCGCCCACCATGCGGCGGGCGAGGTCGTGGTCGGCGGCGGTGGGGGCGCCGCCGATGAGGAACGAGACGCAGTCCTTGTCGGCGTTGCCGAAGGCGAAGGGGATGTCCGCGCAGTGCCAGGCCCGCACGGCTCCGTGCGGGCCGGTGCGCCGGCGGTCGAAGCGGGACAGGTACGCCCGGCCGCCGCCTCGGGCCTGCTGCTCGGCGAGCCGGTTGGCGTACTCGCCGAAGAGGAGGTCGCCGAAGACGGCCAGGTAGACGTCGAGGACCGGGGCACCGGGCAGCGCGGCGCGATAGCCGGCGACGAGGCCGTCGGGCAGCCCGAAGTCCTGGGCGAATCGCTCCAGTTGCTCCTCCGTGCCGACCTTGGCGCAGCTGTCGACGGCGTCGAAGAGCCAGTACTCCTCGGTGGTGTGGCAGACGAGGAGGTCCACGTCCCGGCCCGCACCGGCGGCCAGGCCCGTGAGGGGGTCGACGGGCAGGACGTCGCCGTCGAGGACGGGGGCGTACAGCGAGGGGTCGTAGTGGCGGGATCCGGAGGCCGGGTCCCGCCGGTACGCCTCGACGACCCGGTCGGAGGCGGCGACCAGGTCCTGCGGGCTCGCGGCGGCCAGGCCCTCGGGGGTGGCCGGGCAGCCGGCCGCGGCGGCGATCTCGCGGGTGGTCGCGGCGGCGATGTCACGCGTGTGGTGGGGGCTGGCGGGGCTGTGGACGACGGCCCGGTGGAACAGGCCGCGCGCCCTGTCCATCACCATGAGGCAGGCGACCGAGGCGCCCCCGGAGGACTGGCCGGCGACCGTGACGTTGCCGGGGTCGCCGCCGAACGCGGCGATGTTCTCCCGCACCCAGCGCAGGGCGGCGATCTGGTCGAGGAGTCCCCGGTTGCCGGGGTACGACGTCTCTTCGGAGTCCGGGATGTGCCCGAACCCCTCGAAGCCCACCCGGTAGTTGAGGGTGACGACGACCAGTCCGGCGCGGGCGAGGGCGTCCCCGTCGAAGTCGGGCTGGGCCGAGGAGCCGAAGGTGTAGGCGCCGCCGTGGATCCAGACCAGGACGGGCAGGGGGCCGCCGTCCGGGGCTGGGGTCCAGACGTTGACGGTGAGGATGTCCTCGTCGCCGGGCGTCCACACGGGCGAGCCGGGCAGCTCCGCCGACTGCGGCGCGATGGGGCCGAAGGCCGTGCAGTCCCGTACGCCGCTCCACGCCTCGGCGGGCGCGGGCTCCCGGAACCGGTGGGGGCCGAACGGCGGTGCCGCGTAGGGGATTCCGAGCACGGCGACGACGTCGTCCGACGCCCGGAAGCCTCGTACCGCACCGCACGTCGTCTTGAAGATGTCCATGGCGTCAGCCTGCCATCACCGCCCTGACCGGCACCAACACCAAGATCACAAAGATTGACGCAGGTGCGATGTCAATGGGGGCGGCGGCAACGGGTTGCCGGGGTGGTCACCCCTGCCGGCGCCGTCGGCCGTACGCCACGGTGAGGAGTGCGAGCAGGGGTCCCCACAGCACGAGCGGCGCGTAGCAGACGTAGGAGGAGGCGGCCATCCAGCCCCCGCTCCGGCTGGGGCAGTCGGCGGGGAGGGCGTCGCCGCGGATCGTGGTGCCCATGATCTCGGTGGTGAGGGCGAGGACGGTCCAGAGCAGCGTGAGGGCGGTGGCGCCGAGGGCGGCGGAGACCAGGACCGCCGGTGCGGCGCGAGACGCCGGGGACGGGGGCGTGGGCGGCCCGCCAGGCGGCACGGAACCGGCCTCGGTCCTCGCCGGAGAGATGCGTCCTCATCGTGGTCATCGCGCGCTCCTCGGTGCCGGTGGGCCGACGGTCGGCCCGTCACCGACGACGATCCCGTCCGCGAGCCGCCGGCGGATCGCCCGCCGGGCCGATCCCCCTCCGCCGCACGGGCGAGAGGGGGTCGGCCCGGAGTCGCGTGCGGACCGCCCCGCCTCAGCTCAGCCGGGTGTCCGCGTAGACGGTCATCGCCCGGCACTCGTACTCGGCGAGGCCGACGGCGATCCGGTCGAAGTTCTCCCGGAACCGGCTGTCCTCGACGTAGGTCCGGGCCAGACTCCGGTACGCCTCGGCGTTCGGGGTCCAGAAGCGGCAGACGTCCCGGTAGTGGACGTCCACCTCGGCCTGCACCGCCGGGTCGTCGGCGGGCGTGCCGGCCGCCATGAACTCGGCGAACCGGATCATCTGGGCGGTGACCTCGCGCTGCCACTGCTCGGAGGTCTCCGGGGTCAGCGCCTCGACGGCCTGCCGGGACTGCTCGTACGCCTGCGGATAGCGCTCGCGGGTCTCGGCCTCCAGGCCGGGGTCGGGCTGGAAGCCCTCGAAGAGGTTCTCGGGGCGGTTGATCTCCACCATGTGCTCGTCCTCGCTGTTCTCGAGTTCGGCGATGGTGCGGGCGACCGTGCGGGCCAGGGTGCCGAGCCGGTCCTGCTCCGCGAGCAGCCGGGCGTGGTGCTCGCGCAGGACCGTCACGCGGTCGGCCCCGCTGTCCAGTACCTCGCGGATCTCGCGCAGGCCCAGATCCAGCTCCCGCATGAGCAGGATCTGCTGGAGGCGCAGCAGCTGGGGCTCCTCGTAGTGGCGGTGCCCGTCGCCCGCGGTCCACGCGGGCGCCAGCAGACCGATCTCGTCGTAGTGCCGCAGCGTCCGGGACGTCACCCCGGACATCCGGGCCACGTCCGCGATCGACCAGGCCATCACGGTGTCCTTCCTTCGCCGGGGCCGGTGTCTCCGGCCCCGTTCGAAGACCGTAGGGGTTGACGCCGCGTCAACCGCAAGTCGTTCAGTTCCCGCCGCCGGGACCGAAGCCTCCCCGGAGGGTGGTGCGGCCGCCGTCGGGGCCGGTCAGGAGGATGCGGTACGTGTCGGCCGAGGCGTCGCGCGCGCCTTCGGCGTGGTTGTACTGGGCGGCGAAGGTGTGGGGGCCGGGCGGCACCGTACGGCCCGGCTTGAGCGTCCACCGGTAGACCAGGGTCCGCGGTTCCTCGGTGACGGTCACGGTGAAGTCCTCGGCGGGGCGGGTGCGCCAGTGTCCCGTGCTCACGACGCCGGGGGTGCGGGCGATCCGCAGCTCGACGGTGAGGCCGACGACCGTGGATTCGGTGGTCACGGCGAGGTCGCTCTGCGCCCACCAGCGGTTGCTGCCGGGGTCGACGGTGCCGGCCGCGCGCGCGGTGGGTCCGGGCGCGGGGAGGGTGGCGGCGGGTCCGGCGGGCCGGTCGGCCAGGGTGGTCACGGCGAGGCCGCCGATGCCGACGACCCCGGCGACGGCCGCGGAGACGGCGAGGACCACACCCCGGCGGCGGCCGGCCCACGGGCGCGGTGACCGGGTGCGGCGGCCTTCCGGGGCGGACGCGGCGAGGCCGCGTTCCACCCGGGCGAGGATGCGGGCGTGGTCGGGCCGGTGTGCGAGCGCCGCCTCCCGCAGCTCGCGGCGGAGCCGTGCCTCGTCCATCAGCGCCTCCCCGCGGCGAGTTCGGCGGCGGCCCGGTCGCCGAGCAGCCGCTGGAGTTCCGCCATGCCCTTGGCCGTCTGGCTCTTGACCGTACCGACGGAGACGCCGAGCGCGAGGGCGGTGTCGCGTTCGGACAGGTCGAAGGCGTGCCGGAGCACGACGCAGGCGCGCTTGCGGAACGGCAGGGCGCGCAGCGCGGTGCGGACGTCGAGGACGGCGGGGACGTCCGGGCCCTCGGTGTGCTCCGGGCGGCGGTCCCAGAAGGCGGCGATCCGGCGCCGTTCGCGGACGGTGCCGCGGATGCGGGTGCGGACGAGGTTGGCGACGACGCCCCGGGCGTAGGCGGCCGGGTGGTCGGCGGCGCGGACCCGGTCCCAGCGGTTCCAGAGGGCGAGCATGGCGTCGGCGGCGAGGTCGTCGGCGGCGTCGGTCTCGCCGGTCAACAGATGGGCGAGGCGTGCGAGTTCGGCGTAGTGACGCTCGAAGAAGGCCCGGAACTCCGTCGCGCTGTCGTCGGCGTCAGCGCCCGCCGTGGTCACGGGGGTCCTCGGTGCGGAAGGCCGGGCCCGTGCTCGCGCGGGCCGTGAGGAGGGGCGCGATGAGCTCCGTCCCGCGCGGGGCCTCACCGGCGAGGCGCGCCACGAGCCGCTCGACGGCGAGGCGGCCCATCTGGCGGGCGGGTACGGAGACCGAGGTGAGCGGCACGGAGGCGTGCACGGCGACCTGGTCGGGGCAGATGGCGACGACGGAGACGTCCTCGGGCACGGCGCGGCCCTGATGGCGCAGGAAGGCGAGGAGGGGCTCGACGGCGGCCTCGTTCTGCACGACGAGGGCGGTGGTGCCGGGGCGTTCCTCGAAGACGCGGGTGACGGCGGCGGCGACGGCCGCGTAGGTGCCGTCGACGGGGCGGTGGAGCAGTCCGACGCCGTGGGTTCCGGCGGCGGCGCGCAGTCCGGTGAGGGTGCGGGTGGCGAAGCCCGTACCCCGCTCGTACACGGCGGGAGGTTCGCCGAGGACGGCGATCCGGGTGTGGCCGAGGCCGGCGAGGTGCTCGACGCAGCGGGCTCCGGCGGCCTCGAAGTCGAGGTCGACGCAGTCGAGTCCGGTGGCGTCGGCGGCCTCGGCCGTCTCGGCGGGCAGGCCGATGAGGACGGAGGGCCGCTCGGCCTCCTGGAGGCAGGGCAGCCGGGGGTCGTCGAGCCCGACGTCCATGACGATCATGGCGTCGGCGACGGCGCTGCCCTCGACGCGGCGCACCGCCTCGGGGCCTTCCTCGCCGGTGAGCAGCAGCACGTCGTAGCCGTGGGAGCGGGCGGTGGTGGTGACGGCCATCGCGATCTCCATCATCACGGGGACGTAGAGGCCGGTGCGGAGCGGCATCATCAGCGCGAGGATGTTCGTCTGGCTGCTGGCGAGCGCGCGGGCACCGGCGTGCGGCCGGTAACCGAGGGCGTCGATGCTGTGCTGGATGCGCTCGCGGGTGGGGGCGGATATGGAGCGCTTCCCGCTGAGCACGTAGCTGACGGTGCTGGCCGAGACGCCGGCGTGGCGGGCGACATCGGCGAGGGTGACCACGTGCGTGCTCCTGGACGGTTCCCGTGTGTTCCGGGCGACCGCCCGAGGATTCGGCTCCTGACCCTAGGCGTCGGCTCGCTGAGCTGTCCAGACGGACCGCGAAGACTCCGGTGTCCGGGGGCGCGCTCGCCCACACCCCGGGGGACGGGCGTCCCGTGGAGGTGCGAAGCGCTCCGGCGGATGCTCGAATGGGATCGGGACTGCCCCCGGTCGCGTCCGCGGAGATGCGACACGGACGGGGGCGCGTTCGGTCAGGTGCTCACCAACCGCGTGTGGAGTGGTCATGAGCGACGAATTCGAGGACATGGGACCGGTGGACTTTCTGGTCATCGAGTTTCCCGGCAATCGCATGACGGGCAAGGGGCTGCCGATGCTCCTCGACCTGGTGGACAGAGGCATCGTCCGCATTCTCGATCTCGTGTTCGTCCGGAAGGACGCCGACGGCAGTGTCGTCGGCATGGAACTTCGGGACTTCGACGCCGACGGTGAGTTGGACCTGGCCGTGTTCGAGGGCTCCTCGTCGGGGCTCCTCGGACAGGACGACCTGGACGAGGCGGGGGCGGCCCTCGAACCGGGCAACTCCGCCGGCATCCTCATCTACGAGAACCTCTGGGCCGCCCCCTTGGCGCGGGAACTGCGGCGCGGCGGCGCGCAGCTCGTGGCCGGCGGGCGCATTCCCGTACAGGCCCTGCTGGCCTCGCTGGAGGCCGAGGAGGGGACGGGCGGCACCGCCGCCGCCTGACACCGACCGGACGGCCGAGAAGGCCGATCCACCCGAATGCGGCCGAGGAGGACCGACATGCCAGGACTTCTTCGAGGTGTGGCACGCACCGCGGTAGTGGCCGGGACGGCGACCGCCGTCTCCAACAGGGTCTCGCGACGCCAGGCGGGCCGATGGGCCCGGCAGGAGGAGCCGGCGCCCCAGCAGTACGCACCGCCACCGGCCGCCGCGCCGGCACCCGCCGCGCCGGCCGACGACATGAGCGACAAGATCGCTCAGCTCAAGGAACTCGGGCAGCTGAAGGAGCAAGGCGTGCTGACCGAGGAGGAGTTCGCGGCTCAGAAGAGCAAGATCCTCGCCTCCTGACCCGCAGGCGCAGGGCCCGGCCTCGCCCCGGGTGGCTCAGGGCCGCCGGGGCGAGGGACGGTTGCCCCGCCCGGCCGGCCGCTCGCCGAAGGCGGGGATGCGAGGGCCCTGCGGCAGGAGCTCGGTGACGACGAAGGACAGGACGGTGGCCAGCACCACCAGGGCCACCGTCTCGACGTTACCCAGCAGGAGCACGACCAGGATCACACTGCTCACGGGCAGTCGCAGGGCCGCGGTCACCGAGGCGGCCATCCCGACCGCCATCGCCGGCACCAGACCCAGGCCCGGCAGCGGGGCCAGCAGGACTCCGGTCGCCCCGCCCAGGAACAGGGCGGGAAAGACGGGGCCACCGCGGAGGCTGCCCAGACACAGCGTGTACGCGAGACCCTTGAAGACCAGCACCGCGACGAGGGCGCCCACCGACCACGCGTGGGGATCATGTGCCAGGTCGGACAGCGTGGCCTCGCCGGACAGGGCCGCGTCCGCGGGCGAGCGGCCGGTGGTGACGGCGTAGAGCGTGATGCAGACCGCCGCGCCCGTCGCGCAGAGAACGGTGTTCCGTACGATCCGGCTCACCACGAAGCGTGCCGCGAACCGGCCGCCCACGAGGGTCCAGTGGACGACGAACGCGACAGCGGGCGCCACCACGAGTACCCACAGCACATCCGCCGCGTCGAGCGGTGGCGGCGCGGGCAGACCGATGTCGAGGCTTCCCGTCTCCAGTCCCGTCCAGTGGACGAACCCGGTGAAGATCAGCGCTCCCACGCCGCTGGACAGCAGGGCCGGAAGGATCACCGCGAACAGCTGGGGTCCGCCCACCCCGGCCACTTCCATGAGCAGCACGGCGCCGACCACCGGGTTCCCGAAGAGCGCGGAAATGGCCGCTGCCGCCCCCGCGGCGCCGAGCAGCGCCGTGCTCGCCTGCGTCTGCGGTGCCCGGACCAGGCCGGCGAAGAACAGCGCCAGCCCTCCGCCGAGGGCGATCAACGGCGCCTCGGGCCCCAGGACGGCGCCCAGCGGAAGACCGGCCACCGCGGCGAGGACGACACCGGGCAGCGCCCCCTTCGAGATGCCTCCCGCGTGCAGCCCGCCGGCCGGAATGTGCCCGCCCCGGCCGGGAAGGCGTGCGACCACCAGACCGACGAGAAGGCCGGCGACCGGCAGCAGGGCGAGCCCCCACCACCAGGGGGCCTGCTTCCAGCCCAGGTCCCTGGGCCAGTCCGTCCAGATGAACTGCTCCAGCTCGTGCAGCAGCACGAGGAACCAGAAGGCGACGAGCGCCACCGGAATGCCGATCAGCCCGGAGAACACCAGACCCTTGCGGTATTCGGGTCGCCGCAGCATGGTCCGCAGCAGGTCGGCTTCCTGAGGCTGGCTTCCCGGAGCGTCCGCCGAGGGCTGCGGTGGGGTTCCTGCGATGGGGTCCTCCTCGACTCGGCACCACCCCAGGAGGCCAGGTCGGTGAGGCACGGGGGGGGCGATAGCGGCGCATATGCGGGCGTATATACCGTGCGGGCGGCACGGATATGCGTCTGCGCGTCGATTCGGCGTCGCGACGGCCCCGGAGAGGTCCCTCCGGCCGGACCCCGGAGAGGTCTCTCGCGCCGGGAACGGTCCCCCGGCGCGGCCCCTGTGTCAGAGCGCGTCCGGGCCGCGCTGTCCCGTGCGCACGCGCACCACCGTCTCCACCGGCACCACCCACACCTTGCCGTCGCCGATCTTGCCCGTGTGGGCGGCGCGGACGAGGGCGTCGACGACCGGGTCCGCGTCGACGTCCTCGACGACGACTTCGATCCGGACCTTGGGGACCAGGTCCACCCGGTACTCGGCGCCCCGGTACACCTCGGTGTGGCCGCGCTGGCGCCCGTAGCCGCTCGCCTCGGTGACCGTGAGCCCGTTGACGCCGAGTTCCTGGAGCGCGTTCTTCACCTCGTCAAGACGGAACGGCTTGACGATCGCGGTGATCAGCTTCATGCGGAGGGCTTCCTGTCCTTGACGAGCGAGGTGACGGGGGACGCGGCGTGCAGCGGCGAGCCGCCGTGGCCGAGCACGCCGTGATCGTAGGCGGTCTCCGCGTGCACCGTCTGGTCGAGTCCCGTCACCTCCTCCTCGGCGGAGGCCCGAAGCCCCATCACCCGGTCGAGCACCTTGCCGATCCCGTACGTGACGAGGAAGGTGTACGCCGCCACGACCGCCACCGCGAGGGCCTGCCGACCGAGCTGGGCGAGCCCGCCGCCGTGGAACAGCCCCTCCTTGCCGCCGGTCATCTCCGACGTCGCGAACAGGCCGATGAGCAGCGTGCCGACGACACCACCGGCGAAGTGCACGCCCACGACGTCGAGCGAGTCGTCGTACCCGAAGCGGAACTTCCAGGCGACCGCGTACGAGCAGACGACGCCCGCGGCGAGACCGACCGCCGCCGCCCCCGGCATCGCGACGACCCCGCACGCCGGAGTGATCGCCACGAGCCCCGCGACCGCGCCGGACGCCGCGCCGAACGTGGTCGGGTGGCCGTCGCGCCGCTGCTCGACGAAGAGCCAGCCGAGCAGGCCGGTGCACCCGGCGACGAGCGTGTTGAGGAGGGACGCGGCGGCCAGGCCGTTCGCACCGAGCGCCGAACCGCCGTTGAAGCCGAGCCAGCCGAACCAGAGGAGCCCGGCGCCGAGCAGCACCATCGGCAGGTTGTGCGGCCGCATCGCCTCCTTCTTGAAGCCGATGCGCGGGCCGATCACCAGGCACAGCGCGAGGCCGGAGGCGCCCGACGCGATTTCGACGACGAGTCCGCCCGCGAAGTCGAGGGCGCCCAGCGAGTGGGCGATCCAGCCGCCGGGACCCCACACCCAGTGCGCCACGGGAACGTATACGAGCAGCGTCCACACCGGCACGAGGACGAGCCAGCCCGCGAATCGGGTGCGATCCGCGACCGCGCCGCTGATCAGCGCCGCCGTGATGATCGCGAACGTCAGCTGGAAGGTGGTGAAGAGGAACGTGGGAACCGTGCCGGTGAGGGTGTCCGGACCGATGCCCGCCAGACCGAGGTGCCCGAGGCCGCCGATCAGACCGGCGAAGGCGTCGTCGTCGAACGCGAGCGAGTAACCCGCGACCAGCCAGACGACCGTGACGAGGGCGATGGACACGAAGCTCATCATCAGCATGTTGAGGACGCTCTTCGTACGGACCATGCCCCCGTAGAACAGGGCAAGACCGGGGGTCATGAGCAGAACGAGCGCGGTGGCGACGAGCAGCCAGGCGGTGTCGCCGGTGTCGAGCCGGGGTGCGGCGGCGAGGGGCATCGAAGGTCTCCTCCTACGGGTTGGGGGAGAGCCTCGTGGCGGCGCATTTCGCGATGCGTACACGGAAGTTTCCGCGGTGTTTCGTATGACGCGGGTATTGCCGAACCCTCACGTCGCACCCCGCTCCGCCCTCCTCCGCTCGTCAGACCAGCCGTACGACGTTCCAGGACATCGGCTCCAGGACGGCCCTCAGCACCCCGTCCTCGACGCGCGTGCCCTCCACCGCGTGCGGCGCGACCCGCTCCGGTGCGTCGAGGGTGTTGCGGGCCTCCGGGTCCGCGTCGGCGAGCGCACTGTGCTCCACGACCCGGCTCAGATCGAGACCGCGCAGGGCCACCTCCAGCGGCAGGGGCGCGTTCCGGCCGCGGTTGACGGCGAAGACCGTCACCGCGCCGTCCTCGCCGCGCACGGCCGTGGCGTGCAGCAGCGGGACGTCCCCGAAGCGGTCCGTGGGGTACGTCGGCGAGGTCACGCGCACGTCGAGCACGGTCCCCCGGCCGTACCGGGACGCCTGGGCGAAGGGGAAGAAGGTCGTCTGGCGCCAGGCGGGACCGCCGGGCTCGGTCATGATCGGGGCGATCACGTTGACCAGTTGGGCGAGGCAGGCGACCGCGACGCGGTCGGCGTGACGCAGCAGGGCGATCAGGAGGCTGCCGAGGACGACGGCGTCGGTGACGGTGTAGACGTCCTCCAGGAGACGCGGTGCCTCCTGCCAGTCCTCCACCGGGTGCGGATGGGGCCGGCGCTGGTACCAGACGTTCCACTCGTCGAAGGAGAGGGTGAGCTTCCTGGGGGACTTCAGCCGGGCGCCGACGTGGTCGCAGGTGGCGACGACCTCCTCGATGAAGGCCTCCATGTCGACGGCGGAGGCGAGGAAGGAGTCGCGGTCGCCGTCGGTCTCCTCGTAGTAGGCGTGCAGCGAGACGTGGTCGACGACCTCGTACGTCTCCGCGAGGACGGTGGCCTCCCAGGCGGCGAAGGTCGGCATGCCGCGCCCGGAGCTGCCGCAGGCGACGAGTTCGAGCCCGGGGTCGATCCGGCGCAGGGCCCGTGCGGTCCGGGCGGCGAGCCGGCCGTACTCCTCCGCCGTCCTGTGGCCGGTCTGCCAGGTGCCGTCCATCTCGTTGCCGAGGCACCACAGGCGGATGCCGAAGGGGTCCTTGTCGCCGTGGGCGATGCGCAGGTCGGAGAGTTCGGTGCCGCCGGGGTGGTTGGCGTACTCGACGAGGTCCATGGCCTCGGTGATGCCCCGGGTGCCGAGGTTGAGCGCCATCATCGGCTCGGCCAGCGGGCCGAGCTTCCGCAGGAAGGCCATGAACTCGCCCAGGCCGAAGCGGTTGGTCTCGGTGGACCGCCAGGCGACGTCGAGCCGGCGCGGCCGCTGTTCGACCGGGCCGACCCCGTCCTCCCAGCGGTGTCCGGAGACGAAGTTGCCGCCGGGGTAGCGGACGGCGGTGACGCCGAGCTCGCGGACGAGTTCCAGGACGTCGGTGCGCAGCCCGTCCTCGTCGGCGGCGGGGTGGCCGGGCTCGTGGAGGCCGGTGTAGACGCAGCGCCCGAGGTGCTCGACGAAGGAGCCGAAGAGACGGGGGTCGACGGGGCCGACGGTGAAGTCGGGGTCGAGGGCGAAACGGGCGGCGGGCTCGGGAAGTGACATGCGATTGCCTCTCACTGGGGGCGTTCGAAATATCGACCAATAGCCGTATGTCCGAACGAGAACGTAGGAGCGGAGACCCGAGCCGTCAACGGGTCGACAACAAGCGCCTGTGCGCCCCACCCCGAAGGGAGGCAACCCATGAAGCGAACCGGTACCGCCGTCATCACGGCCGCCGACGGCGGAGCGACCGTCGCCGGCACCACCGGCACGCTCAAGCCCGTCAGCTACACGCACGGTCTCGTCGCACTCGGTACGGCAGACACGCTCCTCGCCACCCGCAACAGCGAGCTCCAGCGCCGACCCGAACGTCCTCCACTTCGAGTACGGCACGCACTTCATGGGCTACGGCACCGACCTCTTCCGCCTCGACGCGGCCACGGGCACGGGTCACCAGGACCCACAACGCCTTCGACGGCGTCTCCGCCATCGCCTTCAACCCCGTCCACCCCTCGGTGATGTACCTCGGCGTGGAGGAGGTCGGCACCCCGAGCTGAGCGGACTCCCGGCAGCCGTGGGCCGGGCGGACCCCCGAGAAGGGGGCCGCCCGGCCTCGTCGTACGCGGAGCCCGCTCTCGCGGGGCGGGCTGCTATTCGAGGAGCTCCGCGTACGAGCCCATGGCCAGGGCGATGTCCGCCTGGGCCCAGAACCGGTGGTAGGTGAAGACGGGCGCGGCGCCGCCCGCCAGGTAGGCCTCGACCTTCGGCCAGGCCGGGTCGTTCTTGTAGAAGGAACGGATCGAGGCGAAGGTCGACGAGGAGTTCACCACGTCGCCGTTCGGCATGCTGCCGGTCCAGCCGCTCGGCACGTACACGGGGTCGTCGAAGCGGTTGTAGTCGGCGCGGGTCTCCGGGACGGCGATGCCCAGCGGGTCCCGGTGGTGGTCCCACATGCCGTCGAGGAGGGCCTTGGCGACGCGCTTGGCCTCGGCGTGGCCGGACCTGGCCGCGTAGTAGGTGAGCGTCTTGGCGTAGGCGGCGGCGACACCGACGTCGTCGGTGTAGTCGGCGACGGTGACGTGGAGTCCGGCGTTGGCGCCGGGGCTCGCCGCGTTCCAGGTGTCGGGCGCGCCGGACCACTGGAGGGTGGAGGGGACGCGGTAGGTGCCGTCGGGGTTGATCGTGGTCTTCGACAGGGCCCAGGAGACCCACTTGTCGAGGACGGTCTTCGCCTTGGCGTCGCCGGTCTGCTGGTAGTACTCGGCGACCCGCTCCATCGACCAGGCCTGGAAGCCGAACCACTGGTTCGACGCCGGGTCGTGGTAGACGGGCTTCTCGTCGTAGTACATGCCGTGGAAGGTGGGGGTACCGGCCGGCGGGGTGGCGTAGCGCCCCTGCCAGCTGTTGGTGGCGCCGCCCGCGATGGCGCCCTCGTCCGACTGGAGCCAGCGGTAGAACTCCAGCTGCCGGCCGAGGCTGGTCGCCCAGTCCGCCGCGCCCGTCGCCGACTTGGGCTTGAGCGGGGCGTACGAGCTCAGGGCGTAGGCGGCGAGGGGGTTCTGGTAGCCGCTGTGGTTGTGGCTGGAGCCGATGCGCCAGGACCAGCCGGCGGAGGTGTCGGTGGCGCCGCCCCAGGCGTAGTACCAGGACAGCAGGTAGTGGGCGCTGTCCTTGCCGGTGCCGGCCGGGCAGGCGGTCGGTCCGACGCAGCCGCCGACCTTCTTGAAGTACTTGTCGAACATGGCGTACCGCAGGTAGTCACCCATCTTGGCGGCCTTGCCGACGGTCGCGGACACCTGGGCGCCCTTGCCCTGCTCCTTGGCCCACAGGTCGGCCCAGTAGGCGGCCTGGACGGCGCGGGCGTCGGCGTCGGGGGCGTCGGTGAACTTCCACTGCTTGGCGTAGGAGGAGTCACCGGTGAAGAGGTCCAGATAGCCGTTCTTGCCGCCGAAGGAGAAGTTGTCGCAGGTGGGGTGGGTGACGGTCTCCCAGACGGACTCCTGCGGGCCGCGCTGGAAGGTGTTGATGTACGAGGGGCCGGTCGCCGTCGGTCCCGCGGAGCACTTCCCGGGCTCGTTGCCGTAGCCGTAGACGTTGTCGACGTCCTGGATCCAGTGCATGCCGTAGATGTCGTCGGTGCCGTAGGCGCTCTTGAGCTCGCCGGCGATCGGGTCGGAGCCGGAGGTGACTCCGGAGTCGAGCTTCGCCGGGTACTGCGAGGGAAGGTCCCACTCGGGGGCGTACGTGGCCGGCTTGGAGGCGTTGTAGGAGGAGGTGGTGGGCTGGTCGGCGTGGGTGGGGATCATGAATTTCTCCATGGTGTCCCAGGCGCCGTTGAACTTGGTCCAGTCGCCGGTGATCTTGCCGTACATGGCCTGGAGCCAGATGAGGTAGCTGTACGCCTCCGAGGTCGTCTCGTGCCCGTGGTCGGGGGCCTCGACGATCAGGGTCTCGACGGAGTGGTACGGGATGCCCTCGGGCGAGAAGTAGCCGTTGGCCGGGTCGGTGATCTTCCCGTGGAGGTCGAGGAAGCGCGCGTCGTACGTGGAGTTCGCGGCCAGCTGGGCGACGGTGACCTCGGCCTTGGCGTGGCCGGGGGCGGTCGCGGTGAAGACGGCGGAGCCGGTGCCGGTGGCCGCGGCGGCGACGGTCACCTTCTGGGCGGTGTTCCAGTTCGCCGGGGTGAAGGTGAGGCTCGCCGGGGTCGCGGTGAGGTTGGTGTTGCCGGAGGTGCGGGCGACGCTCACCGCGACGTTGGTGGTGGGCGCGGTGGAGAGCTTCAGGTCGAAGGTGCCGGTGCCGCCCTGCCGTACGCCGAGTCGGCTCGGGGAGGCGACGAGCGCGGGGCCTGCGGCGACCGTGATGCCGACGGGGGCCGACTCGGCGGAGGCGCCGAGGCTGTCGTAGGCCTTGGCGTAGAGGGAGTGGGCGCCGGTGGCGAGACCGGCCGCGCTGTAGCTGAAGGGCGCGGTGGTGTCGGTGCCGAGCAGGGTGGTGTCGCTGTAGAACTCCACCTTGCCGACCGTGGCGCCGTCGGCCGCGGCGGCGGTGGCGGCGAGCGGCACCGCGTCGCCCTCGGTGTAGACGGCTCCCGGGGCCGGGCTGGTCAGGACCGCGACCGGGGGCTGATGGGCGCCGGCGCAGGTGGTGCCGTTGACGGCGAAGCCGGTGGGGGCCGCGTTGGTCCCGCTGTAGGTGAACTGGGCGCCGGTGGTGAGGGCGGCGCCCGCGGCGAGGGTGCCGTTCCAGGAGGTGTTGGTCACCGTGACGTTCCTGCCGGACTGCGACCAGACGCCGCTCCAGCCGTTGGTGAGCTTCTGGTCGCCGGCGTAGGAGTACGTCAGCGTCCAGCCGTTCAGGGGCTCGGCGGCCCGGTTGGTGAGCGTGAGTTCGGCGGTGAAGCCCGAACCCCAGTCGTTGGCCTTGTAGTCGACGCTGCACTGGACGGCGGCGGCCTGGGCCGCGGGGGCACCGACGGCGGTGAGGCCGAGGGGCAGGGAGAGCGATGCGGCCAGGGCGGTCAGCCGCAGGCGCGGGCTCGTTCTCGGACGGATGCCGGGTCGGATGCTCGGGCCGATTCTCGGTCGAAGGCGTGACATGCGGATGGTTCTCCTCGCGGCTCGGGAGGTGGGGATGCGAAGAGCTCGAAGGTGCGACAGTCAAGCTTTGAACCAGTGGGAGCGCTCCCACTGTGCAGTTGGGGCACCACGCCGTCAAGGTGTGTGAGGAAGTCGAAGTCAAAAGCCGGGGAATTTACCCAACTCCTCTTTTCCTTGGCGGCTGTTGACGCTACGGTCTGCCCGACCCAGTGGGAGCGATTCCATCCAGTCGGCACACCGTCAGGGGTGTGCCCTCGCTGTGAGGACTCGCTCATGCGACATCCCCCACGTCTTTCCGCGCTGCTCGCAGGAGCGGCGCTCACGATGGCGAGCACCGCTCTCGCCGTCGTGGGTACGGCCGCCGGAGCATCGGCCGCACCCGCCTGCACGGTGGAGTACTCGGTCGCCGGCCAGTGGGCCGGCGGCTACCGGGGTGCCGTGACCATCACCAACAACAGTGCCGCGCTGACCAGTTGGAGCCTCGGCTTCGGCTTCCCGGCCGGCCAGGTGGTCAGTCAGGGCTGGGGCGGCACGTGGTCCCAGACCGGGGCGTCCGTCACGGTCGTCAACGAGAGCTGGAACGGCACGCTCGGCACGGGCGCGAAGGTCTCGGGCGGCTTCATCGCGTCATGGACGGGAGCCAACACGGCTCCCACCGCATTCACGCTCAACGGCACGCCCTGCACCACGGACGGGCCGGCACCGACCCCCACGCCGACCACCCCGACGACCCCGCCCACCACTCCCCCGACCACGCCGCCGCCGACGACCCCACCGACCACACCCCCGACCCCCGTCCCCGGCGCGCCCGAACTGACCGTCTCCGGCAACAGGTTCACCGACCAGAACGGCGCCACCCGTCGCCTCCTCGGCGTCAACCGCTCCGGCGGCGAGTTCATGTGCGTCCAGGGCTACGGCTTCTTCGACGGACCGGTCGACGACGCCTCCGTCCAGGCCATCGCCGACTGGAAGGCCGACACCGTCCGCATCCCCCTCAACGAGGAGTGCTGGCTCGGCCTCGACCACATCAAGCCCGAGTACCGGGGCGCGCATTACGTCGCCGCCGTCAAGGACCTGGTGGCCAAGGTGCTCGCCCACGGCCTGACCCCCGTGGTCGAACTGCACTGGACCCACGGCCAGTACACCGGGAACTCGTCCGGCTGCTCCGACGTGCACGCCACCTGCCAGAAGCCGATGCCCGACGCCCAGTACACCCCGGCGTTCTGGACCTCGGTCGCGAACACCTTCAAGAACGACAGGCGCGTCGCCTTCGACCTGTTCAACGAGCCCTATCCGGACCGGGCGACCTCCACGGCGGCACAGGCCTGGACCTGCTGGCGTGACGGCGGCAGCTGCCCCGGCATCGGATACGAGGTCGCCGGCATGCAGGACCTGGTGGACGCCGTCCGCGCCACGGGGGCGAAGAACCTCGTCCTCGTCCCGGGCCTGGCGTACTCCAACGACCTGAGCCAGTGGCTCACGTACCGCCCCACCGACCCGGCGAGCAATCTGGCCGCCGCCTGGCACGTCTACAACTTCAACACCTGCTCCGACGAGACGTGCTGGAACACCACCCTCGCCCCGGTTGCCGCCCAAGTGCCGCTCCTCGCGGGCGAGATCGGCGAGAACACCTGCGGACACGCGTTCGTCGACCGCGTCATGAAGTGGTTCGACGACCGCGGCCTCTCGTACCTGGGCTGGACCTGGAACACCTGGAACTGCAGCTCCGGTCCCGCGCTGATCACTTCGTACGACGGCACTCCCACCGCTTTCGGCATCGGACTGCGCGACCATCTGCGCGCCCTCACCTCCTGAGAGGAACCCCCACCCCATGAGCCGCACCAGCCGCACCGCCCTCCTGGCGGCCCTCGGCCTCGTCACCGCGACCGGAGCCACCGCCACGGTCTTCGGCACCAGCGCCGGCGCAGCCACCCCGGGCTGCAAGGTCGACTACAGCATCACCAACCAGTGGAACACCGGCTTCGGCGCCAACGTCGTCGTCACGAACACCGGCGACCCGACGTCCTCGTGGACCCTGGAGTGGACCTACGCCGGCAACCAGCAGGTCACCCAGGGCTGGAACGCCACCATCACCCAGTCCGGGTCCGCCGTCACCGCCAAGAGCATGTCCTACAACGGCGCGCTCGCGACCGGTGGTTCGACCTCCTTCGGCTTCAACGGCTCCTACAGCGGCACCAATGCCGTACCGGCCGGCTTCAAGCTGAACGGCGTCACCTGCAACACCGCCACGCAGCCCACCGACCCGCCGACCACCCCGCCCACCACTCCCCCGACGACCCCGCCGACCACGCCGCCCACCACCCCGCCCGCCGGCACCAAGGCGGACAACCCCTACGCCGGCGCCAAGGTGTACGTGAACCCCGAATGGTCGGCCCACGCCGCGGCCGAGCCCGGCGGCACCAAGGTCTCGAACCAGCCCACCGGCATCTGGCTGGACCGGATCGCCGTGGTCAACGGTTCGAGCGGCTCCATGGGCCTGCGCGCCCACCTCGACGAGGCCCTGAAGCAGAAGGGATCCGGCGAGCTCGTCGTCCAGCTGGTCATCTACAACCTGCCCGGCCGCGACTGTGCCGCCCTCGCCTCCAACGGCGAACTCGGCCCGACGGAGATCGGCCGCTACAAGACCGAGTACATCGACCCGATCGCCGCGATCCTCGCCGACTCCAAGTACGCGGGCCTGAGGATCGTCACCACCGTCGAGATCGACTCGCTGCCCAACCTGGTCACCAACGTCTCCGGGCGTCCCACGGCCACCCCCGACTGCGACGTCATGAAGGCCAACGGCAACTACATCACCGGCGTCGGCTACGCGCTCAAGAAGCTCGGCGCGATCGCCAACGTCTACAACTACATCGACGCCGGCCACCACGGCTGGCTGGGCTGGGACGACAACTTCGGCCCCTCCGCCGAACTCTTCAAGCAGGCCGCCACGGCGGAGGGCTCGACGCTCTCCAACGTGCACGGCTTCATCGTCAACACCGCCAACTACAGCGCCCTGAAGGAGGACCACTTCACCATCGACGACAGCGTGAACGGCGTCTCCGTACGCCAGTCCAAGTGGGTGGACTGGAACCGGTACACCGACGAGCTGTCGTACGCCCAGGCCATGCGCGCCAAGCTGGTCTCGCTCGGCTTCGACGCCCACCTCGGCATGCTGATCGACACCTCCCGCAACGGCTGGGGCGGCACCGCCCGGCCCACCGGCCCGGGCGCCACGACCAGCGTCGACACCTACGTCAACGGCGGCCGCTACGACCGTCGCCTCAACCCCGGCAACTGGTGCAACCAGTCCGGCGCGGGCCTCGGCGAACGGCCCCAGGCGGCCCCGGCCGCGGGCATCGACGCGTACGTCTGGATGAAGCCCCCGGGCGAGTCCGACGGCGCCTCCAAGGAGGTCCCGAACGACGAGGGCAAGGGCTTCGACCGGATGTGCGACCCGACGTACACGGGCAACGTCCGCAACGGGAACAGCATGTCGGGCGCGCTGCCGGACGCCCCGCTCGCGGGCAAGTGGTTCTCGGCCCAGTTCCAGGAGCTCCTGAAGAACGCCTACCCGGCGCTGTAGGCCCGCCCCGCGCGACCCCGGGGGATCCGGATCCCCCGGGGTCGTCCGTACGCGCGCGCTCAGCTCGACTCCCGCACGATCAGCTCCGTCGGCAGCACGTGCCGGCGCGCCTCCTCGGGAGCCCCGGTGCTCTCGTGGGTCTCCCTGATGAGCATCCGTGCCATCGTGCGGCCCATCTCCTCGATGGGCTGCCGCACGCTCGTCAGGGGCGGGTCCATGAGCCGCGCCACCGGCGAGTCGTCGACCCCGACGAGCGCGACGTCCTCGGGCACCCGGCGGCCCGCCTCCCGCAGCACCCCGCGCGCGCCGGCCGCCATGACGTCGGAGGCGGCGAAGACGGCGTCCAGGTCCGGGCTGCGGTCGAGGAGCTCCCGCATGGCGCGCCGGCCGCCCTCCTCGGTGAAGTCGCCGTTGGCGACGAGCGTCTCGTCGGGGCCGAGGCCGGCCTCCGTGAGACCGGCCCGGTAGCCGCCGAGCCGGGCCCGGGCCACGTACATGTCGAGGGGTCCGGTGACGGTCGCGATGCGGCTCCGGCCGCGCCCCACCAGGTGGGCGACGGCCGTGCGTCCGGCGCCGATGTTGTCGGAGTCCACGTACGGCACGGGCTCGGCCTCCGTGCGGCGGCCGTTCATCACGACCGGGAGGCCCAGTTCCCTGATGCGCTCGGGCAGCGGGTCGTCGCCGTGGACCGAGGCGAGCAGCACCCCGTCGACGCGCTGGGCGGCGAGGTACTGCTCGAAGCGCTGCCGCTCCTGCTCGCTGCGGACCAGGGTGAGCAGCAACTGCTTGTCGGCCTCGGCCAGTTCGGCGCTGACCCCACGGATGAGGTCGAGGAAGTACGGCTCGGCGAAGAGCCGGGCCTCGGCCTCGGGGATGACGAGGGCGACCGCGTCGGTACGGCTGCCGGCCAGGGCGCGGGCGGCCTGGTTGGGTACGTAGCCGAGTTCGGCGACGGCGCGGGCGACGGCCGTTCTGGTCTGTTCGCTCACCCGGGGGGAGCCGTTGATCACCCGGGAGACCGTGCCCCGGCCGACCCCGGCCCTGGCCGCGACCTGCTCCAGGGTGGGTCTGCCGCTCTGCCGTCCGTTCACGAATCCCGAACTCCCCTCGTAGGACCACGCGCTGCTCATCGACACCCACAGAGGAATGGGAGCGCTCCCACGGTAGCCCACCACACCTCGCCGCGCCACGCACCCGCGTTCAGGAGATGACGGCTGGATGGCCGCAGGGTGCCGCGAAACCCCCGGAAAACCTTCCGGTAACGAATCCGCGTTCATGTCTTGACACTCGCACCCGCCAGGCAGCAACCTTCCGGCAACGACGTGGGAGCGCTCCCATCAGAACCGTCGGACCCACCGGTCCAGCGGGCCCGACGGGAAGCGACACAGCCTTGCATCGGGTCTGGCAGGCGCCGCCGAGCCGCGATCAGCCGGCCGGGCCTCTTGGCGCACAAAGAGCACCACCTTGGACGAGGAGAGTGGAATGCGCACTTCCAGCAGCAGACGCGGACGCCGTGCGGCGATCGCGGCGGTCGCCGTCGTCGTGACCGGCACGACCCTGCTCACCGGTTGCGGCAGCGACGACGACGGCGGCAAGGGCGGCACGAGCGGCCAGGGCTCCGGGAAGATCACGCTGCGGATCGGGACCTTCGGTTCCTTCGGCTACGACGACAAGACCGGCGCCAAGCTCTACGCCGAGTACGAGCGGCTCCACCCGAACATCAAGATCGAGGAGTCGAACGTCTCCGACGGCCAGAAGTACTGGGACACGCTGAAGCTGCGCCTCACGCAGAACAGCGGCGTCGCCGACATCCAGGCCGTCGAGGTGGGCTACATCGCCGAGGCGACCGGCACGGCCATGGCGAACAAGTGGGTCGACCTGGGCAAGGAGGGCGGCGCGAACCTCGGCGACTTCCTCGACTGGAAGGTCAAGCAGGCGACGACCGGCGACGGAAAGGTCATCGGCCTCGGCACCGACATCGGCCCGATGGCGATCTGCTACAACAAGGACCTCTTCGCCAAGGCCAAGCTGCCCACCACCCGCGAGGAGGTGTCCAAGCTGTGGGCCGGCGACTGGTCCAAGTTCCTCGACGCCGGTGAGAAGTACAAGGCGGCGGCGCCCGCCGGCACCGCCTTCCACGACTCGGCGAGCGGCCTCTTCAACGCGGTCGTCTCCAGCGACCCGGTGCAGTACGCCAACGCGAGCGGCGAGCTCGACTGGGAGAACAGCCCCGGCGTGAAGCAGGCCTGGGAGACCGCCGTGAAGGCGGCCCAGGGCGGACTGACCGCCAAGCTGCGCCAGTTCGACGAGAAGGGCACGTGGAACGCGGCCTTCAAGAACTCGAAGTTCGCCACCGTCGCCTGCCCGAGCTGGATGACCGGCATCATCAAGGACCAGGCCGGCCCCGCCAACCAGGGCAAGTGGGACATCGCCGCGCCGCCGGTCGCCGGCAACTGGGGCGGCTCCTTCCTCGCCGTACCGAAGTCCGGCAAGCACACCAAGGAGGCCGCCGAGCTGGCGGCCTGGCTGACCGCGCCCGCGCAGCACGCCAAGGTGTTCGCGGTGAACGGCAACATCCCCTCGTCCAAGGACACGCTCCTCTCCTCGGCGGTCCAGGAGGCGAAGCTGCCGTACTTCGGCGACACCCCGGTCGGCAAGATCTTCGCCGGCGCGGCGGTCGGCATCACCCCGGCCACCATCAGCCGCTACGACGGCCAGGTGAAGACCTTCCTCACCGACAACGGCATCCTCGACATCGAGCAGCGCGGCACCGACCCGGCCAAGGCCTGGGAGAACGTCAAGAAGCTGGTCGACGACAAGATCGACCAGTAGCGGGGGCGCCTGCCGGTCCGCCGCCGCCTGCCGGGCGGCGGACCGGCACCGTCCGCACCACCGCACGCATCGACCTGGAAGGACGCCCCCGTGGCCACCTCCGTCCGGGCGGAGCGGGCCGGCTCCCCGCCGCCCGCAGCACCGCCCTCCTCCCCCGGCTCCCGGCGCCGCCGCCCCTCCCCCGGCGGCCTGCGCAGCAGGCTCTACCGCTGGGACATCAAGGCGATCCCGTACGTCTTCATCGCCCCCTTCTTCCTCACCTTCGCGGCCTTCGGCCTCTTCCCGCTGCTCTACACGGGCTGGCTCTCGCTGAACCGGGTCGAGCTCGGCGGAGACCCGACGTGGAAGGGCCTGGAGAACTACACCGACCTCGCCACCAGCGAGTTCTTCTGGAACGCGCTGCTGAACACCTTCACCATCGGGGTGATCTCCACCGTCCCGCAGCTGCTCATGGCCCTGGGCCTGGCGCACCTGCTCAACTACAAGCTCCGCGGCCGCGGCTTCTTCCGGGTCGCGATCCTCGCCCCGTACGCCACCTCGATCGCGGCGGCGACCCTGGTCTTCGCCCAGCTGTTCAACACCGACTACGGCATGATCAACGGCCTGCTCGGCTGGATCGGCATCGACCCGGTGAACTGGGAGTCGTCCAAGTGGCCCGCGCAGATCGCGATCTCGGTGATCGTCACCTGGCGCTGGACCGGCTACAACGCGCTGATCTACCTGGCCGCGATGCAGGCCGTGCCGCAGGACCTGTACGAGGCGGCCTCGCTCGACGGGGCGTCACGCTGGCGGCAGTTCATCAGCGTCACCATCCCGTCGATCCGGCCGACGATCCTCTTCACGATCATCGTCTCCACCATCGGCGCCACCCAGCTCTTCGGTGAGCCGATGCTCTACGGCGGCAGCGTCGGGATCAGCGGCGGCAGCGGCAACCAGTTCCAGACGCTGAGCCTGCTGATGTACGAGAAGGGCTGGGTGACCGGCGCGCTCGGGCAGGCCTCCGCGATCGCCTGGGTCATGCTCCTGCTGCTCCTCCTGATCGGCGGCGTGCAGGCGCTCGTCTCCCGCCACAACCGCAAGAAGCTGGGGGGATGACCTCATGGCCCGCACACTCGCAGCACCCCGCCCGGCGCCCCCGGCCGCGTCCGCGCCCGGTCGCCGGTTCCGTCAGACGGCCGGCCGGCAGCACCACGCGGGTCCGCTGACGTACGTCCTGCTCGTCCTCGCCGCCGTCGTCTCGCTGTTCCCGCTGTACTGGAACGTGGTCGCCGCCTCCCACACCGGGGAGCGGGTCGTGGAGGCCCCGGCGCCGCTGCTGCCCGGCAAGCGGCTCCTGGACAACCTCAGCTTCGCCTGGAACCAGGTCGACATGGGCGAGGCGCTGGTCAACACCACGGTCGTGGCGAGCCTGGTGGCGCTGTCCACCGTGCTGTTCTCCACGCTCGCCGGCTTCGCCTTCGCCAAACTGCCCTTCCGGGGCCGGGGCATGCTGCTCTCGCTCGTGGTCGCCACGATGACGATCCCGCCGCAGCTCAGCGTGATCCCGCTGTACCAGATCATCACGGACCTCGGCTGGTTCGACCAGCTCCAGTCGGTCGTGCTGCCCTCGCTGGTCGCCGCCTTCGGTGTGTTCTTCATGCGCCAGTTCCTGGTCGAGGCCCTGCCGGTGGAACTGGTCGAGGCGGCCCGGATGGACGGGGCGCACAGCCTGCGGATCATCTGGCACGTCGTCTTCCCGGTGGCCAGGCCCGCGATGGCCGTGCTCGGCATGCTGGTCTTCGTCCAGGCCTGGAACGACTTCTTCTGGCCGTTCATCGCGCTCACCCCGGACGGCAGTCCCACCCTCCAGGTGGCGCTCGCCGGCCTCGGCGCGGGCAACCACACCGTGGACCACGCCGTGGTGCTGACCGGCGCCCTGATCTCCACCGTGCCGCTGCTGCTCGTCTTCGCCTTCCTCGGCAAGCACATCGTCGGCGGCATCACCGCCGGCGCCGTGAAGAGCTGACCGGCCACCCGTCTCCGTCACCCCGTACCCGTGTTGGGAGCCCTCTCCTATGACCGCGCCCGAAACCCGGCCGCTCACCGCCGTCCGCTCGTTCCCCGCCGACTTCCTGTGGGGCGCCGCCACCGCCGCGTACCAGATCGAGGGGGCGGCGGCGGAGGACGGCCGTACCCCGTCCATCTGGGACACCTTCTCGCACACGCCCGGCAAGGTCTTCGAGGGCCACACCGGCGACGTGGCCGTGGACCACTACCACCGGTTCCGCGAGGACGTCGGGATCATGGCCGAACTCGGCCTGAACGCCTACCGGTTCTCCGTCTCCTGGTCCCGTGTCCAGCCCACCGGCCGGGGCCCGGCCGTCCAGCAGGGGCTCGACTTCTACCGCCGGCTCGTCGACGAGCTGCTCGCCGCCGGGATCGAGCCGGCCCTGACCCTCTACCACTGGGACCTGCCGCAGGAGCTGGAGGACGCGGGCGGCTGGCCCGAGCGGTCGACCGCCGAGCGCTTCGCCGAGTACGCGGGGATCGTCGCGGACGCCGTCGGCGACCGGGTGAAGCGGTGGACCACGCTCAACGAGCCCTGGTGCAGCGCCTTCCTGGGGTACGGCTCCGGGGTGCACGCCCCGGGCCGCACCGACCCGGTGGCCTCGCTGCGCGCGGCCCACCACCTCAACCTCGGGCACGGTCTGGCGGTCCAGGCCCTGCGCGACTCGCTGCCGGCGGACCGGCAGCTCGCGGTCTCGCTGAACCTGCACGAGATCCGGCCGCTAACCACTTCGGCCGAGGACCTGGACGCGGCCCGCCGCATCGACGCCGTCGGCAACCGGGTCTGGCTGGGCCCGATGCTGGAGGGCGCCTACCCGGAGGACCTGCTCGCCGACACGGCTCACCTGACCGACTGGTCCTTCGTCCGGGACGGCGACACCGCGACGGCCGACCAGCCGCTGGACCTCCTCGCGATCAACTACTACACGCCGACGGTCGTCTCGCACGTGCCGGAGGGCGCGGAGAAGCCGCAGGACGACGGCCACGGCAACAGCGAGCACTCGCCGTGGCCCGGCGCGGACGCGGTCGCCTTCCACCGGGCGCCGGGCGAGCCGACGGCGATGGGCTGGGCGGTCGACCCGAGCGCGCTGTACGACCTGCTGACCCGGGTCTCCGCCGCGTACCCCGGTCTTCCGCTGGTGATCAGCGAGAACGGGGCGGCGTACGAGGACGTCGTCGGCCCGGACGGTTCGGTGCACGACCCGGAGCGCGCCGCCTATGTGCACGCGCACCTGGAGGCGGTGCACCGGGCGCTGTCGGACGGGGTGGACGTGCGCGGCTACTTCCTCTGGTCGCTGCTCGACAACTTCGAGTGGGCGTACGGGTATGCGAAGCGGTTCGGCGCGGTGCGGGTGGACTACGACACCCTGGAGCGCACCCCGAAGTCCAGCGCCCGCTGGTACGCGCGGGTGGCGCGTTCGGGCGAGCTGCACGCGCCCGACGGGGACTGACGGCGGACGTGGGGAAGGGCCGTGCCGGCGACCGGCACGGCCCTTCCCCGGGTGTCGGTCCCCGATCAGATGTCGACGACCCGGTAGCCGATGACGTAGATGCCGCCGGAGCCCTCGACGGTGCGCCACTGGGTCTCGGCGCCGACCTCGCTGCCGGTGACGAGCGTGGCGCCCAGCTTGTCGTCGCTGCTGGTGGAGTCGTAGTCCCACAGGGTCAGGGTGCGGGCCTGCTCCTTGCCGAGGATGAGCGCGGCGTTGGCGTTGCCGTCCTCCATGGAGCGGACGTAACCGGTGCCCATGGTCTGGTACTTGATGCCGTTGCCGGGCCAGACCTTGACGGCGTTGCCGTTGGCGTCGGTGATCTTGAGGTAGGCCTCGTCGTGGTCGCCCTCGCTGTTCTGCTGGCAGTGCAGTTCGAACAGCTCGATCTTCACGTAGTCGATCGGCTCGGCGTGCGCGGTGCCGGCGAAGGCGCCGAGGCTGCCGAGCCCGAGCAGGGCGGTGGCGGCCGTTCGGACGACTCGGTTCTTGCGCATGTGGTCCCCCCACACTTCGGGTCACGCGTGTGACATGGTGTCCGGTCCGCCTTCCCCGGCGGCCCCGGTGTGCCGTTTCCCCCCGGCACGACACCTACTGTGCCCGGCGGGCCCGCCCCGGCTCTACGCGCGTTCCACTGGGCGGAACAGGCCCGGAATTCAAGGGACTACAGGACGAGCGCGGCCGACGGCACCGGTCTTCGCCGCCCGCCCCGGGCGAGCGCGCGGGTGACCGCTGCCCCCGCCTCGGCGACGGCCTGGGCGAGCGCGTCGAGTCGGCGGCCGGCCGGGACCATGCCGGCGAGCGCGGCGACCGTACGGCCGTCCGGGGCGCGGACCGGCAGCGAGGCGCAGCACACCCCTTCCATGACGTCCTCGCGGTCGAACACGGCCCCGCCCCCGAGCGGTCCGCGCAGCGCCTTCCCCGCGGCGGTGTCGAGGTGGAAGGCGATCCCGTCGCGTACGGGGAGCAGCGGCTCCAGCTCGCCCGGTACCGAGCTCACGGTGAGGGCCATGTCCTCGCGCAGCACGGTGAGGACGACGCTGGCGCCGGTGACGGCCCTCAGCCGCTGGAGGGGCAGGCGGGCGGCGGTGCGCAGTCCGGGGTGCGGTTCCCAGGCCTGGCCGAGGCGGTACAGCTGCGGGCCGACGCGGTAGCGGTTGCCCCTGCGTTCGACGGCGCCGAGGCCGACCAGTTGGTCGAGGAGCCGGTGGACGCTGCCCTTGGGCACCCCGCAGGCGAGCGCGAGTTCGGTCACTCCGGCCTCGTCGCCGTTCCTGCGGAGGGCGTCGAGCAGGGCGAACGCTCCTTCGAGCACTCCCCGTCCGCGTTCCTGGCGGGGCGGCGCGGCCGTCTCCGCGACGCCGCCCGTTCTCCGTGCCGTTCCGGTGTCCATGAGTCCCCCTGACTCGGTACGCCCGGCCGCGGTCCCCCGATGGCGCGGCTGCGGGCACATGACCCACGATGCCGCAGACCGGACGATTCGACGAAGGGGCTTGCCCGGCACGTCGTGTCGTGTCGCGTCACCCGCCGGCGCCCGGGCTTTGTCGACTCGTCACGTCCCGTCCGGTGTGGGGCCCCGGCCCGGCCACCGTCCATCCCTAAGCTCTGCGTCCATGAACCACCTCCCGCCCCGCGCGCCCCGGTCCTGGAACCTCAGGCGCCTCGGTTACGGCCCGGCAGCGCTGGTCGCCACGGCCCTGGTCCTCTCCGCCTCGCCCGCCCTGGCCGCCGAGTCGGCCCCGCGCGCACCGCGGCACGCGCCTTCGCCCACGCTCGCGGCGACCCAGCGGCACGCGCCTTCGGGCGCGGCCGCGGCGAGCCGGTGGATGCGGCTGTCCGGTGCTCCCCTGACCGTCTTCGCCCACCGGGGCGCCTCGTCCGCTGCGCCGGAGAACACACTGGTCGCCGACGAGGTCGCCCGGCGGGGCGGGACCAAGTGGATCGAGAACGACGTCCAGCCCTGCAAGGACGGCGTGCCGTACGTCCTTCACGACGCGACCGTCGACCGGACGACGGACGGCACGGGCGCGCTCCGCTCGTTGACCTCCGACCAGGTGAACGCCCTCGACGCCGGTTCCTGGTTCGCCCCGGCCTTCGCCGGCGCGCGCGTCCCGACGCTGGCCGCCCAGTTGACGGACCTGCGGACGCGGGGCGGCAATCTGCTCCTGGAGATCAAGGGCCGGCAGACCGAGGCCGAGGTGGAGCGGATCGTGCGTGAGGTCCGGGACCAGAACATGACGGCCCGGGTCTTCGTCCAGAGCTTCGAGGTCACTTCCCTGCGGTGGGTCCACGAGCTGGCGCCCGAGCTGCCGCTGGGTCTGCTGCGCGACAGCCTGGACGCCGATCCGGTCGCCGTCGCCCAGGACCTGCACCTGGCCGCGTACAACGTGTCGGACAAGGGTCTCTCCGTGCGCCCGGCGGCGCTCGACGAGCTGCATGCGGCGGGCGTGGCCGTGAACGTGTGGACGGTCGACAGCTCGGCCCGCTGGAAGGCCCTCGACGAGCTGGGCGTGGACGGGATCATCACCAACCGCCCGACGGAGCTGACGGGCTGGGTCGCGGGCCGTCAGGCCTGAGACCCGTCCGGCCGGGGACGGGCTTCGGGCCCGTCCCGGGTCCGCGTGCCCGTCAGGCCGGGCCGGTCGTCCCGGTGAGTTCGGCGAGCAGGTCGGGGTTGACGACCCGGAGGATCGTCGCGATGTCGGCGGGGTCGGCCGCCGGCCACAGGACCGCCCGGGCCGCCCGGTACTTGGCGGCGAGCCGTTCGCGCTGGGCGGGGGGCAGGGCCGCGGCCCGGTCCGCGCGGCTGTTGTGCGCGTTGTCGGCGATCTTCACGAGGGTGGCGCCGGGGTTCTCGGCGATGCGGCGGAGCTTCTCCCCGTAGGGCGTGTCCGGGTGGTTGGTGACGGCTTCGACGAGGGCGACGACCGCGTCGGGGATCCCGGCGGCGCGCAGCCGTCCGGCCGTCCACCCGGTGTCCTCGATGACGTCGTGCAGGAGCCCGGCCATGGCCAGGTGCGGGCCGAACGGCTCCAGGCCGGCGGCGACCGCGCGGACGTGCGCGACGTAGGGGACGCCGGTCTTGTCGACCTGTCCGGCGTGCGCGCGGTCGGCCAGTGCGTCCACTTCTGCGAGCGTCTTCATGTGCCCCATCATCCCTGCCACACGGTGTTCACACGGAATCGGGAATGCCGGTCGTGGCGCGGCCGGTTGCCGGATGCATGACTCTTGGAGTGACGCTCAGTTCGACCTCCCGGCAGCTTCCGATCGACGACACGGTACGGCTCGCGAGAGAGGCGTACGACGCGGGGCTGCACTCGGCGTGGTTCGGCCAGTCCTTCGCGTACGACTCGCCCTCGCTCGCCGCGATCGTCGGGCGCGAGGTGCCCGGGCTTCAGGTGGGGACCTCGGCGATACCGGTCTTCGGCCGCCATCCGCTGCTCGTCTCCAGTCAGGCGCAGACCGCCCAGGCCGCCACCGGCGGCCGCTACCACCTCGGGCTCGCCCTCGGCACCCGGTATCTGACGGAGACCGCGTTCGGCCTGCCGTACGAGCGGCCGATCGGGCTGCTGCGGGAGTTCCTCACCGCGCTGCGGCCGCTCCTGGAGACGGGCGAGGCCGACTTCCACGGGGAGCTGCTGACGGCGACGACCCCGTACTCGGCGGCCGTTCCGGGGGCGCGGCCGCCGGTGCCGGTGCTGGTGGCCGCGATGGGTCCGCAGGCGCTGCGGGTCAGCGGTGAACTCGCCGACGGCATCCTGCCGTTCCTCGCGGGTCCGCGGGCGCTCGCCGAGCACATCGTCCCGGCGGTGACGGCGGCGGCCGAGGCGGCGGGCCGGCCGGCGCCGCGGATCGTGGCGCTGGTGCCGGGCGTGGTGACGGCGGACGCGGAGGGTGTACGGGAGAGGGCGGCGGAGGCGCACGAGCTGTACGAGCGGATCCCCTCGTACCAGCGCGTGATCGAGCTCTCCGGAGCCGAGAGGGCGGCCGAACTGGCCCTGATCGGGGACGAGGAGGCCGTCGCCGAGGGGGTGCGCCGCTATCGCGAGGCGGGGGCGACGGAGGTGGTGTTCACCTCGACGGACCTGGGCGGTGAGGACGACCGCCGCCGGACCTGGAAGCTGCTCGGCGAGCTGGCGCGGGGCTGAGAGCCCGGGAGGCGGCGTCCGCCTCCCGGTCCTGAGCGTGGGGGCGCCGTCCGCCGCCCCGGTCCTTCCGGCGGGCGTGCCGCCCCCTACCTCCTTCCGGCGCTCTGGGTCGCTTCCTCGGCCTGGAGCGCCTCATCGCCCTCGGTGTCCAGGTGCGGCAGGATCCGGTCGAGCCAGCGCGGGGTCCACCAGGCGTGGCCGCCGAGGAGGGTCATCACGGCGGGCACGAGCAGCAGGCGCACCACGGTGGCGTCGATGAGGACGCTGGCGGCGAGGCCGAGGCCGAGCATCTTCACGACGATGTTGTCGGAGACGATGAAGGCCGCGAAGACGCTGACCATGATGAGCGCGGCGCAGGTGATGACCCGGGCGGTGATCTCCAGGGCGTGGGCGACGCTGGCCTTCGCGTCCCCGGTGCGGAGCCAGGCCTCGCGGACGCGGGAGAGCAGGAAGATCTCGTAGTCCATGCTCAGGCCGAAGACGATGGCGAACATCATCATCGGCACGTAGCTCTCGATGGGCACCTTGCCGTTGACTCCGAGGGCGGGTCCGCCCCAGCCCCACTGGAACACGGCCACGACGACGCCGTACGAGGCGGCGATGGAGAGCACGTTGAGCACGGCCGCCTTCACCGCGACCAGGACTCCGCGGAAGACGATGAGGATGACGAGGAAGGCGAGCCCCACCACGACGGCGATGATCAGCGGCAGCCGGCTGGAGACGATGTCCAGGAAGTCGACCTGGGCGGCCGTGTTCCCGGTGACGTAGGTCTGCGCGTCGGTGCCGGCCACCGCCTGCGGGAGGACGTCGTCGACCAGGTGGTTGGTCAGTTCGGTGGTCTTGCCGTCCTGGGGGGAGGCCACGGAGTAGGCGGTGCCGACGAGGACGTCCCCGTCGGAGGTGGTCTGGAGCGGGGTGATGTAGGCGGCGTCGGGGACACCCGTCAGGGCGTCCTTGAGCTTGGTGCCGAGATCGGCCCGGTCGGCGGTCGGCACGGCCGACTGGTCGACGACCACCGTGAGCGGCCCGTTCGCGCCGGGGCCGAAGGCGGTGGAGATCAGGTCGTAGGCCCGCCGGTCGGTGAACGACTCGGGGTCGGCGCCGTCGCCGATGTGGCCGAGCTGGATGAACAGCAGGGGGAACGCCAGCACGAGGAGGACGAGGACGCCGCCGGTCAGGAACCACCAGGGGCGCTTCTCGACCCGTTGCGCGTAGCGGTGCCAGGTGCCGTGCGCGGGCGCTCCGGGCTCGGCGTCGGTCTCGGCGACGGGTTTGCGGACGTGGTACCGGTCGATGCGTCTGCCGACGAGTCCGAGCATGGCCGGGACCAGGGTGAGTGCGGCGATGACGGCGGTGACGACCGTGAAGGCGGCCGCGAGGCCGAGTTTGCCGATGAAGGTGACGCCGGAGACCCAGAGGCCGGACAGGGCGATGATGACGGTGCAGCCGGAGACGAGGACCGCACGGCCGCTGGTGGTGGTCGCGAGGGCGGCCGCGTCGGCGGGATCGTGGCCGTTCATGAGGTTCTGGCGGTGGCGGGTGATGAGGAACAGCGCGTAGTCGATGCCCACGCCCAGGCCGATCATGGTGGCCAGGGTGGGCGAGACGGTCCCGAAGGTGAAGGCGGCCGCCATCAGGCCGAGCAGGGCCAGCCCGCAGACCGCTCCGAGCAGTGCGGTGACCAGTGGCATGACGGCGCCGATCACGCTGCCGAAGCCGATGAGGAGGACGACGATCGCGACGGCGAAGCCGATGGCCTCGCTGCTGCGGTCGTCGGCGGTCGGGCGGGCGAGTTCGCCGAGCGAACCGCCGTACTCGACGTCGACGCCGGCGTCACGGAGGGGCTGTACGGCGGCGTCGACGCCGTTCAGGTAGTCGGTGCCCAGGGTGGAGGGGGCCACGCTGAAGCGGACGGTGATGTAGGCGGTCTTGCCGTCCGTGGAGAGCGGCCCCACGTTGGGCGTCCCGGCCGGGAGCGGCGGCGGTGTCGTCCCGGGCGGCGGGAGCGGGTTCTGCGCGCCGATGACGTCCGGGAGCTTCGCGAGGGCGGCGACGGCGGAGTTGACCGCGGACGCCTCCTGCGTGAGGGGTTTGGAGGGGTCGTTCAGGACGACCTGGGCGCTGTATCCGCCGGCGGCGGGATCGTGCGCCTTGAGGACGTCGAGTCCTTCGGCCGACTGCACGCCCGGGAGGGCGAAGTTGTCCTCGTACTCGCCGCCGACGGCCCGGTCGAGGACCTGGAGTCCCGCGACGGCCGCCAGCCAGAGGGCGATGACGATGATGAAGTGGCGGGCGCACCAGTGACCTGTGCGGTAGAGGACGCCTCTGGACGGTGCTGGGCGGCCTGTGGCCGGGCTTCCTGCGTTCATGGCGTGGCCGTGTCCGGATAGGGAAGTCCCCGAGCGGTTCCGGCACCCGCTGCACGCGGGCCTACGCCGTCCATGGTGCGCTTGCCGGGGCGCTCCGGCATCTCGGCGGGAGGCCGCCTCGACGGCGGGCTCAGGCGAGCAGGTGGTCCGTGTGGGAGGCGCGGCGGGCGGCGGTGAGGAGCGCGTGGATGCGGGGGCCGGCCTGGTCCATGTCGGTGAGGGGGGTGGGGAACGGCAGCCGGGCGTCCCGGTCGTGGCCGGCGCGGTGTTCGAGGCGCAGGGTGACGCCGTACCGGTCGAGGGCGAGGGGCAGGGCGCGGACCAGTTCCCGTTCGGGGCGCGGCCGGACGAGGCGGAGGAGCAGCGGGACGAGTTGGGCGTGGCGGTCGACGAGGTGGGTGAGCATGGTCGCCTCGGCCGTGGCCATCGGGTCGGGGTCGGTGGCCCGGATCTCGTCGAGGGTGACGTACGTGCGTCCCTCGTCGTCCTCGAGGAGGGCCTGGCCGAACTCCACGCAGGTGCTGGTGGTGGCCTCCGAGGTGTACGGGGCGGAGAGCAGTCCCGTCAGCGTGACGCGGGCGCGGATGCGGCGGCGGACGGGGGTGGGGGCGATGTCGGTGAGTTCGAGGCGGACGGGGATGCGGGCGGCGCGTCCGGCGGGGCAGTCCTCGGAGGGGTCGTGGAGGTGGAGGTGGCCCATCGGTCCGGTGCCGTCGAGGAGGTGGACCTCCTGGTGGACTCCGTCGGTGACGACGGTCATCGAGTGGGCGGCGGTCAGGATGGAGCGGACGCGTTCGGCGGGCGTGGGCCGCGCGGCGTGGGCGCTGAAGGGACGCATGCACGTACTCCCGGGGAGAAGGACGACGGAGACCAGGACTCAGGACAGTCAAACTTAGGCAAGCCTAACCTAACTCATCTTCACGAAGAGAAGAAGGTCACAGTCGTACGCCCTCCTGCTCCTTTGTCGATCTCCCCTAGCATCCGAGCCATGACGGTCCTGCCTGACGACGGGCTCTCCCTGGCGTCCGAATTCCCAGACGCGCCACATGAGCAGTGGCAACACCTCGTGGCGGGTGTCCTGCGCAAGTCGGGCAAGGAGGTCTCCGGCGCCGCCGCCGAGGACGCCCTGTCCACCCTCCTTGAGGACGGCCTCGACACCCGCCCGCTGTACACCGCGCGCGACTCCGCGCCCGACCCCGGCCTCCCCGGCTTCGCGCCCTTCGTGCGCGGCGGACGCGCCGAGGGCAACACCGTGGGCGGCTGGGACGTGCGCCAGCGGCACCTGACGGCCGACAACGAGGCCGTCCTCGCCGACCTGGAGAACGGCGTCACCTCCCTGTGGCTCGGCGTCGGCGGCAGCGGCATCCCGGTGTCCTCCCTCGACAACGCCCTCGCCGGCGTCTACCTCGACCTCGCGCCCGTCGTCCTCGACGCGGGCGACGAGACGGAGGCGGCCGCCGAGCGACTGCTGAAGCTGTACGAGGAGCGGGGCGTCGCCCCGGAGGCCGCCCGGGGCAACCTGGGCGCGGACCCGCTGGGCCACGAGGCCCGCACCGGCCGCCCGGCCTACGACCTGGCGTCCGTCGCCGGCCTCGCGCGCCGCTGCGCCGACGCGTACCCGGGCCTGCGGGCCCTGACCGTGGACGCCCTGCCGTACCACGAGGCCGGCGGCTCGGCCGCGCAGGAGCTCGGCTGCTCCCTCGCGACCGGCGTCGCCTACCTGCGCGGTCTCACCGAGGCCGGGCTGAGCGTCGGCGAGGCCTGCGGACAGCTGGAGTTCCGCTACGCCGCCACCGCCGACCAGTTCCTGACGATCGCGAAGCTGCGCGCCGCGCGCCGCCTGTGGGCCCGTGTCGCGGACGCCTGCGGCGCCCCGGAGGCGGGCGCGCAGCGCCAGCACGCGGTGACCTCGACGGTGATGATGACGCGCCGCGACCCGTGGGTGAACATGCTGCGCACCACCATCGCGACGCTCGCCGCCGGCGTGGGCGGCGCCGACAGCGTCACCGTGCTGCCCTTCGACGACGCGCTGGGCCTCCCGGACGCCTTCGCCCGCCGCATCGCCCGCAACACCTCCACCGTCCTCATCGAGGAGTCCCACCTGTCCCGGGTCATCGACCCGGCGGGCGGCTCCTGGTACGTGGAGCGGCTCACCGACGAACTCGCGCACGCCGCCTGGGAGTTCTTCCAGACGATCGAGCGGGCCGGCGGCCAGGAGGCCGCGCTGCGCTCCGGCACGGTCGGCGAGCGGCTCGCCGAGACCTGGGCGGCGCGGAGCAGGAAGCTCGCCACCCGCCGCGAACCCATCACCGGCGTGAGCGAGTTCCCGCACCTCGCGGAGAAGCCCGTCGACCGCGCCCCCGCGCCCGAGCCGCTCTCCGGCGGCCTCCCCCGCGTCCGGCGCGACGAGGCGTACGAGGCGCTGCGCGCCCGCTCCGACGCCCACCTCGCGGCGACCGGCGCCCGGCCCCGCGTCTACCTGGCCGCGCTCGGCCCGGCGGCCGCGCACACGGCCCGGCTCACCTTCGCCGCCAACCTCTTCCAGGCGGGCGGCATCGAGGCCGTCACCGAGGGCACCTTCGAGGAGAGCGGCGCCCGCGAGGCCTGCCTCTGCTCCAGCGACGCGCTGTACGAGGAGCGGGCCGAGACCGCCGCCGGGGAGCTGCGCGCGGCCGGGGCCGAGCACGTCCTCCTGGCCGGGCGCCCCGCGGCGTACTCCGGTGTCGACTCGTACGTCTTCGCCGGCTGCGACGCCGTCGCCCTGCTCTCCACCGCCCTCGACCGCATGGGAGTGTCCTGATGTCCATCCCCGATTTCTCCGGGATCGAGCTCGGGGCACAGGCCGCCGACGGCGGGCCCGACGACTGGCGCGCGGCCGTCAAGAAGGCGGCGGGCGGTGACGACCTGCTCTGGGAGACCCCGGAGGGCATCGGCGTCAAGCCGCTCTACACCGGGCAGGACCTGGAGGGCCTGGACTTCCTGGACACCCTGCCGGGCATCGCCCCGTACCTGCGCGGCCCGTACCCGACGATGTACGTCAACCAGCCCTGGACGATCCGTCAGTACGCCGGCTTCTCCACGGCCGAGGAGTCGAACGCCTTCTACCGGCGCAACCTCGCCGCCGGCCAGAAGGGCCTGTCGGTCGCCTTCGACCTGCCGACCCACCGCGGCTACGACAGCGACCACCCGCGCGTCACCGGTGACGTCGGCATGGCCGGCGTGGCCATCGACTCGATCTACGACATGCGGCAGCTGTTCGACGGCATCCCGCTGGACAAGATGTCCGTGTCGATGACGATGAACGGCGCGGTGCTTCCGGTCCTCGCGCTGTACATCGTGGCCGCCGAGGAGCAGGGCGTACCGCCCGAGAAGCTGGCCGGGACCATCCAGAACGACATCCTCAAGGAGTTCATGGTCCGCAACACGTACATCTATCCGCCCGGTCCGTCGATGCGGATCATCTCCGACATCTTCGCGTACACCTCGCAGCGGATGCCGCGCTACAACTCCATCTCCATCTCCGGGTACCACATCCAGGAGGCGGGCGCGACGGCCGACCTGGAGCTGGCGTACACGCTCGCGGACGGAGTGGAGTACATCCGCGCGGGGCGTGAGGCCGGGCTCGACGTGGACGCGTTCGCGCCGCGCCTGTCGTTCTTCTGGGCGATCGGCATGAACTTCTTCATGGAGATCGCCAAGCTGCGCGCGGCCCGGCTGCTCTGGGCCAAGCTGGTCAGGCAGTTCGACCCGCAGAACGCCAAGTCGCTGTCCCTGCGGACGCATTCGCAGACCTCGGGCTGGTCGCTGACCGCGCAGGACGTGTTCAACAACGTCACGCGGACCTGCGTCGAGGCGATGGCCGCCACCCAGGGGCACACCCAGTCGCTGCACACCAACGCCCTCGACGAGGCGCTCGCGCTGCCCACCGACTTCTCCGCCCGCATCGCGCGCAACACGCAGCTGCTCCTGCAGCAGGAGTCGGGCACCTGCCGGACGATCGACCCGTGGGGCGGCAGCGCGTACGTCGAGAAGCTCACCTACGACCTGGCCCGCCGCGCCTGGCAGCACATCCAGGAGGTCGAGCAGGCCGGCGGCATGGCCAAGGCCATCGACGCGGGCATCCCCAAGCTGCGCGTGGAGGAGGCCGCGGCCCGCACCCAGGCCCGGATCGACTCCGGCCGGCAGCCGGTGATCGGCGTCAACAAGTACCGGGTGGCGTCCGACGAGCAGATCGACGTCCTCAAGGTCGACAACTCCTCCGTCCGCGCCCAGCAGATCGAGAAGCTGCGGCGGCTGCGCGAGGAGCGCGACGAGACCGCCTGCCGCGACGCGCTCGACGCGCTCACCCGCGCCGCCGGCGCCGACGGCAACCTCCTGGAGCTCGCCGTGCGCGCCGCCCGCGCGAAGGCGACCGTCGGCGAGATCTCGGAGGCGCTCGAGAAGGTGTACGGCCGTCACTCGGCACAGATCCGTACGATCTCCGGTGTGTACCGCACCGAGACAGGCGAGTCCCCCTCCGTGGAGCGCACCCGGGCCCTGGTCGACGCCTTCGGCGAGGCCGAGGGGCGCCGGCCGCGCATCCTGGTCGCCAAGATGGGCCAGGACGGGCACGACCGCGGCCAGAAGGTGATCGCCACGGCCTTCGCCGACCTGGGCTTCGACGTGGACGTCGGCCCGCTGTTCCAGACCCCGGCCGAGGTGGCGCGTCAGGCCGTCGAGGCGGACGTGCACATCGTCGGGGTCTCGTCGCTGGCCGCGGGTCACCTGACCCTCGTGCCGGCGCTGCGGGAGGAGCTGGCGGCGGAGGGCCGCGAGGACATCATGATCGTGGTCGGCGGCGTCATCCCGCCGCAGGACGTGGCGACGCTCCTGGAGATGGGCGCGGCGGCCGTGTTCCCGCCGGGGACGGTGATCCCCGACGCGGCCCACGACCTGGTGACCCGGCTGGCGGCCGACCTCGGACACGAGCTGTGATCGGTCTCGACACGTATGTGAAGGGCGTGCTCGACGGGAAGCGGGCGGTGATCGCCCGCGCGATCACCCTCGTCGAGTCGACCCGCCCCCAGCACCGTGCGCTGGCGCAGGAGCTCCTCACCGAGCTCCTGCCGCACAGCGGAAAGGCGGTGCGGATCGGGATCAGCGGGGTGCCCGGGGTCGGCAAGTCGACCTTCATCGACGCGTTCGGGACGATGCTCACCGGGCTCGGCCACCGGGTGGCGGTGCTCGCCGTCGACCCGTCGTCGACCCGTACCGGCGGCTCCATCCTCGGCGACAAGACCCGGATGGAGCGGCTCGCCGTCGACCCGGCGGCCTTCGTCCGCCCCTCCCCCAGCGCCGGCACGCTCGGCGGGGTCGCGAAGGCGACGCGGGAGTCGATGGTGGTGATGGAGGCCGCGGGGTACGACGTGGTGCTCGTGGAGACGGTGGGCGTCGGCCAGTCCGAGACCGCCGTCGCGAACATGGTCGACTCGTTCCTGCTGCTCACCCTGGCCCGTACGGGCGATCAGCTCCAGGGCATCAAGAAGGGCGTACTGGAGCTGGCCGACGTGGTCGCCGTCAACAAGGCGGACGGCCCGCACGAGCGCGACGCCCGTGCCGCCGCGCGGGAGCTGGCGGGCGCACTGCGGCTCATGCATCCCCAAGCTCTCAACTCCGTTCGAGCAGGGGAGACCCCACTCGCCGACGCGATCTGGACGCCGCCGGTCCTGAGCTGCAGCGCCCGGGAGTCGGCGGGGCTCGACGAGGTCTGGGAGCGGCTGCGGCAGCACCGGGCGCTCCTCGACTCGACCGGCCGCCTCACGGCCAAGCGGCAGGACCAGCAGGTCGACTGGACCTGGACGATGGTCCGCGAGGAGCTGCTGCGGCGGCTGAGCGCCGACCCGGCGGTCCAGGACGTCACGCCCTCCCTGGAGCGGCGGGTCAGGGACGGCGAGCTGACGGCGACGCTGGCGGCCGAGGAGATCCTGAGGGTCTTCGGGGAACGCCGGGACTGAGGCTTTTCACGGACGCCTGGCGGGGTCTCCCGTCAGGCGTTCTTCTCCATGCCCGGCCGCAGCCGCGCGAGCAGGGCGTACAGGGTGGCGCTGTCCTCCGCGCCGAGCGTGTCGAGGGCGCCGTGGGTCGCCTGCATCTCCTCGCGGACCCGCCGGATGACCTCCCGGCCCTCGTCGGTCGCGACGACGTTCTTCACGCGCCGGTCGGAGGCGTCGGCCTCACGGCGCACCAGGCCGCGCCCCTCCAGGCGGTCGACGATCCCGGTGACGTTCGACGCGTCGCAGACGAGCAGGGTCGCGAGGGCCCGCATCGGCAGCGGGCCGTTCAGCTGGGCGAGCACCTTGGCCTGCGTGGACGTCAGCCCGTGGTGGGCCGCGGCCGCGGCGAAGTCGCGCCACTGGGCCGTGCCGATGGCGGCGAGGAGCTCAAGCAGCTGGAGCTTGGTGGGCGTCGTCTCGGGGGTCGTCGCGCTCATGGTTCGAGCGTACTCACGATCCTTGACATTATCAATTGTTTACTTAAGGACCTCAAGCATTCACTTGACCTCCTCAAGTATCGGGGCCTACCGTCGTCGTATTACTTGATGACATCAAACATCTACGACGTGAAGCACCGAGAAGGTCCCCACACATGAGTCACGAGACCACCCCGCCCGCCGCCGACCCCCGGCGCGAGACGCTCGTCGTCTTCGCGCTGAGCCTCGCCGCCATGGTCGTGTCGATGATGCAGACCCTGCCGGTCCCGATCCTGGGCCTCATCCGCGCCGACCTGGGCACCTCGGCCGCCAACGTCAGCTGGGTCACCACCGCCACCCTCCTCTCCGCCGCCGTCTTCACCCCGCTGCTCGGCCGCTTCGGCGACCAGCACGGCAAGAAGCCGACCCTCGTCGCCGTCCTCGGCGTCATGGTCGCCGGCTCCGTCGTCGCCGCCCTGGCGACCTCACTGCCCCTGCTGATCCTCGGCCGCGTCCTCCAGGGCGCCGCCACCGCGATCTTCCCGCTGGCGCTGTCCGTGCTGCGCGAGGAGGTCCGCCCGCAGAAGCTTCCCGGCGCGATGTCCCTGGTCAGCGGCACCCTCGCGTTCGGCAGCGGTCTCGCGCTCGTCGCCACGGGACTGCTCACCTCCGGCTCCGACGCCGACTACCGCAGCGCCTTCTGGATGGCCACCGGCTTCGCCGCGATCGCCCTGCTCGCCGTCGTGTTCCTGGTCCCCGCGACCCGCCACAAGACCGGCGGCCGCACCGACTTCCTCGGCGCGCTCACCCTCGGCGCCACCCTGCTGCTGCTCCTGCTGCCCATCTCGCAGGGCCACGAGTGGGGCTGGACCTCCGGCCGCACCCTGGGCAGCTTCGCCGCCGCGGCCGTCATGACCGTCGTCTGGGTCTTCACCGAGCTCAAGGTCCGCGAGCCCCTCGTCGACATGCGGATGTTCGTGCACCGGCCGGTCCTCATGGCCAACCTGGCCGGCATCCTCGTCGGCTTCGGCATGTTCGCGAACTTCCTGGGCGTCTCCTACCTCGTCCAGATGCCCGAGGCCCTCACCGGCTACGGCTTCGGCGCGTCGATCCTGCGGGCCTCCGTCGAGTTCCTGCTGCCCGGCGCGATCGTCTCCCTGCTCGCCTCGCCGATCGGCGGCCGGCTCGTCCGCCACCGCGGCCCGCGCACGGCACTCACCCTGGCCGCCGCCCTCGGCGCCGTCGGCTTCGGCTGGCTCGCCCTGGACCACGGCCACACCGCCTCGGTGATCGGCGCCGGCGTGATCGTCGGCGCGGCCGTCAGCTTCGGCTACGCGGCCATGCCCGCCGTCATCATGGCGAGCGTCCCGCACCACCAGAGCGGCATCGCCAACGGCATCAACTCGATCTCCCGCTCCACCGGCAGCGCCGTCGGCAGCGCCGTGGTCACCACGATCCTGGCCTCGCAGACGATCGAGCACCTGCCCGCCGGCGTCCCGGCCCTGCCGGCCGAGTCCGGCTTCACCCTCACCTTCTGGATCGGCGCCGCCGCCTTCGCGCTGGTCGCGGTCATCGCCCGGCTCGGCCTGCGGACCGGCCAGGCGCCCCGTACCGAGCGGGTGAGCGCACCGGCCGCCGAGGTCGCCGAGACCTCCGAGACCTCCGACAAGGAGACGGCAGCGGCATGACGAGAGGGGCGGGCCCGTCGGACGACGGGCCCGCCCCTCTTCCGTACCGCCGTCGGGTCAGACGCGGTCGGCCGCGATCAGGACGTACTGGAAGGAGCCGTCCTTGTACGACTCGATGAACGCCTCCTCGATGCCGGTGACCAGCGACGAGGTGGCCCGCAGCTCCCAGTAGGGCAGGGTGTCCGGCGTCAGGTCGATGACGGTCTGCGGGACGAGGCGGTTGTCGGCCATCGCCTTCAGGTACTCACGGCGCGAGTGGATGTTGCACTCGAAGTGCGCGTTGATCTGCGAGACCCACTTCGAGGGCTGGCCGTACTTCGGGTTCCAGCAGCCGGTGATGGTCACGTAGCGGCCGCCGACCTTCAGGAACCGGGAGTGCTCGGCGAACAGGTCGTCCAGGTCGACGTACATGCTCGACTCGTTGTTCCACGAGCCGGCGATGCTGCCCTTCTCGAAGGGGGTGTCGAGCATGTTGCACACCTGGGCGTGGACGTGGTCGTCGATGCCCAGCTCCTTGGCCCGCCTGTTGCCGAACTCGGCCTGCGTGGAGGAGAGGGTGACGCCCTCGACCTTGCAGCCGAAGCGCTGGTGGGCCATGACGCTCGAACCGCCGCGGCCGCAGCCCGCGTCGACGAGGGTGTCCTCGCTGCCGATCGCGCCGAGGTGGTCCAGGAGGACCTCGGCCTGCGCCGACTCCAGACGGTGCAGCTCGGTGATCAGCTTCTTCTCGTACTCGCTGTCCTCGACGTCCCCGAGGGCGGCGTGGTCGACGGCGCCGATGCCGTAGTGGTGGTGGTACAGCCCGTCGACGTCACCGAGGCGCAGGTTCACGGGCCTGGCCTCGGCGTTCCAGTAACGGGCGATGTCTCCCTGGTACGGCGTCGCCGGGCCGGGAACGAACGCGGTGGTGCCGTTGACGGTGGGGAGCTCGGTGTTGGTCACAGATGAAATCCGTTCTTACCAGAAATCGGGCAGGCTGTAGCGGTACGTATTGGTCTGGTGCCAGTAGTGGTTGCCGTCGACCCACACGGCCACTCCCTTCAGGAAGCGGAGCACGCTCGGGACGGGGCAGACGACGGCCAGTTCGGCGGACGCGGCCTCGAAGTCGCGCATGATCTCGTTGTGGACCTCGACCGCCTTCAGGTACGCGTCCTTCTCCGAGAGGGACTCCCGGTCGGCGATCACCACGGGCAGGTTCAAGTGCCGGCCGGGGCTGGCGAGTTCCTTCGTGTACGAGTACAGGTCGTTGACGATGGTGCTGGCGTTGCCGGCGAGCGCCAGAAGCCGCTGCATCGCCGGCTGGGCGTGCAGATCGGCGGGGAGTTCGTAGCCGCCGACGGTGTCAGTGATCGTGGGACACGGCCGGAAGTTGTTGAACTGCCGCATCGCCAGGTACTCCCACACCTCTGGCGTGTGGTCCGTCTCGGCCCACGCGCCCTCGGCGAGGTAGCCCAGGTGCAGCCGGGCCATGTCGTGCCGGAACCGGTCGGCCTGGGACGGGGTCGCCTGCCGGACGAAGTAGTCCATGGCGGAGCGGTAGGCGCGCCGCGGCGCGTCCGCGTGGAGCGACTCCGCCCACGCCGGCTGGTACTCCGCCGTCGAGTGCAGCGGGTCCAGGGCGGTGTGCGCGAGGAGGAGGCGTCCGCCCAGGCCGATGGGCGAGCCGCCGTGGTCCTCGCAGTAGATGTCGTCGACCGCGTTCTCGGCGACCATCAGCCGGGTGGCGATCATCAGGTGGTCGACGGTCGGGGCGTCCGGGTGGCAGGCGACCATGTAGCGCCCGACGGAGAACCCGTCGAACTGGCCCTCCCAGTCCTCGGGGAACAGCTGGACCTCGTCGACCGCCCATGACTTGATGCGGAGGCTGACCTCCTCCACCCGCACCGGGTCGGGCTCGGGCACCGGATGCCAGTAGAGACCCGGGATGATCAGGGCGTCCGCCGGCGCCGCGACGGGCGCCACCGGGGGCTCCGTACGCGGCATGAGGGACAGCCCTGCCGTACCGAGCCCGCGGGGACCGCGCGGCACCCAGCCCGGGTCGGGCGGGGCCGACGGGGCCTCGGCGACGGGGGCGACCGCGGGAGCCGCGGAGGGAGCCGCGGCGGAAAGCCCGGTGGGCGGCCCGGCGGGAATCCCGGCGGGGATCCCGGCAGGTGCCGCGGCCGGAGCTTCCGGGTGGGGGGCCGTGGGGAGGGCCGGCGCTTCGACGGGGAGGTGGGGTACGGCGTGGCCGTGGGCCGCCGCGTCGGCGAGGACCCGTGCGGTGAACGAGGCCGCGGCGCCGGGCAGGCTGGACTGCAGAGGGGAAAGCCCGGGATCGGGCATCCGTGACTCCTTGGAGAGGTGGGTGGGCCGTCCCGGATTCCGGGCACGCGGGCCCGGCCCGGCTGGTCCGGGTGGGGGTGGCCTGCGGGGAGGGGGCCCTAGTCGCGCCTGCGCGCGATCTGCACGTTCTCCAGTACGCCGAGCGCGTTCGGGACCAGGACGGCGGCGGAGTAGTACGTCGTGACGAGGTACGACATGATCGCCTGCTCGCTGATGCCCATGAACCGCACGGACAGGCCCGGCTCGTACTCCTCGGGGAGACCGGTCTGGCGCAGACCGATGACGCCCTGGTTGTCCTCGCCGAGACGCATCGCGAGGATCGAGCTGGTGTTCTCCTTGCTGATGGGGATCTTGTTGCAGGGAAGGATCGGGACCCCGCGCCAGGCCGGCACCCGGTGCCCGTGGAGCTCGACGGTGTCCGGGTAGAGCCCGGCCCGGTTCCACTCGCGTCCGATCGCCGCGATCGTCCGGGGGTGGGCGAGGAAGAGCTTGGTGCTGCGGCGACGGCAGAGCAGCTCGTCGAGGTCGTCCGGGGTGGGCGGACCGGAGTGCGGCTGGATCCGCTGCTTGAAGTCGGCGTTGGGGAGCAGGCCGAACTCCGGGTTGTTGATGAGCTCGTGCTCCTGGCGCTCGCGCAGCGCCTCGATGGTGAGCCTGAGCTGCTCCTCCGTCTGGTTCATCGGCCCGTTGTAGAGGTCGGCGACCCGGGTGTGGACCTTGAGGACGGTCTGGGCGACGGAGAGTTCGTACTCGCGCGGCTTGAGCTCGTAGTCCACGAAGGCGCCGGGGATGTCGGCCTCGCCCTTGTGGCCGGCCGACATCGCGATCTCGGCCTCGCCGTACTTGTTCTGCCGCTGGTCCGGCAGCGAGCTGAAGTCCCGGATGTGGGTCTGGAGGCTCGGCGCCGAGTTGAGGATGTTCGCGAAGTCGGCGCGGGAGAGGGTCAGCAGGGTGCCGGAGGTCTCGGCGGTCGCGGTGTAGTCCCAGCCGGCGTCGCCGTCGAGGAGGGCGTTCTCACCGAAGCGGTCGCCGTCGGCGAGCGTGGCGACCGCGACCTCGTCGCCGTACTTGCCGACGGAGGTCTGGTTGACGCGGCCGTGGGCGATCAGATGGATCTGGTCGGCGGGAGCGCCGCGCTGGACGAGCACCTCACCGGCGCTGAAGTCGCGCTGGACGCACCGGTCGGCGAGGGCGTTCAGCACGTCGACGTCCTCGAAGCCGCGCAGCAGGGCGAGTTCGCCGAGTTCGCGGGGGATGACGCGGACGCGGGAGCCGTCCTGGACGAACTCGATGCGTCCGTCGCCGACCGTGTAGCTGAGCCGGCGGTTGACCCGGTAGGCGCCGCCCTTGGTCTCCACCCAGGGGAGCATCCGCAGCAGCCAGCGGGAGCTGATCTCCTGCATCTGCGGGGCGGACTTGGTCGTGGTGGCGAGGTTGCGGGCGGCCGCGGTGCTCAGACTGGACTGCCGGGGCGGCTCCAGCTGTACGTCCGGGCGGTCGTCAACGGTCATCGAGCGAGCTCTCTTTCGCAAAGGCGGCGATCGGCGCACGAGCACGCTGAAAGCCGGTGAAAGAAGATGAAGGGGGCGAAGATCCTGGAATCCGTCCAGATCTCGGTGAGGACAGTAACGGCCGCCGAGCCCGCCTCGCTCGAAGAGTCCGAGGGCATTACCTCCTTGCAGTGATCTTGCTCGAAACGATGTTTAACTCGATGACCAGCATGCTTCCGGCCAACCGATCGAGAGTCGGCCAGAGAAGCGCGGCGGGCCCGCCTGTTCGGTCGCCCGTTCGGCCCTCCGGCCCAGGGGGCGCACGGACCCGGCCGCGCGCTCCTGGCCATCCGGGGGAAGCGTTCGCCTCCGCGTGCGTCGTGTTGACGGGTGCCCGCTCCGGGGAGTGGTCAGCGCCGCAGCTGTCCGTCGAGCCACTCGCGGATCTCGGGCGTCACCGGGTCGGTGATGTCGGCGAACTCCTCGTGCTTCTTCAGGAACTTCGCCACGTAGGGGCAGACGGGGACGATGCGCATCCCGGAGGCGCGGACGTCGGTGAGGGCCTGCTCGACGAGGATCGCGGCCAGGCCCTGGCCCGCGTAGGCGTCGTCGACCTCGGTGTGGAAGAAGACGCGCCGGTCGTCGCGGTCGCGGTAGGCGGTCAGGCCGGCGCGCTCGCCGTCGACGAGGATCTCGTACCGGTGGCGGGCGTCCACGCGCCGGACGACGGGGGCGGTGGCGGTCTGCTCGGTCATGGGAGGTGCCTTTCGCTGAGAGGTGAGGGTCGGAAGCGGTGAGCGGCCGCGCGTCAGCGACGCGCGGGGTTCCTGCGGGGTGCGATCCGGGCGTTGGGCAGGGCCGGGGCCGGGAGGCGGTCGCCGGGGTAGCCCTCGACCTCGCCGAAGCGGTCGGAGGCCTTCTCCCACTCCTCGCGGGCCTCGGCGATGTCCTCGTGGCTGCGGCCGATGACGTTCCACCACTACTTTATCCGTAGACGTATCCGCAGGTCAGGTGCACTACAGTCCACCAAAGTCGGCAGAAGTCGGCATCAGAGTGCCGACGAGGCACAGCATTCGCCCTACCCCCGAGGCATAGGTGCGGCACAGGACGCGGAAGCCGCCTATCGGGACCAGTACTGTGCGGATGTGAACCAGCACCATTGATCTTCCCTCGGGTCTCCTAGCGGGATACGCATCGGGCTCGTCGCGCAGGAACGGTCACCTCATAGCATGTGCAATGACACCAACATCCCGCCTAGCATGGGTCCTTCGGTGATCCGTTGACGAGAAGTGTGGGGGAGTCATGGGGTTCGAGGACGATTGGGCTGTCGTCGTATCCGCGTCGCGGGACAGACAGTCGGCAGGTACTCGGCTCAACTCGGCCGGTCCCGGAGGTGCAGGGTCGGGGTCGATGAACCTGGTCGTCACACAGGACGACCTGGGTGCCGTGGGGCACGAGGCGTATCTGCTGCATGAGCGGTTACGTGAAGGGGCTGATATCGCGGGCGCCGGCAGCGACAGGAGCGGTGCCGGGTCGACGGCACAGGCCGCCCGTGAGTTGTCTTCGCGGCACATGACCATGGGCGGTGAACTACTGACCACACTCTCCGTGTGGGACTCGCAGGTGAAGACGGTCCTGCAGATGTGTGCACACCTCTCGAACCACCTCGACTACTCGAAGAGGTCATACGCACAGAACGACAGACACATCGAGGACTCGCTGCGGCACCGCGACGGCACCGCCGTCCCGGTTTCCGAGATCTCCACGTACGTGCGCTGAAAGAGGCGGACCGATGACGCTCACGTACAGCGATCTCATGACCATGGACCTCGGGAAGCTCGATACCGCCGTCGGCGACTGGAAGGCCATGACCGACAGCCTCGCCAAGCTGGAGACCGCCGCCAGGGACGGCTTGCTGCGCACGTCGGAACAGGCCCGATGGAAGGGCGTCAATGCCGACGTCACCAGGGAGTTCGTGGCCGGCGCCGTGAAGGAGATCACGGATCTCAAGTCCGAGGCCACCAGCATCCACGCCGTTCTCGCAGACGCCCACACGGAGCTCGTCAGCATCCAGAAGCGCGCGAAGGCCCTCACCGAGGAAGCCGCCAGGGGCTCGGAGAAGGACCCCGGACTGCTGGTGACGGACGGCGGAAGCGGCACCGTCCGGGTCATGGAGGCGATGTGCACCCCGGAGGGGACGACGCAGCGCACCAAGGACCTGATGCGGTGGTACGCGGACGCCCTCACCGGTCTCCTCTCCCATGCCACCGAGGTCGATGCCGCCGCCACCCGGGCCCTGAAACGCAGCCACGGTGGCGATGTACACAACGCCGGCCATGCCGCGTACACCTCGCTCGACGAGGACCAGCTGCCCCGCGCGACGAAGCTCGCGTCGCTCGGCAAGGGCGCGAACGACGAACAGCGTGCCGAACTGGTACGCCTGTGGCGTTCGCTGAGCCCGGAAGCCAGGGCAGAGTTGTGGACGAAGCAGGAGGACAACCTGGTCGCGGCAGGGCTGCTCACGCCCTCGATGAAGCAGAACGCCCCGGACAAGGGGTCGGGTCCGTACGACGTGGAGAAGCCGGGCTTCCAGGAGTGGGCCACTCTCGCGAAGATGCGGGGCATCACGGAAGGCGCTGACGCGATGGACCTGGTCGACGCGGGCCGCCACATGGACCACTACCTCGACAACGACGGCACGCCCATGAACCTGCCCGTCGACAAGATGATGGCCGACGACGACGGCTTCAGAAAGCACATCGACCAGCACATCAGGATGTACCAGGACGGATGGCGGGAGATGGCGCTCGCCGAGTTCAAGGCCAACGGCGGGAAGCCGGTGTCGATCCCCGTGGAAACGCCCAACATCAATGACTACAGCTTCACCAAGGAGAGCAACCCGAACTGGTTCTACGCGGTCGGTTCCACGAGGGCGAACGTCACCGGCGTCGTCACGGTCGTCCCGGACGCCGACGGCAACCCCAAGGTCGGCCTCGACTACCAGGCCAACGCTTGGGACCGCTACAACTGGGACGAGAACAAGGGCGTGGACATCTTCGGCGTGATGGACATCCCCGACGGCCAGATGGCACGACTGCACACGACCGGTCTCGCGCAGGAGTTCGACATGTCAGGAAGCAGCTCCGCCAAGCACTACGATCTCGGCTCCTCGGCATCGAACACCGGTCCCCTGCCGGAACCCGACGAGCCGGGACGCGAGGGAGGCCGTACGGACAACGGCCGGGAGACGCGCGAGGGACGGGCAGGTACCGGCAGGTGAGGGGTGTGGACAGCGCGCGGCCGGGTGGCGCGCGCCCGAGGCGTCGGCTGCTCGTCGTGGCCGCGGGGCTCGTAGGGGGCGTCGTCGTGGCAGTCGGCGCGTTCTACCTCCTGGCGGACACGTGGCTGTCCGACTCCGTCAAGGAGGAAAAGGATTGCTGTTGGGAGGCTGGAGCCACGCCTGCGTGGATGAGTGAACAGATCGGCCTGCGCGTCCCGGAGAACGCCGCGGACCGGCGGGCCGGTTACAAGGTCGGCGAGCGGTACGACACGGGGCTGCTGAGCTTCACCCTGCCCACGCGCGAAGCGAAGGCGTACCTGGCCCCGTTGACGCCCAAGGGCGCCCGCATGATCCCCAACATGGAGCCCGAACCGACGAACTACCGTCCGGCGGCCGGATTCACGCATCTTGGGCTTCCGGAGCCCGAGACGCTCGTCGAAGGGATGCTGACGGGCGGGTTCTGCCCCGACAACGTGGATTCGCCCGACGCCGAGCACCTCGCCCACTGCGTGAAGGTGTTCTCTCACCAGTACGCACCGGGCACCACCCGGATCTACCTCCGCTCGACGATCGAACCGGGGCTGACACCGCCTCGATGACCAGTAGTTCATCCCGCCGCTGGGGGGCGGGAGGGCTGCGGCACACCCCTCCCACAGTCGCGATGACAGCCTGAGGCACAGTCGGGCACCCGCGCCCCCGCATCGGATCGACAGAGAAATCCCCAGGTCAGCGACGCGCGGGGTTCCTGCGGGGTGCGATCCGGGCGTTGGGCAGGGCCGGGGCGGGGAGGCGGTCGCCGGGGTAGCCCTCGACCTCGCCGAAGCGGTCGGAGGCCTTCTCCCACTCCTCGCGGGCCTCGGCGATGTCCTCGTGGCTGCGGCCGATGAAGTTCCACCACATGACGATCTCCTCCTCGAACGGGGTCCCGCCGAGCAGGACCGCGCGGGCGGGGGCGTCCGTCTCGTTCGTCAGGGTCAGGGTGGCGGCCCCGGTGGGGGCGTACCCCAGTTCGGCCGGGTGCAGGAGCGTGCCGCCGAGGCGGACCTCCCCGGTGTCGACGAGCAGGCCGTGTTCGAAGGCGGGGTCCACCGGGAGGGTGACGGTCGCGCCCGGGTCGACGAGCAGTTCGGCGCCGAGGAGCGGTGTGAAGGTGCGGACCGGGGAGGTCGAGCCGGCGAGCGACCCGAGGAAGACCCGTATGTCCGCTCCGTCGACGCGGACGGTCCCGGGGGCGTGGTGCTGGAAGTCCCGCGCGGTGTTCCGGTGCTCCTCGGGGAGGGCCACCCACAGCTGGACGCCGTGCAGGACGGTGGTGCGGGCGGTGGAGACCTCGGTGTGGCTGATGCCGTGGCCGCCCGTCATGAGGTTCAGTTCTCCGGGGCGTACGTACGCGTGGCTGCCCAGGCTGTCGCGGTGCTCGATCTCGCCGCTGAACAGCCAGCTCACGGTCTGCAGCCCGATGTGCGGGTGGGGCGCGACGTCCATGCCGCCGGACTCGGCGACGTCGTCGGGGCCGTAGTGGTCGGCGAAGCACCAGGCCCCGATCAGCGTGCGGGCCCGCTGCGGGAGCGTACGCCGTACGGTCATGGCCCGCGGCCCGCCCAGCGGGACGTCCCGCGCGGTCAGGACCTCGATCTCCGTGGTGCTCATTGCCGACCCCTCCATGGAAGTAGTTCCATTTTCAACAATCATGGACGATGATAGCTGCTGCGACGGTGACACGCACGGTCGGCGGACGAGGCCATCGGGCCTCGGGAAGGAGCGCACGGTGAGCGACACGGCAGGAGCCCCTGCGGACGGGCGGGTCTACGTCGACAAGCAGAGCCCCAAGGCCTATCACGCCCTGGTCCAGACGGCGGAGGCCGTCCGCGCGACCGCCGCGGACGCGGGGCTCGACCGCCTCCTGGTGGAGCTCGTCAACCTCCGTGTGTCCCAGATCAACGGCTGCGCGTACTGCCTCGACGTGCACACCCGGGCCGCCCTGCGCGCCGGCGAGACGACCCGCCGCCTGGGCGTCCTCGCCGCCTGGCGCGACACCGCGCTCTTCACGGCACGGGAGCGCGCGGCCCTGGCTCTCGCGGAGGCCACCACCGCTCCCGCCGACGCCCTCGCGCAGGAGCGCGCCTACGAGGAGGCGCGCGCGTCCCTGGACGAGGACGAGATCTCGGCGGTGATCTGGGTGGCGATCACCATCAACGCCTTCAACCGGGTCTCGATCCTCAGCAAGCACCCCGTACGGGAGACCTCCGCCAAGGCCTGACACGGCGAAGGTCCGGTGCCGTCGGGGCACCGGACCTTCGCGTCGGGGAGGGTTCGTCGGATCGGTCAGGCGGAGATCTCCGGGAGCACCCCGGTGACGGGGGCCGCCAGGTCGGTCAGCTGTCGGAGCTTGCCCAGTTCGTTCACCCGGCTCAGGCCGTTCAGCTGGCCGGCGATGCCGGGGAACTGCCCCCGGGACTCCTCGGGGATGCCGGTCATGGTCAGGGCGTCGAGCTCGCTGACCGGGTTCACCTTGGGTCCGAGCGGTCCGGTGGTGTCGGCGGCGGTCGCGGCGGACGCCGCGGAGGCGCCGAGACACGAGAAGGCGGCGGCGACGGCGAGGATCGAGGAGATGCGTCGTGTTGAGGTCACACCCTCACAACGGGCGCGCCTGCCGAGGGACACGGTCGGCCCGCGCTCTCACCGTTCGCACCGTCCGAACGGGGGTCCCACCGCCGAGGGAGCGGGGGGTCCCACCGTCGAGAAGAAGGGGGCGAGGAAAGCGAAGGGGCTAGTTCAATTGGTTTTGAGAAGGAAGCCCCTTCATGGCCTCGCCCGTGATCACCGTAGCAGTCAGGCCGGGATCAGGTCGCGCAGATTTTCGGGAGTGAGGACGCGCGAGCCCGCCGGCAGACCGGCGGGCCGCTCCAGACCGATGTACGTGACGGGTCCTTCGGGCGGCGTCGAGCCGTCCCACCAGGTCGTGGCGGCGGCGTCGGGGGCCATCAGGTCGATGAGGTGGCGGACCGTCAGCGGGGTGCGGGCGAGCAGGCCCCGGAGCAGCAGCGCGACCGACACGCGGTTCTCCTCGACCCGGTTCTCCGACGGGTTGCCCCGCAGGTACACGTGCAGCCACCGCGCGCGCCAGCCGCCGTCCTCGCCCCGCTCGAAGGCGAGCGGCAGCGCGACCCGGCCGGGCCCGCGCAGATCGGACTTCATCCGGACCGTGCGCGGCTCGAACGGGCGGCCCCGCTGCTCGGTCTCGCGCAGCATGAAGCCGAAGAACGACTCCTCGACCTGCTCGAAGCCCTCCCCGGAGTAGAGGTTCACCTGCGGGACGATGTAGCTGCCGCGGACCGCGCCGAGCCGCAGGTCGATGAACTCCGAGGCGCCGTCGGGCGCGTCGGTGACGTCGCCGGAGTGGGCGCCCTCGACGGCGGTGAGGGCCGTGTACGAGAGCCAGGTGACGGTCGCGTAGTCCTCGTCCAGGACCAGCGCCGACAGGTCGTAGTCCGTCCGCTCCGCGGTCTGCTTCCAGTACGTGAAGAAGCGCAGCAGCTCGCCCTCGACGGGCGAGACGGAGCCGCGCGGCAGGACGCCGATCCCCGCCGCGGTCGCCCGGCCGCTGAGCGGGAGCGCCACGTCCAGGACGGCGGGGTCGACGAGCAGGTGCCCCGGGGCGGGGAGCCGGCGCCGCGTCTCGGCGTCGAGGACGGCGCACACGCGCGCGCGTACCGCGGGCGGCAGCGGCGGGCGGGTGTCGGCGGTGACCCAGGCGGCGCCGAGCCGGTTGACGAAGACCCGCCGCTCCCCCGCCGTCCCCGTGCGGTTCTGGATGTGCTCGCGGAGCGAGAGGACGACACGGCCGGAGACCCGGGGGACGGCGCTCTCGAACGCGGCGAGGACGGCGTCGCGTTCCTTCGGGCCGTCCGCCGCGCGCAGCAGCCGGTCCAGGGCGCGCAGCAGCATGCCGGGCGCGGACGTCAGGAGTTCGGCCGCGCCGGTGACGTCGCCGCGGCCGAGGAGTTCCTCGACGCGGCTGTCGAGGGAGGGCGCCTTCCGCTCTCCCCGGGCGACGGCGAAGACCTCGGCGGCGGCGGGCCACCGGGGGTACTCGTGCGGGTGCAGCCGCTCGCCGAGGCGCTTCCAGGCCTCGCGGTGCGCGGCGACGTCGGCGAGCTTCGCGGGCGCTTCGGCGACGACGGCGTCGAGGCCGGAGAGCAGGGCGCGGCGCACGGGCCGGGACAGCGCGCGGAACCGGGTCGGCTCGCGCAGGGCCACGTCTCCGTCGGAGAGGGCGCAGGCCAGGCGCAGGACGTCGGTGACGGTGTCCAGGAGGAGGTCCGCGCCGGCGTCGAGACGGGCCCGGTTGACGACGGCGCGGTGCTCCCGGATCGGGATCGCCTCGGGCTGCGGACCGTCGACCCGGTGGGCGGCGAGGAGCGCGAGGTCGCTCAGGTGCTCGTCGCCGAGCGGGGTGGTGCTTCCGGCCAGGGACAGATAGAGGGCGGTGGTCTCCTCGTCGAGCGTGCCGGCGGGGTGCAGGACCGTCAGCCGGTCGCCCGCCGCGGCGATCAGTTCGTCGTGGGCGGCGAGCATCTCCTCGTACGTGTGGCGGTAGGTGCCGTACGAGGGGAGGGCGAGGAGGTCGAGCACGCCGGTGCGCAGCCGCTCCAGGACCCCGGGGCGGGCGGTGTCGTCGTCGAGGGCCTCGGCGACGCACTGCCTCCAGAAGTCGAAGGTGTCGGGCACGTTGGCCGGGAAGTCGATGAAGTACGCGTTGTGCCGGACGTGGTCGCCGACGATCTCGCGCACGGTGCCGAGGGTGCGGGCGGCGACGGCGACGACCGTCGCCTCCGGCAGCCGGCCCAGCCCTTCGAGCAGTCCGGCCGACAGCTTGAACCCGACCGACATCAGAGCGGCGTCGAACCGCCGCGCGGCGACCTCGCCGTCTCCGCCCTCGACGGGTGCTGCCGGGAGGGGGAGGCGATGGGTGTGGCGGACGACCAGACGTTCGAGAGCGTGGAGCATTCCGGCATGCTGTCATTCCCGCACGGCCCGGTGCATGCGGATATCGGGCCGTGGCGGGGCGACGGGGTCAGGGCCTGGTGCGGACGGGGAAGCTGAAGGTGTGTCCGTTCTCCTTGAGCCACGGAAGCACCTGCCGCAGGGCCGCGACGGTCTGGGCGCGGTCGCCGCCGCCGTCGTGGAAGAGGATCGTGGGCCCGTTGGACAGCTCGTTCTTGACGGTGTTGACGATCGAGGCCGTGCCCGGCTGCTCGAAGTCCTTCGTGTCCACGTTCCAGCCGAGCGGCCGCATCCCCGCGGCGGCGGCGAGCCGCCGGCTGTCCGGGGTGAACGCGCCGCCGGGCGCCCGGTAGTACTCGACCGTCGCGCCCCCGGCCGCGTCCTCGATCATCTTCTTCGCGTCGAAGATCTGCTGCTTCTGGTACGCGACGGACTTCTTGTCCATCGTCGTGTCGTGGGACACGGTGTGGTCGCAGAGTTTGTGGCCCTCCGCGACGACCCGCTTGACGATGTCGGGGTGCTGCTTGGCCATCGGGCCGACCATGCAGAACACGGCCTTGACGTCGTTCTGCTTGAGGATGTCGAGCATCTGGGGCGTCCAGCGCGGGTCCGGGCCGTCGTCGATGGTGATGTTCACGGCCGAGCCCCCCGCCTCGGCGGCGTGCGCGATGCTCTCGGGCACCTTCTGCGGCCGCACCTGTGCCGGCGGCTTCGCCTTCCCGTCGGGCGCCTGCGCGCTCGGCGCGCTCCCGTTCCTCGCGGCGGCCTCGTTGTCCATCAGCGCCGCGGCACCCCACACCGCCAGGCTCAGCCCGACTGCCGAAGCCACCACGGCTATGTGCGCCGTGTACTTGCCCTGCCCCATGGAATCCCCACTCCCCGTCGGTTCCGACCCTCTCCCTGGTGAGAGGACGGTACGAGGAGCTGGAAGGTTTCACCGAATCACGACCAATTGGCGGGACGAGGAGGGGGTGGGGCAGGGCGCGGGCCGCTGACCTCCGGTCAGCTTCCGGCGAGGGCACGGACGATCGCCGCCGCGAAGGCGTCGAGGTCACGCGGCCTGCGGGAGGTGATCAGGGTGTGCTGTCCTGAGGTGTCGACGACGACCTCGCGGTCCAGCCAGGTTCCTCCGGCGTTCTCCAGGTCGGGTCGGAGCGAGGGGTACGAGGTCAGTTCGCGGCCCTTGGCGAGCCCGCTGTCGACGAGGAGCCACGGTCCGTGGCAGATGGCGGCCACCGGTTTGCCGGCCCCGGCGAAGGCCGAGACGAGGCGGCGCGCGTCGGCGTCGGTGCGCAGGCGGTCGGCGTTCAGGGTGCCGCCGGGCACGATCACGGCGTCGTACTCGTCCTCGCTCGCCTTCGCGAGGGTCGTGTCCGGCTGGACGTCGGCGCCGGGACGGCGGTCGGAGACGAGGGTCCGTACGGTCTCGTCCTTCTGTGCGGCGACCGTGACCCGGGCTCCGTTCTCCCGCAGCGCGGCCACCGGCTTCCGCAGCTCGTCCTGCTCCGTCCCGTAGTTGGTGGTGAGGACGAGGACGTGCTGTCCGTGGAGCTTTCCTTCGGGCGACACGATGGGTCTCCTCTCCGGTGTCGTGGCCCCCGCCACTTCTGCGCCTCACCCCGCACGGGCTCCGCAAACCTCGTGTGCCGCCCCGTCTCGGTGTCCGGTCGGACGGCGCGCACGTTCTCCGCATGTTCTCCGGGGAAGGGGGCAACCGCGCTGGTATCCAGTTCCCGTGCCGACACCGACCGGCCGGGCCGCTAAGGCAGCGGAGGTGCCGCCATGGTTGCCCTTCTTCTCGTCCTGCTCGTGATTCTTCTGCTGTTCGGCGGAGGATTCGCCCTCCACGTGCTCTGGTACGTCGCCATCGCCGTCCTGGTGCTGTGGCTGCTCGGCTTCCTCATGCGGAGCGGCAGCGGCCGCTGGTACCGCTGGTGAGGCCGACCCCGGACCATGCATGCCCGCCGCCCCGGACGCTGTCCGGGGCGGCGGTCCGTCGTTCGGCGCTCTGTCGTTTCCGGCCGTCGTTTCCGGCCCGTCGATTCCGGCCCGTCGTTTCCGGCCCGGAGTCCGGTGGCTCACTCCTTCTTCCGTGGTTCCACCCCCCGGCGCCGAGTCCGGCGGACGACCCGGATCAGCGTGGCGACCAGGGTCAGCAGCCACACGGCGCCGAACGCCCAGATGAGCACCGGAGCCTCGGTGACGACGGCGAGGACGAGCAGGGCCAGTGTCGTGGCACCGAGCACGGCAAGGCCGAGGAAGGAAAGGTGACGGCGGAGTCCGGCCATCGAGGGCACGTGCGGGCGCGGAGCACGCCGCATCGTGCGCAGTCGGCGCGCGAGCGACTCGTCCCGGTCCAGTTCTTCCTCGATCTCCGCCAGAACGCGCCGCTCGTACGCCGAGAGCCCGGCCTCGTCCATCGCGGACACCTCCTCCTGGCCCCCGCGGTCGGCGCGGGCGCGCCGTCATTCTGCGGCTTCCCCGGAGAACTGTGTCAAACCACACCAAGACGGGCATCCTTACTGAAGGACGCTCGACCGACGGACCCCCGCCACCGCCCTCGCGGCAGCGACGCAGGCCCCTCGCCACCGTCGAAGGAGCCCACATGTCCACCGCCGGAGACCGCTCCGACCACTCCCGTTCCACCCTTTCCGTCTCTTCCGTCTCTTCCGTCTCTTCCACCACGACCGTTGCCCCCGGCCCGCACCCCGGGACCGGAGTGGGCACGGCCCCCGCGGGGGCGGCGACGCGGCGCCGGGCGCTGGACGGGCTCCCCGAGCCCACCCGGCCCACCACCGTCTCCACGGACGACGCCCGGACCCTGTCCGTGGCGCTGTTCGCACGACTGCGGGCGCTGGACGAGGGGACGCCGGAGTACGCGTACGTCCGCAACACCCTGGTGGAGCTGAACCTGAGCCTGGTCAAGTTCGCGGCCCGGAGGTTCAGGAACCGCGCGGAGCCCGTCGAGGACATCGTCCAGGTCGGCACGATCGGCCTGATCAAGGCGATCAACCGCTTCGACCCCGACCGCGCCGTCGACTTCTCCGCGTTCGCCCTCCCGACGATCGTCGGCGAGATGAAGCGCTTCTTCCGGGACACCAGCTGGGCCGTACGCGTCCCCCGCCGGCTCCAGGAGCTCCGGATCGACCTCGCGAAGGCCGCCGACGCCCTGGAGCAGAGCCTCGGCCGCCGCCCCAGCCGGGCGGAGCTCGCCGCGGAGCTGCACCTCACGGAGGAGGAGGTCGCCGAGGGCCAGCTCGCGGCCCACGGCTACGCCGCCCGGTCCCTGGACGTCCCCGCCGGCGACGAGGACTCCGCCCCCGGCGCGAGCCCCCGTCACCTGGCCGACGCGGAACCCTCGTACGAACTCATCGAGTCGCTCACGGCGCTGCGGCCGCTGCTCTCCCGGCTCGACGACCGCGACCGGCGCATCCTGGAGCTCCGCTTCGGCGAGGAACTCACCCAGGCGGAGATAGGCGACCGGATCGGCCTGTCCCAGATGCACGTCTCCCGGCTGCTCACCCGCATCCTCGGCGACCTCAGGAACGGCCTCCTCCAGGACGGGGGCCCCTGACGTCACCCGGCGGTGGGCTCCGCCGGGGCCGCCTGGTGGACGAGGCGGAAGCGGTGGTCCTCCCGGGCCAGGACGCGCCCCTCCGCATCGAGGAACCGGCCCTCCGCCTCGTACGTCCCGCAGTTCGCCCGCCCGACGGGCAGCCGCTCGGGCGGCAGGTGGATCTCATACGGTCCACCCGCCCGGAATCCGCCGAGCGCCGTCCGCTGGGTCCCGATCACCTCCCCCGCGTACCGTCGCGTCTCCTCGAAGACCAGGCCCTCGACCCCTTCCGCCAGGCGGAAGGTGAGGGCGAGGCTGACCGTCGCGCCCTCCGGCAGTTCCACTTCCCCGGCCGCCCGCAGGTCCGGGGACGGCTCCCGGGCACCCCGCTCGTCCGGAGCGAGGGCCACTTCCAGCAGTTCGAACAGCGCCATGACGCCCTCCTTCAGCCGGGCGGCTACCCCGGCCGCCGGAACCGTAGTCGCGGCGGCTTCCCCCGATCCGCATGTCAGAAACGGGTGAAAGCGGGCAGAAGACTGATGAGGGGCTTCCGAGTCACGGAGGTTCCCGGAGCGAGGAGCAAGGAGGCGGGCCCCATGGAGGCTGCGAGCCGGACGGGAACGCCCAGGGTTTCGCGGGCCGACCGTCTGAGCGTGGAGACCCGGCCCGGGCGGGGCCCCGGCACGGTCGTCCTGACGCTCGACGGCGAGCTCGACCACGACACGGCGGAACCACTCCGGGACGCGCTGGAGACGCATTCCGGGGTCGGCCGTGTCGTCGTGGACTGTTCGGGACTGCAGTTCTGCGACTCGACCGGACTGAACCTCCTCCTGAGGGCGCGACTGCGACTGCTCGCCGCGGGCGGGCACGTGGACCTCACCGGGCTGCGGTCGCCGGTGGACCGCATCTTCGAGATCACCGGCGCGCTGAAGGTCTTCCGGGTGTACGAGGACGTCGACGCCGCGCTCGCCGCCCCGGAGGCCTGAGAGGCGCAAGCCGGCCCCCGGAAGACACGCCCGTCAGGGTTCGAAGGCCCTGGGGCGGGAAGTCGCAGCGCATGACCAGTCCGCGCATGCGGCCGCCCACGTCCCGTACACGCCGGTTCGAGCTGACAGCCGGTGACGGGGTGGTGCGGGAGTGCCGCGACCTCGCGCGGCAGGCCCTGACGGACTGGTTCGGGGCCGCGGGCGATCCCGGGCAGACGGCCGCGGACGACGCGCTGCTGCTGGTCTCCGAGGTCGTCACCAACGCGCTCACGCACGGTGGCGTCCCGTACGAGATGCGGCTCGACCGCTCCGAGGGGCGGCTGTGGGTGGAGGTCAGCGACACCAGCACGGCACGGCCCCGGCCCCACGGCCGGCACCACGCGAGCCACCCCTCCGGGCACGGTCTGTACCTCCTCGGACGGCTCGCGGCCTCCTGGGGCTGCGTCCCCCGTGCCGGCGGCAAGGCCGTCTGGTTCGAGGTGGAGGTGCCGGGCCGGGCCCGGGGCCCCGGACCGACCTAGAGTGGAGAGGTGGTGCGGGGCCGCCCCGCACGCCCGGCACGATCGCCCCGTGCGAGGTCCCCATGGCAGAGCGCGACCCCCGATCCGACGCGGCGGTGCCGCAGGCCGAGCTCGGGGAGGACGGCCTGCGGCGGCTGCTGGCCGGTCTCACCGCCGTACGGGACGGCGATCTCTCCGTGCGGCTCCCCGACACCGGCGGCGGCATCTTCGGGGAGATCGCCGGGGTCTACAACGACATGGTCGGGCAGCTCTCGCTCGTCACCTCCGAGGTCACCCGCGTCGCCGGCGAGGTCGGCGGGCAGGGACTGCTCGGCGGCCGGATCCGTGAGCCGGGCGCGCGCGGGGTGTGGCGGGAGCTGACGTCCAACGTCAACACGATGGCCGACAACCTCACCTCCCAGGTGCGGTCCATCGCCCAGGTCGCCACCGCCGTCGCCGGCGGTGACCTCACGCGGAAGATCCGCGTGGACGCGCGCGGCGAGATCCTGGAGCTGAAGGAGACCATCAACACGATGGTCGACCGGCTGTCCTCCTTCGCCGAGGAGGTCACCCGGGTGGCCCGCGAGGTCGGCACGGAGGGCAAGCTCGGCGGCCAGGCCACCGTCCACGGCGTCTCCGGCACCTGGAAGGACCTCACGGACAACGTCAACTCCATGGCCGACAACCTCACCAACCAGGTACGGAACATCGCCCAGGTCACCACGTCCGTCGCCCAGGGCGATCTGACCAGCCGGATCGACGTCTCGGCGCGCGGCGAGATCCTCGAACTGAAGACCACCATCAACACGATGGTCGACCAGCTGTCCTCCTTCGCCGCCGAGGTCACCCGCGTCGCCCGCGAGGTCGGCACGGAGGGCAAGCTCGGCGGCCAGGCCGAGGTCGAGGGCGTCTCCGGCACCTGGAAGCGGCTCACCGAGAACGTCAACGAACTCGCCGGGAACCTGACCCGCCAGGTCCGCGCCATCGCCGAGGTCACCAGCGCCGTCGCGGAGGGCGATCTGACCCGCTCGATCACGGTCGACGCGCCCGGCGAGGTCAGGGACCTGCGCGACAACATCAACTCGATGGTCGAGTCGCTGCGCGCCACCACCCGGGCGAACGAGGAACAGGACTGGCTCCAGACCAACCTCGCCCGGATCACCGGCCTCGTGCAGGGCACCCGGAGCCTGCCCGAGATCGCCGAACTGATCATGGCCGAGGTGCCGCCGCTGGTCGCCGCCCAGTACGGCGCCTTCTTCCTCGCCGAGGAGGGCGAGAAGGGCGTCGAGCTCGTCATGACCGCCTCGTACGGGTCCCCCGACGACCCGGACTCCCCGCCCCGACGGTTCCGCCTCGGCCAGTCCCTGGTCGGGCAGTCCGCCCGCGACCGGCGCGCCCTCCTCGTCGAGCACGTCCCCGACGGGTACGCCACCATCGCCTCCGGGGTGGGGTCCGGCCGGCCGAGCACGCTGATCGTCCTGCCGATCGTGGTCGAGGAACAGGTCCTCGGCGCCGTCGAGTTCGCCTCCCTCCACCCCTTCACCCCGCTCCGGCGGGAGTTCCTCGACCGGTTCGTCGTCAGCGTGGGCGCCGTCCTCAGCTCCCTGGTCGCCAACCTCAGGACGGACGAACTCCTCGGTCAGTACCGGAAGCTCGCCGACGAACTCCGCTCCCGTTCCAAGGAGTTGCAGACTGGGCAGCAGGACCTCCGGCGCTCCAACGCCGAGTTGCAGGAGAAGGCGGCGCTCCTGGCCCAGCGCAACAAGGACATCGAGTCCAAGAACCTGGTCATCGAGCAGGCCCGCCAGGAGCTGGAGGAGCGGGCCCAGCAGCTGTCCCGCACCTCCATGTACAAGTCCGAGTTCCTCGCCAACATGAGCCACGAGCTGCGGACCCCGCTCAACAGCCTGCTGATCCTGGCCCGGTTGCTCACCCAGAACGCCGAGGGGAACCTGACGCAGAAACAGATCGACTACGCCGAGGTCATCCACTCCGCCGGCTCCGACCTCCTCCAGCTGATCAACGACATCCTCGACCTGTCGAAGGTCGAGTCCGGCAAGATGGAGGTCCGGCACGAGGTCTTCCCGCTGCGCCGGCTGATGGACGACCTGGAGTCCACCTTCGGTCCGGTCGCCGACGAACGGCACCTCGACTTCTCCGTCACGCTCGCGGACGGCGTGCCCGAGGAGCTGCGCGGCGACCAGGCGCGCATCCGCCAGATCCTGCGCAACCTGCTGTCCAACGCGCTGAAGTTCACCGACGAGGGCCGGGTGACCCTCACCGTCGAGTACGCGTCCCCCGAGGAGACTCCGCAGGGCCTGGGCGCCGGCGGGCAGGCCCTCGCCTTCCGGGTCGCCGACACCGGCATCGGCATCCCCGACGAGCAGCTGCACCACGTCTTCGAGGCCTTCCAGCAGGGCGACGGCACGGTCGCCCGCCGCTACGGCGGCACCGGCCTCGGTCTCTCCATCAGCCGGGAGGTGGCCGGACTGCTCGGCGGGACGATCCAGGCGCGGAGCGTGCCCGGCGGCGGCAGCACCTTCACGTTCTACCTCCCCGCGCCGCGGGCCGCGGAGACCCCGGCGCCCCGTGGCGGCCCCGTCGACGTGACCGTGCCGGACCTCGGCTCCTCCCCCGCCGGCCTGCCGGGCACGGCCGCCGGTCCGGACGGGATGAAGGGCCGGACGGTGCTTGTCGTGGACGACGACGCCCGCAACGTGTTCGCGCTGACCGAGGTCCTCGAAGGGCACGGGCTGCGCGTCCTCACGGCCGACGGCGGCCGGGCCGGTCTCGACCTGCTCGCCGCGCACGAGGAGATCGGGCTCGTCCTGATGGACGTCATGATGGCCGGGATGGACGGCTACACGGCCATCCAGGCCATCCGGGAGCTGCCGGGCCGCACCGGGCTCCCCGTCATCGCGGTCACCGCGAAGGCGATGCCCGGCGACCGGGCCGACGCCCTGGAGGCGGGAGCCGACGACTACGTCTCCAAGCCTGTCGACGAGGCCGAGCTGACCGCCAAGATCCGGTCCTGGCTGGCGGGTTGAGCCGGAATCCGGAGCGTCAGCCGTCCGGCGGCCGGCCCCGAACCCGTACGGCGACGAGGCTGGTGTCGTCGTCGGTGTCCCCGGCGGCCCTGCGGAGCAGCTCGTCGACGAGCGTGTCCGGCGCGTGGCCCGCGAGCCGCTCCGCCTCGGCGGCCAGCCGCTCCACACCCTCGTCGAGGCCGTCGTGGCGGCGCTCGATCAGGCCGTCGGTGTACAGCAGCAGCGTGTCCCCGGGGCGCAGCCCGATCCGCTGCTCGTGGTAGACGAAGGACGCCACGGCCCCCAGCAGGACGTCCTGGGGCGGTTCGAGGAGCTTCGCCCGGCCGCCCCTGAGCAGCAGCATCGGCAGGTGGCCGGCGCTGGACCAGAGCAGGCCGCCGTCCTCGGGGTCGTACAGCGCGCAGACGGCGGTCGCCGTGGTGCCGCCTCCGGTGCGCAGGGTCACGTCGTTGAGCCACTCCATGAGCCGTCGGGGGGAGTGGCCGGTGAAGGCGAGCGCCCGCTGGGCGTTGCGGAGGGCCACCATGCCCGTGACGGAGTCGATGCCGTGTCCCGCGATGTCGCCGACGGCCACGAGGATCTTGCCGCTCGGGAGGGCGAGCACGTCGTACCAGTCCCCGCCGACCCGGTACTCCTCCGCGGCCGGCCGGTACCGGGCGGCCACCACGAGGTTCCCGGGCATCTCCTGGAGCCCGGGCACCTCGGGCACGATCGCCTGCTGGAGCTGGAGCGCCATCTGGTGGCGCAGCTCCGCCTGGTCGTGGAGCGCGGTGAGGTGGTCGAAGGTCGCGGTCAGCGCGGCCTCGGTCCTGCGGCTGTCCGACACGTCCTGGTACACCCCGGCGAAGCCGGTGACGGTTCCGTCCGCGATGAGCGGCTCCGCCGCGACGCGCACATGGCGCACGGTCCCGTCCGGGAGCACGACCCGCAGGAAGGTCTGCCCGCCCGTCTGCCGTTCGGTCAGGTTCGTCAGCAGCTCGGCGAGGGCCTCCCGGTCGTCCGGACGGATGCGCTCGCGCAGCTCCGTGAGCGGGACCGGCGCCTCGTCGGGGGCCACGCCGAAGATGGCGTACGCCTCGCCCGACCACACCGTGTCGCCGCCGGTCAGGCTGTCCTGGAAGGGGGCCACGCTCTGCAGCCGGGCGACCGCCCGGGCCGCGGCGAGGCCGGGGGCGCCGACCGTGTGCCACAGCAGCAGGGCGCGCTCCCCGCCGGCCGGCAGGACGCGTACGTCGATGAGGGGTGGGGGTTCTCCGGGTCCGGCGGCCACCGGGAGGCGGGCGGCGCGCTGGGTGCGCCCGGTGCCGAGGGCGCGGCGCGCCATGCGGGTCAGGTCGGCGTGGACGAGCGGGAAGGCGTGGGCGAGGGAGGACGCGCCCGCGACGGAGGCGCCGCCGAGCGTGGTGGCCGCTTCCTCGTTGAGGTGCTGCACGACCGGCGCCCCCGCCGGGCCGTGGGTGCTGTGGGTGCTCCTCGTGTCGCGCAGGTCGAGCAGCATCGCCGGTTGTGCGAGGGAGTCGAGGACGTCCACGAGGACGGGGACGGAGGTCGGTGCCGGGTCGGCGGTGTCCAGGACGGTGCCCGCCACTTCCATGAGTCCGCCGAGGGCGCGCCGTACCGACCCGTCGAGCGTCGTGGGCTCCGGCCAGCCGACGAGCGCGAGACCGATCGTCCGGTCGCGTCGGTGGAGCGGGAGCAGGGCCCGGGCCGCGTGCTCCGTGGGTCCCGGCAGCGGTTCTCCGGGGGGCGGCCCCGTCTCCAGCCAGACCGGTGCGTCCTCGTCGAGCACGGAACGGAAGGGGCCCGGGGCCGCGGGGGGAATCCACTGCCAGGCCGCGGCCTCGGCGGCGCCCACTCCCGCGTACCCGGCGAGCCGCAGACAGTCGAGGTCGGCGCGTCTCCACAGCCAGAGGCTGTCCGCGCCGAGCGGGGCGAGGCCTTCCTCCAGGAGGGTGCGTGCCGCCGCGCGGAGCGTGTCCGCGGTCTCCGCCGCCGCTGCCGTGCGGCGGGCCCGGCGGCTCTCGGCGGGCCGTTCCACCGTGGAGCCCCGGCTCCCCGCGGGGTCGTCCCCCGGGGAGAGGACGGCGTCCCCGGCGGCCGCGTTCACGATGTCCGCGGCGAGGTCCTCCACCGACAGGCCGGTCGCCTGCGCGAGGGCGTCGAGGTACTCGGCCGCCTCGGAGGGGGGCAGCCGCAGCTGTGCGGAGAGCGCTCCGGCGGCGAGATCGAGCAGACGGCGCCGGACGAGCTGCTCGCGCAGCCACCGGTTCTCGGCGGCGAGCGGGGCGTATCCGGGATCGGCCCGGGTCTCGTGCGGCGGCCCGGTGGATCGTGGAGAACCTCTCAAGACGACCTCCGATCCGCCTCACGCGGACGCCTGGAGCGCGCGTTCGGATCCGCTCCGGATTTTACTCGCAGGGCGGGCCGCCGGGCGGCTCACAGCCGGGCGGTCCGGGGGTCCCGGGCGTCCGTCCCGGGCCGCGCGGTCCGGGGGCCCCGGCGTCCGGTCTCAGGCCGCGAGGGCCTCGATGAGCTCGTCGCGCGTCATACCGGAGCGGCCCCGGATCCCGGCGTCCGCGGCCCTCTCGTACAGCTCGGACTTCGTGAGGTCGCCGAGGTCCCCCTTCGGCTCGGTTTCGGGCTCGTTCCCGGACCCGCCGCGCGCGTGCTTCACGCTGGCGCGCAGGGCCTCCATGAGGTCGATGACGTGGGTGGCCTCGGCGGCCGGTTCGGCCTTCTCCACGGTCTCGCCGGACTGCTTGGCCTCGATCAGCGCGGCGACCTTCTCCTGGTAGGTGTCCTGGTAGTCCTCGGGGTCCCAGTCGATCGTCATGGCCTCGATGAGCTGCTCGGCCGTCCTGCGTTCCTTCTCGGAGGTCTTCGGTTCGCCGGGGAGGTTGTCGATCTCCTCGGCGGGATCGCGGATCTCGTCGGCCCAGTGGAGGGTGTGGCAGGTCAGCAGCCCGTTCTCGGCCTTCACGGCGACGAGGTACTCGCGCTGTCGCATGACGAACGTGGCGATGCCGGCCCGGTTCGCCCGGGAGAGAGTCTGTTCGAGCAGGCGGTAGACTTTGCCGTGCTCCTGGTCGACCGGGCCGAGGTAGTACGTCTTGTCGAAGAAGATCGGGTCGACCTCGTCGAGGTCGACGAAGCCGCTGATCTCCAGCGTCTTCGAGCGGCCGGGGGCGATGTCGTCGAGTTCGCCCGGTTCGACGAGCACGTACTCGTCCCCGGCGTCGAAGCCCTTCACGATGTCGTCGAGGCCGACCTCCTCGCCCGTGCGCTCGTTCACCCGGCGGTTGCGCACACGGTCCGAGGTGCCGCGCTGGAGCTGGTGGAAGCGGATGGTGTGGCGGTCGGTGGCCGTGTAGAGCCCGACCGGAAGGCTGACCAGCCCGAACGCCAGATTTCCCCGCCACACCGGCCGTGCCATGGCCCTCACCGTTCCGTTCAGTCGGCCGGTTCGTCGGGCACGGGGTGCTCGGGGTGGATCGTGCCGTCCCGGGGACGTGCCCGGGGGCCCGAGCCGGCCTCGTCGGTGTCCGGGGCGCCCGGGTCGCGGGCCTCCTCGGGGACGGGAACGGACAGCGGGTCTCCCGCGGCGGCCTGCTCGTCCTCACGGTCCCGGGGCAGTGGTTCGTCCGGGCGTCGTGGGCTCTGCTGCTCGCTCATCTCCGGTCACCTTCCTTCCCACATGTCGCTCCCGCCGTCCTCCCCGGCACTGGGCGGCAGGAGGGCGATGCACTCGGCGTCGATCCTGTCCGCGACCTCCGTGAGCGAGTCCACCAGGGCCTCGACGGTCTCCGGTTCGAGGCCGGAGTCGCGGTCGTCGGCGGAGTCCAGCCAGCGCGTCGCGAGCCGCCGCAGGAGCATGGTCACCTCGTCGGCGGGGAGCAGAAGAGGACCTCCGGGGACATGTACGAGGGACATCGAGGCGTTCATGTGATCCGACCTCCGCGGTACGGGAAGGGGCGTCCGTCAGTGGGCCGTGTCCGTCGCCCCGGGCACGTCGGACACGCCCGCCGCGTTCGGCCCGGGGAGGCGGACGGAGCCGGGGTCCCGTCCTCTCCTCCGACGACTACCCGGCGCCGCGTGCCGTACGCGTGGCTCCCGGATCGGGCGGGTGGTCGCGGGCCGACGGAGGGGCGGGCGGGCGGAAGAGGGTTCACGCTGGAAGTGGACGGGCCCGCGAAGGAGGAGCCGATGGACGCCGACCGGGCGATCGCGCGGCTGCTGCGCGAGCACGGACGGACCTACGCCGACGAGGCCGGGATCACTCTGCGGGACAAGCCCGCCCCGCTGTACCAGCTCCTTGTCCTCACGGTCCTCTGCTCGATCCGGATCAGGGCCTCGACCGCCACCGCCGCCGCCCGCGAGCTGTTCGGTGCCGGAATGCGGACCCCCCGCGCCATGGCGGACTCCAGCTGGCAGGCGCGGGTGGACGCGCTCGGCCGGGCGCACTACGTCCGGTACGACGAGAGCACGGCCACCGCCCTTGGCGAGGGCGCGACGCTGGTCCTCGACCGCTACCACGGCGACCTGCGACGGCTCCGGGAGGAGGCCTCCGGCGAGCCGGAGAGACTCCGCGCGCTGCTGCGGGAGGTGCCCAGGATCGGCCCGGTGGGCGCCGGCATCTTCTGCCGCGAGGCGCAGGCCGTCTGGCCCGAGCTGCGCCCGTACTTCGACGAACGCACCCTCTCGACCGCCGCCGCCCTCGACCTGCCGCACACCCCGGCGGGCCTCGCCCGCCACGTCCCGCCGAAGGACCTGGCGCGCCTGGCGGCCGCCCTGGTCCGCGCCGGGCTGAAGGGGGAGGCGGCGGAGGACCTCCGGGCCGCGTGAGGCCCGGGCGCGGTACGGACGGAGCCGGTCAGAAAGGAATCGGTCATGACCGCAGCACCCACCACCCCCACCACCACGCTCGGCCCCGACAGCGACCTCTCCGAGGTCTTCGAGCTCGCCCAGCAGCTGCGGGTGGACTCGGTGCGCGCCAGCACGGCCGCGGGCTCCGGGCACCCCACCTCCAGTCTGTCGGCGGCCGATCTGATGGCGGTCCTGATGGCCCGCCATCTCCGCTACGACTGGTCGGCGCCCGACGACCCGGCCGCCGACCGCCTCGTCTTCTCCAAGGGGCACGCCTCGCCCCTGCTGTACGCGATGTTCAAGGCCGCGGGGGCGGTCGGCGACGACGAGCTGATGACGACGTACCGCCGCTTCGGCCACCGGCTCCAGGGCCATCCCACCCCCGAGCTGCCCTGGGTGGACGTGGCCACCGGCTCCCTCGGCCAGGGCATCGGCTACGCCGTCGGGATGGCGCTCGCGATCCGTGACCTGGAGCGGCGGTCCGGCCGGGTGTGGGTGCTGTGCGGGGACAGCGAGACGGCCGAGGGTTCCGTGTGGGAGGCCCTCGACAAGGCCGGGCACCACCGGCTCGCCAACCTCGTGGTCCTGTTGGACGTGAACCGCCTCGGCCAGAGCGGCCCCACCGAGCTGGAGTGGGACACCGAGGCGTACGCCCGCCGTGTCGAGGCGTTCGGCTGCCGGGCGATCGTGGTCGACGGCCACGACCTCGAAGCGGTCGACCTGGCGCTCACGACGGCCGCCGACGGGCGGGAGCCCACCGTCGTCGTCGCGAGGACCGTCAAGGGGCGTGGCGTGACGGAGGTCGCCGACAAGGAGGGGTGGCACGGCAAGGCGCTGCCCGAGGGCCTGGCCGAACGCGCCGTCGCCGAACTGGGCGGCGTACGGGACCTGCGGGTGCGCGGCCCGCGACCGCCCGAGGAGGAGACCACCCGCCCCGGCGCCGGGCAGGCCGGGCCGGTCGAGCTGCCCCGTTACGAGGTCGGCGACGAGGTCGCCACCCGGGTGGCCTTCGGTGCCGCCCTGGCCGCCGTCGGCGCCCGGCCCGAGATCGTCGCCCTGGACGCCGAGGTCGGGAACTCGACCCACGCCGAGGACTTCGGCAAGGCCCACCCGGAGCGGTACTTCCAGACGTACATCGCCGAGCAGCAGATGATCGCGGACGCGGTCGGCATGGCGGTGCGCGGCTTCCGTCCGTACGCCACGACCTTCGCCGCCTTCCTCACGCGCGCGCACGACTTCATCCGCATGGCCGCCGTCTCGCGGATCACGCTGGCCCTGTGCGGGACGCACTGCGGGGTCGAGATCGGCGCGGACGGCCCTTCGCAGATGGGTCTGGAGGACCTCGCGATGATGCGGGCGGTCCTCGGCTCCACGGTGCTGTATCCCTCCGACGCCACCTCCGCGGCCGCCCTGACCGCGGCCATGGCCGACCTGGACGGGATCTCCTACCTGCGCGCGACCCGCGGGGCCTATCCGGTCCTCTACGACGGTGACGAGACCTTCCCCGTCGGCGGGTCGAAGACCTTGCACCAGAGCCCGGACGACCGGGTCACGCTCGTCGGCGCCGGTGTCACCCTGCACGAGTGCCTGGCGGCCGCCGAGGAGCTGGCCGACGAGGGCGTGCGGGCCAGGGTCGTCGACCTGTACTCGGTCAAGCCCGTCGACGTGGGCACCCTCAGGCGCGCGGCCCTGGAGACCGGCGCCGTCCTCGTCGTCGAGGACCACCATCCCGAGGGCGGGCTCGGCGAGGCCGTCCTGTCGGCGCTCGCGGCGGACGCCGGGCGGCCCGCCTTCCCCCATCTCAGCTTCGGCCATCTCGCCGTCACGGAGCTGCCCGGCTCCGGCACCACCGAGGAACTCCTCGACGCGTGCGGCATCTCCCGTACCCACATCGCCCGGGCCGCCCGGGCACTGGTCGCACGGTAGGCGCCCGTCGGACCGACCAGCGGAAAGTCCTTCCTTCTGATCATTTCCGCAGGTTCGCGGGGCTCTGCGTGTTATCGCCCGCGCGCGGTCCGCCGTGCGCGAGCATGACGGACGCCGAAACCGTCAGGAAAGAACGGAAGAAGGACCCACGTGCCCGGCAGCGACAGCGAGAACCCGGCGATCGCCTCCCCCACCCCCACCGAGACCCGGCCCAAGACCAACACGGACTGGTGGCCGAACCAGCTGGACCTCCAGGTCCTGCACCAGCATTCGCCCCTCTCCGATCCGATGGGCGAGGAGTTCGACTACGCGAAGGAGTTCGCCGGCCTCGACGTCGACGCGCTGAAGCGTGACGTCTTCGCCGTCATGACGGACTCCCAGGAGTGGTGGCCCGCCGACTACGGCCACTACGGGCCCCTGTTCATCCGGATGAGCTGGCACGCGGCGGGCACGTACCGCATCGCGGACGGCCGGGGTGGCGGCGGCCGCGGCGCCCAGCGGTTCGCCCCGCTCAACAGCTGGCCGGACAACGCGAGCCTCGACAAGGCGCGCCGGCTGCTCTGGCCGGTCAAGCAGAAGTACGGGCGGAAGATCTCCTGGGCCGATCTGCTGGTCTTCGCCGGCAACTGCGCCATGGAGTCGATGGGGTTCAAGACCTTCGGCTTCGGCTTCGGGCGTCCGGACATCTGGGAGCCCGAGGAGATCTACTGGGGCCCCGAGGACACCTGGCTCGGTGACGAGCGCTACAGCGGCGACCGGCAGCTCACCGGACCCTTCGGGGCCGTGCAGATGGGTCTGATCTACGTCAATCCGGAGGGCCCCAACGGCAATCCGGACCCGGTGGCCGCCGCCCGGGACATCCGTGAGACGTTCGGGCGCATGGCGATGAACGACGAGGAGACCGTCGCGCTCATCGTCGGCGGCCACACCTTCGGCAAGTGCCACGGCGCGGTCGATCCGGAGTACATCGGCCCGGAGCCCGAGGCCGCCCCCATGGAGCAGCAGGCCCTCGGCTGGCGGAACGCGTACGGCAGCGGCAAGGGCGCCGACACGCTCACCAGCGGGCTCGAAGGGGCGTGGACCACCGAGCCGACGAAGTGGGACAACGGCTATCTGGACAATCTGTTCCGGTACGAGTGGGAGCTGACGACCAGCCCGGCGGGCGCCCAGCAGTGGACGCCCAAGGACGCGTCCGCGAAGGACACCGTGCCCGACGCGCACGACCCGTCCAAGCGGCACGCCCCGATGATGCTCACGACCGACCTGTCGCTGCGGATGGACCCGGTCTACGCCCCGATCGCGAAGCGGTTCCACGAGAACCCGGACCAGCTCGCGGACGCGTTCGCCAAGGCCTGGTACAAGCTGCTGCACCGCGACATGGGCCCCCTCTCGCGCTACCTCGGCCCGTGGATCCCCGAGCCGCAGCTCTGGCAGGACCCCGTCCCCGCGGTCGACCACGAGCTCGTCGGCGAGGCGGACGTCACGGCCCTCAAGGCCCGGATCCTCGACTCGGGCCTCTCCGTCTCCCAGCTCGTCACCACCGCCTGGGCGTCGGCCGCGAGCTTCCGCGGCACCGACAAGCGCGGCGGCGCCAACGGGGCGCGGATCCGGCTCGCCCCGCAGAAGGACTGGGAGGTCAACGACCTGCCCGAGGTGACGCGGACGATCGAGACCCTCGAAGGGATCCGCGAGGACTTCAACGGCTCGGGCGGGCCGAAGATCTCGCTCGCCGACCTGATCGTGCTCGGCGGGTGCGCGGCCGTCGAGCGGGCCGCGAAGAACGCCGGATTCGAGCTCACGGTCCCGTTCACGCCGGGGCGCACGGACGCCTCGCAGGAGCAGACCGACGTGGAGTCCTTCGCGGTGCTCGAACCCCGGGCGGACGGCTTCCGCAACTACCTCCGGGCGGGAGAGAAGCTGTCGCCGGAGACCCTCCTCCTCGACCGCGCCAACCTGCTGACGCTGACGGCGCCCGAGATGACGGTGCTCGTCGGCGGCATGCGGGTGCTCGGTACCGGGTTCGGCCGGTCGGGGCACGGGGCCTTCACCGACCGGCCGGAGTCGCTCACCAACGACTTCTTCACCGGGCTCCTCGACATGGGCAAGGAGTGGAAGGCGTCGACGTCCGACGCGAACGTCTTCGAGGGCCGCGACCGCGCCACGGGCGAGGTGCGGTGGACCGCCACCCCCGTCGACCTCGTCTTCGGCTCGCACTCCCAGCTGCGGGCCCTCGCCGAGGTGTACGCGGCGGCCGACGCGGGAGAGAAGTTCGCGCGGGACTTCGTGGCCGCGTGGGACAAGGTGATGAACCTGGACCGGTTCGACCTGCGCTGAGTACGGCGAGGGGCCGGCCGGCTCGTCCGGCCGGCCCCTCGGGCTCCGCAGCCTGGTGGTGTCGACACCAGGTGTGACACACACTGCCCTGGGCCGCCGGGTGCTGCCAGCGTGGTCGCCATGACCCACCCCACCACCTTGATCACCGGCGTCACCCAGGGCATGGGGCGCGCGCTCGCCCTCGACCTGGCGCCCCGCGGCGGCACCCTCCTCCTGCACGGCCGGAACGCCGGACGCCTGGAGGCCGTGGCCGCCGAAGCCCGGGCCGCGGGCCCCGGCACCACGGTCCGTACGTATCTCGCCGACCTCTCCGACCTCGACCAGGTGCACGCGATGGCCGCCCGGATCCGGGCCGACGAGCCGTACCTCGACGGCCTGATCCACAACGCGGTGGCCGGCGGCGGCGCGCGGCCGCTCGTCCGGGAGCTGAGCGCCCAGGGCCATGAACTCCGCTTCGCGGTCAACCACTTGGCGCCCTACGCACTCACCCGCGCCCTGCTGCCGCTGCTCACCGCCTCGGCTCCGGCGCGCGTCGTCAACGTCGCCTCGATCGGTCAGCAGACCATCGACTTCGACGACGTGATGACGGAGCGGGAGTACGAGGGGCTGCTCGCCTACTGCCGGAGCAAGCTGGCCATGATCATGGCGACCTTCGAGCTGGGCGCCGAGCTGGAGGGCACCGGCGTCACGGTGAACGCCCTCCACCCGGCCCACCTGATGGACACGCCAGGCGTCCGCGCCTACGGCCTCACCCCGGTCACCACCACCGCGGACGGTGTCCGCCCGACCGTGCGGCTGCTCCTCGACCCGCAACTGGCCGGCGTCACGGGCCGCTACTTCGACCGGTTCACCGAGACACGGGCCCACGAGCAGGCGTACGACACCGAGGCGCGCGAGCGGCTGATGAAGCTGACGCACGAGCTGGTGGGGGCGGTCTGAGCGGCCACTCGTCCGGGTGGTCGGGGGGCGAGTCGGCCGCGCGCGAGGGGCTCGGCCGTCGATCATGGGCGGCGGTACGTCCCCGTATGTGAAGGAAGATCCGGCATGTCGCTCCCCCAGGTCGCCCCACAGGCCCCCGTGACCCCGAAGGCCCGCATCTACGCGATGCTGGACACCGACGGAGACGGAGTCGCCTCGAAGCACGACTACTTCGTCCGCATCGACCGGGCCCAGGCGGCGACCGGACGCGCCGACGACGACCCCCTGGTCATCGCCGCACGCGCCACGGGCGAACGCGCCTGGGCCGCGATGGACGCCAACGGCGACGGCGTGATGACCTACGAGGAGTACATCGCCTGGGTGGACGCGGACAAGTTCGACAACATCTGCCAGTACGCGCTGGGCGCCCTGTTCGACCTCGCCGACGACGACCAGGACGGCAAGCTGGACCGGTCGCAGTTCACCCTGCTGCGCGAGGCGCTCGGCAACCGGGCCGACAACGCCGGCGCGGCCTTCGACGCGCTGGACGCCGACGGGGACGGACGCGTCGGCCGCGCGGAGTACCTGGCGTCGATCCGCGCGTACGTCACGGGCGACGGGTCGGCCATGGGGGACGTCCTGTACTGACCCGCCGGTGCCGGTCGTTCCGGGCACCCCATGAAGCCCCTCGCTGCCGCCGGGGGCTTCTCGCGTTCTGCGGCCGGGCGGCGGCGGTGCCGCGCCTTCACCCCCTTGGACCGCGGACCGCGCCCCGCCCGACGCGGCACAGCAGACTCGCTCCCAGCGATACCCCCCACCCCCTCAGGGAGCCCGCATGTCCCCGCTCGCCTCCGGGCGCACCGCCGGCGCACTCGCCCTCCTCATCGCCGCCGCGGCCACCCCCGCGACCGCCGCAGCCCACGACGCCAAGCCGACCGTCGTCCTCGTGCACGGCGCCTTCGCCGACGCCTCCGGCTGGAACGCGGTCGCCGCGAGCCTCCGGCACCAGGGCTACCAGGTCGTCGCACCCGCCAACCCGCTGCGCGGCCTGAGCAACGACTCCACGTACACGGCCGGCGTCCTGAAGAGCATCGAGGGCCCCATCGTCCTGGTCGGCCACTCGTACGGCGGAGCCGTCATCAGCGGCGCCGCGGCCGGCAACCCGAACGTCAAGGCGCTCGTCTACGTCGCGGCGTTCATGCCCGACAAGGGCGAGTCCCCCGCCGAGCTCTCCACCAAGTTCGCCGGCAGCGAGCTCGGGACGGCCGTGCGCCCCGTCCCGTACACCGACAACACGGGCAGCGGCGTCGACCTGTACATCCAGAACGACAGGTTCCACAGCGTCTTCGCCGCCGACCTGCCCGAGCGGCAGGCGCGGCTCATGGCGGTCGAGCAGCGTCCGATCACGGCCGCGGGCTTCGCCGAGAAGGCCGGGGCGGCGGCCTGGAAGACGATCCCGTCCTGGTTCCTCGTGGCCCGGCAGGACAAGGCGATCGCCCCGGACCTGGAGCGCTTCGAGGCGCGGCGGGCGGGCTCCCGCACCGTGGAGATCGACTCCTCGCACGTCGCCATGATGTCCCACCCCGACACCGTCGTCGGCCTCGTCGACGAGGCCGCGGAATCCACCTGCTGAAGCCGAAGGAAGAAGTGTCATGAGCGAGAAGCCCACCATCGTCCTGGTCCACGGTTTCTGGGGCGGCGCCGCCCACTGGGCGAACGTCATCGTCGAGCTGAACAAGCGCGGTTACGACAGGATCCACGCCGTCGAGAACCCGCTCACCTCGCTCGCCGACGACGCCGAGCGCACCCGCAAGATGATCAAGCAGGTCGACGGTCCCGTCGTCCTCGTCGGTCACTCGTACGGCGGCGCCGTCATCACCGAGGCCGGCGACCTGCCCAACGTCACCGCCCTCGTCTACATCGCGGCCTTCGCGCCGGACGCCGGCGAGAGCCCGGGCGGGATCAGCCAGGAGATGCCGCCCGCCGCCTTCGAGAACATCGCACCCGACTCCGACGGCTACCTCTGGATCAAGCAGGACAAGTTCCACGAGAGCTTCGCCCAGGACCTCGCGCCCGACGAGGCCCTCGTCATGGCCGTCACCCAGAAGGCGCCACTCGGCTCCACCTTCGGCGACAACGTCACCGCACCGGCCTGGCGCAACAAGCCCGTCTGGTACCAGGTGTCCACCGAGGACCGCATGATCCACCCCGACAACGAGCGCCGGATGGCGGCGCGCATGAACCCGCGCAAGACCGTCGAACTCGACGCGAGCCACGCCTCCCTGGCCTCCCGGGCCGAGGCCGTCGTCAATCTGATCGAGGACGCCGCGAACGCCACCGCCGGCTGACCGGCCCACCGCGCCGACGTCGCTGACGCGTTCCACCGCGTCGGCAACGTCGGCGCGGTGCCGTCGGCGCCGTACCGCCGGCCCGATGTCCTCGCGCGGGCCTGACGGGTGATGTTCGCGCGGTTCGACGGCGCCTCCACGGTCGTACGGGCGCCACCGGCCAATACTCCGGCCATGAGACGACCCCGCTCCCCCCTCCCCCCGCGCCGTGCCGCGGCCGCCGCCCTCGCCGCGCTCCTCGCCCTCGGCGCCCCCGCCACGGCGGCCGCGGGCCCGGCGGGCGACCCCGGCCACCGCCGTCCCTGCGTCGCCTCCCGGGTGCCCGATCGCGGACCGGCCCGAGACATCCTGCGGATCGCCGAGCAGGCCAAGGCGGACATGGGCCTCAAGTCCGTGATCCTGCGGGTCACCGTCGACGGCCGCGAGGTCGTCACCACCGCGCTCGGCGAGTCGATGACGGGGGTACCGGCGACGCCCGCCATGCACTTCCGGAACGGCAACATCGCGATCGCCTACATGGGCACGGCGCTGCTGCGTCTCGTCGACCAGGGCAAGGTCCGGCTCGACGACCCCGTCGCCCGCTGGCTGCCCGGCCTCAAGGACGGCGACCGGATCACCCTGCGCATGCTGGCCGCGTCCACCACCGGTCTCGTCGACTACGTGAGACTCCCCGCGTTCCAGCAGGCCGTCGTCGCCGACCCCTTTCGCCAGTGGACGGCCGACGAACTCGTGCGGCTCTCGACGAGCCAGCAGCGGTGGTACGAGCCGGGCACCAACTGGAGCTACTCGCACGCCAACTTCGTCCTGCTCGGCGCCGCCCTGGAGAAGATCACCGGCACCCGGCTCGACGTCCTGCTGCAGCGGCAGGTCCTGGACCCGCTCCGCCTGCGCGAGACCAGCAACTCCTTCACCCCCGACATCCCGGAACCCGTCCTGCACGCTTTCACCTCGGACCGGGGGACGTACGAGGAGTCCACCTTCTGGAACCCCTCGTGGACGACCGCTCCCGGCGCGGTGGAGACCACGGACATCTGCGACCTGGCGAGCTCGGCCGCCGGCATCGGCTCGGGCCGGCTGCTCTCGCCCTCCTCCTACCGGGAGTTGCTGAACCCGGGAACGGTCGGCCTGGGCCACGCCACCAAGAAGTGCCCGGCGACGGTCTGCATCGCGCAGACCGAGGCCACCCACTACGGGCTCGGCCTCCTGGTGCTCGGCGACTGGGTGTCCCAGCATCCGCTGTTCTTCGGATACTCGGCGTCCCAGGCGTATCTGCCGTCGGAGCGGCTGTCCATCGCGGTCTCGACCACGAACGGCCCCGACGCCGCCGCCGGGCACACGGCGCACGTGATCACCCAGCGGATCGCCGCCGCACTGGCCCCGTCGCACCCGATCCCCGACTTCGGCTGACCGCCGTCGCGGACGGTCCGCCTCAGACCGTCGCCGAGTCCCCGTCCGGCGCGTGCTCGGCGGCCTCGGCGACGGTGACTGCGGCCGTGGCGGCTTCGGCTTCGCTCGCGGCTTCCGCTTCGGCCGCGGCTTCCGCTGCGGTGTAGGACGAGGCGAAGGTGAAGGCGCGCGGCGAGGGCCCGTGCGCCCGCAGATCCGCCAGTCGCTCCACGGCCTCGCCGACGGTCGGGACGTGCCCGGCGGGGACCCACCAGAGCACCAGGTGCGCCTCGACGTGCCGGTGGAACCAGTCACGGCGCTTGCGCATGACCTCCAGATGTCCGCTGCGGTAGGCGAAGTCCCACAGGGCCTCCTGGCTCTCCCACACCGACAGGTTGACGATGACGTCGTCGCCCAGCGGCCGCAGCCCGGTGGCGTCGCCCTCCCCGTCCTCCACGAGCCGCCACACGAAGCCGGGCGTCCCGTCGGCGGCGGCGTTGACCGGATCGAGCATCTCGACGAACGGCGCCACGCGCGGGTCGTCGAGGGGGTACCGGAGCGTGGCGACGTTGAGCTGGGCGAGGTGGGCGGGGTGCCGGGATGCGGTCATGACCTCATCCCAGCACGAGCCCGTTTTCTATGTCAATCGACATTGTTTTTAGAAGCTTCGACCACCACGCAGCACTCCCCCGGCCGGGCGTCCATGCGCGCGTGTACGGCCCCCTCCGTACCGAGCAGCCCTTCGAGGAGGGCGAGGTTCATGCCGCAGACGAGCGGCGGGAAGCTCTCGGCGACGGCATGGAAGGGACAGTTGCGCATACGCACGGCATCACCTTCGAGGAAGGGCTCGTAGCCGCGGGCCGCCAGCGTCTCCCTCGCCTCGTCGAGGCCGCCGCAGGGCCCCGCCCCATCGCGCAGGGCCTCACCCCGGCGGCGGGCGGCCGCGCAGAGGCCGGCGTCGAGCCCGGCCTGCTCGGCGGCCTCGGCGAGCAGCTCGGCGGCCGTGCGGTAGTCGCGGGCGGGCAGCGACACCGACCGCTCGCCCCGCGCCCGGGTGTACACCTTGGCCGGACGGCCCGCCCCCGGCCCGGAGCGCCCCGAGAGCCGGCGACTGCCGCTCTCCAGGAGCCCGGCCCCGGTCAGCTTGTCCAGATGGTGCGCGGCGAGGGTGCGCGCCACCCCGATGGCCTCGGCGGCCTCGTTGCGGCCGACCTCGCGGCCCTGGGCCACCACGTACTCGTACAGGCGGCGCCGTACAGGATCCTGCAGCAGCGCGATCGCGTCGATGTCCTCCACGGGACCAGTCTAGAAACAACGCGGATAAGCGATAGAAGAGCGCCCCTCAGGGCCTGGACCTGACCACCGCGACGCCGCACAGCGCCGCGAGTCCCAGACTCGCCGCCGCCGGCCCGGCGAAGCCCACGGCCGCGGAGGAGGGAAGGACGCGGTCGGTCGGCGGGACGGCCCCGTCGGGGTCGAAGACCATCGTCAGACGGCGCCCCGGCCGCACGCCCGCGCCGCAGCCGCGCCAGGCCTCGGCCGACACCGGAGTGCCGTCGGGCAGCCGTACCGCGCAGGAGTACGCGACGTGGTCCCGCCCTTCGTACCGGTGGACATGGACCTCGGTCACCACCACCGGACGGCTCACGCCCCGCGCCGCCAGGACGGCCTGCGCGGCCTGGCCCGGCAGCCACCAGGCGAGGAAGCCGCCGAGGAGGGCGACCGCCCCGACCAGGGCACGGCCCGCGTTCGTCGCGAGGAGATACGCGGCGGAGCCCAGGGCCGCCACGACTCCGGCCACGGTCCCCGGCACGCCGAACCCGGTCGACGCTCCCGCGACCGCGGCGCCCGCGATCACACCGGCGGTCGCCAGGCCCACCAGGGCACCTTCCGCCAGGAGCCGCCCGGGCGGGCGGCCGGAGAAGTTCGCCGGACCCCACAGGAACGCACCGTCGTAGGCCATGCCGCCCCCTGATCGTCGACCGCGCCGAGGCACGCGGGGGCATCAGTCTGCCTGCTGCTACGTTCGGACGTCCGACGACCGGGAGCGTGTGGTGACGGAGACGAGGAAGCCGGGGCCGGACCCCCGGCCGCGGCTGCGGAGGCAGCCCCAGCAGGCACGCAGCCGGGCCAGGGTCGAGGCGATCCTCGGCGCGGCCGACCGGCTCCTGTCCCAGGAGGGGTACGAGGCGCTGACGATGCGGCGGATCGCCGAGGAGGCGGCCGTGCCGGTCGGCAGCATCTACCAGTTCTATCCGGACAAGGGCGCCGTGGTGGACGCGCTCGGCCGGCGGTACCTGGAGGGGTTCGCGGCCGCCATCGACGAGCTCGTCGGACGGGCCGTCGAGGGCGAACTGACCGATCTGGTCGGCACGATGGTCGACGTCTACAGCGAGCTGTTCCGGTCCCAGCCGGGCGGCATGGCGCTGTGGGCCGGACGGCACCTCAGCCCCGAGCTCGCGCGGGCCGACGAGGCGAGCAACGCGCTCATCGCGGAGGGCCTGCGGCGCATCGTGGAGCACCTGACCGGCGCTCCCGGCGGCGAGCGGGTACGGCGGGCGACGCGGATGGTGGTGTGGGCGGCGAACGCCGTGCTGCACGAGGTGTTCAAGGGCGAGGGCGAGCCGGATCTGGAGACCGTGGACGAGCTCAAGCGGATGCTCGATCGCTACTGGGAGGACCTGCACGGTCGGCTGACCGCGGAGGAGGCCTCGGAGAAGGGGTGATTCCGGCCCGTCCGATGCATAGAACGTGAACGAGTGTTCATGTTACGGTGCGGCCCACCTCGGACGGCGAGCCGGCACAGACGGCGCGCCCGCATCGGACGGCGAGCCAGCAGAAGGCAGGTACCCGTGACCTCCAGCCCCACCGGTCCCACCGATCCCACTCGAATCCCGGGCCTCCCGGCCGATTTCGTCTGGGGCGCCTCGACCGCCGCGTACCAGATCGAAGGCGCGGCCGAGGAGGACGGCAAGGGGCCCTCGATCTGGGACACCTTCGTACGGCGCCCCGGGGCCGTCCGCGACGGCCACACCGGCGACGTCGCCTGCGACCACTACCACCGGTCCGACGAGGACGTCGCGCTGATGCGGCGGCTCGGACTCGACGCGTACCGGTTCTCGGTCTCCTGGCCGCGCGTCCTGCCGGCCGGTGCGGGCAAGGTCGAGCCGCGCGGCCTCGACTTCTACGACCGGCTGGTCGACGCGCTGCTGGACGCCGGGATCGAGCCGACGCCCACCCTCTTCCACTGGGACCTGCCGCAGGCCCTGGAGGACGAGGGCGGCTGGCTGAACCGCACGACCGCGCACCGGTTCGCCGAGTACGCGGCGGTGGTGGCGGACCGGCTCGGTGACCGGGTCAAGCGGTGGATCACCCTGAACGAGCCGTTCGTGCACATGTCCTTCGGCTACGGCTTCGGCGTCCACGCCCCGGGCCGGGCCCTGCTGCTCGACGCACTGCCCGTCGCGCACCACCAGCTGCTCGGCCACGGCCTGGCGACCGCGGCGCTGCGGGCGGCCGTCCCGGACGGGCAGGTGCTCATCGCCAACAACTGCACGCCCGTACGGCTGCGCCCGGACGCCCGCACCGACGAGGACGAAGCGGCGGCCACGGCGTACGACGTGCTGCACAACCGCCTCTTCAACGACCCGATTCTGCTGGGCAGTTGTCCCGACCTCTCCGCGTACGGCATGGCCGACCCGAGCTGGGGAGGCGTGGTGCGCGAGGGCGATCTCGCGACCATCTCCGCACCGCTGGACGGACTGGGCGTCAACTACTACAACCCGACCTGGGTGACCGCCCCGGCCGATCCCGCCGCGGGGCTCCCCTTCGACCTGACCGATCCTCAGGAGGCGTACCGGCGGACCGCGTTCGGCTGGCCGGTGGTCCCCGACGGACTCACGGATCTGCTCACCGGCCTCAAGGACCGCTACGGCGACGCCCTCCCGCCGGTGTGGATCACCGAGAGCGGCTGCTCGCAGCCGGCCGGGCGGCACGACCAGGAACGCATCGACTACCTCGCCGGACACATCACGGCGGTCGCGGACGCCGTGGACCGAGGGGTCGACGTACGCGGCTACTTCACCTGGTCGCTGCTCGACAACTTCGAGTGGGCCGAGGGCTACCACCAGCGTTTCGGCCTCGTCGAGGTCGACTTCGCCACGGGACTCCGCACGCCCCGGGCGAGCTTCGACTGGTACCGCGAGCTGATCGCCTCCCACCGCGGCGTCAGCACCTCCCCCAGGGCCTGAGCGGCGAAGCCACCATGGCCCACGCCCCGGAAGAGGCCGCCGAGGACGCCGTCGCCGCCGTCCTCGCCGAGCCCACCGTCCCGGTCACGGCGGGCTGGACGGCGAGCCTCTCGCTCTCCACGCTGGCCGTCTTCATGGCCTTCATGACGCCCATCCAGATCCTGCTGCCGCTCCAGCTGGAGCAGATCGACCCGCACGACAAGAACACCGCGCTGTCGCTGGTCACCGGTCTCGGCGCGCTCGTCGCCGTGCTCGCCAACCCGATCGCCGGCGCGTGGTCGGACCGGACCACCGGCCGGTTCGGCCGGCGCCGGCCCTGGATCCTCGGCGGCGCCCTCGCCGGGGCGGCGGGCCTCGCGGTCACCGCCTCCCAGCACACGGTGGCGGGCGTCGCCGTCGGCTGGTGCCTCGCCCAGGCGGGCCTCAACGCGATGCTGGCGGGGGTCACCACTCCGATCGCCGACCGTGTGCCGCTGACGCAGCGCGCGGTGGTCTCCGGCTGGACGGGCCTCATGCAGTCGGTCGGGCTGGTCCTGGGCGCGCTCATCACCGCCCTCCTCGTGACCGGCGTCCGCTCCGGCTACGCCACGCTGGCCGTACTCACGGTCGTACTGGCCCTGCCGTTCGTCCTGCGCCACGCCGAGCCGCCGCTGCCGCGGGAGCTGCGCCCCTCCGTCGACGTCCGCACCCTCGCCCGCTCGTTCTGGGTGAGCCCACGGAAGCACCCCGACTTCGGCTGGGCGTGGCTCACCCGGTTCCTGATCAACCTCGGGAACGCCCTGGGCACGCTCTACCTGTTCTACTTCCTCGCCGACGCCGTCCACTACGGCGACCCCGGCACCGGCGTGCTGATCCTGACCGTGGTCTACACCCTCTGCGCGGCGCTCACGGCGATCCCCGTGGGGGTGCTGTCCGACCGCATGGGACGCCGCAAGGGATTCGTCGTCGTCTGTTCCCTGGTCATGGCGGCCGCCGCGCTGCTGCTCGCCCTGGTCCACACCTGGCCGTCCGCCCTCGCCGCCGCGGCCGTGCTCGGCGCGGGCTACGGCATCTATCTCGCCGTCGACCAGGCGCTGGTCACCCAGGTCCTGCCCGAGGCCGCCGACCGCGCGAAGGATCTCGGCGTCATCAACATCGCGAACTCGGGCCCGCAGGTCCTGGCCCCGGCGCTCGCCTCACCGGTCATCGCCCACCTCGGCGGCTACACCGGCCTGTACGCCACGGCGGCCCTGGTGATCCTGGCCGGCGGCCTCCTCGTCCACCGCATCAGGGGCGTGGCCTGACACCACCCCCCGCGCACGGCCGTCCCACTCTCTGAAATTCTCCATTCAGCCCCTTGCCCCCTGTTTCCCTCTATGCGAGATTCGGCGCACCGCGGTGCGGGTGAACGGCCGCGGTCCGTCCGGATACACAGGAATCGCTGCGGGGAGAGGTCTCCACCATGCCGGTCCAACACGCCTCCGGGGAACGACTCTCGATGGAGAGGCGCACCATCGAGGTCATTCCCGACGCCGAGCGGCACGGCACGCCGCGCAGCCAGTTCACGCTGTGGTTCGGCGCCAACATGCAGATCACCGCCATCGTCGACGGCGCGCTGTCCGTCGTCTTCGGCGCGGACGCGCTGTGGGCGATACCCGCCCTGCTCATCGGCAACGTCCTCGGCGGCATCGTGATGGCGCTGCACTCCGCGCAGGGCCCCCGGCTCGGCGTCCCGCAGATGATCTCCAGCCGCGCGCAGTTCGGCGTCCACGGCGCGGTCCTGCCGCTGCTGCTCGTGATCCTCATGTACCTCGGCTTCGCCGCGACCGGCAGCGTGCTGGCCGGGCAGGCGCTCGCCGAGCTGCTGCACATCGACAACACACAGGTCGGCATCCTCGTCTTCGGCGCCCTGACGGCCGTCGTCGCCGTCACCGGCTACCGGCTGATCCACGCCGCCGGCCGCGTCGCCACCGTCGCCGGGGTGCTGGGCCTCGGCTATCTCCTCGTGCGGCTGTTCACCCAGTACGACGTCGGCGCGCACATCGGGACCAAGGGCTTCGAGGCGGCGACCTTCCTGCTCGCCGTGGGGCTCGGTGCCGGATGGCAGCTGACCTTCGGCCCGTACGTCGCCGACTACTCGCGCTACCTGCCCCGCGACACCAGCACGCGCGCGACGTTCTGGTCGACGTTCGCCGGTTCCGTCATCGGCTCGCAGTGGGCCATGACGCTGGGCGCGCTCACCGCGGCCGTCGCGGGCAAGGCCTTCCTCACCGACCAGGTGGGCTTCCTCGGCGAGCTGGCCGGTCCTGCCGCACTCGCCTTCCTCATCTACCTGGTGATCGTGGTCGGGAAGCTGACCGTCAACTGCCTCAACGCGTACGGCGGTTTCATGTCGATCCTGACGACCGTCACGGCCTTCGACGGCCGCTCGCGGATCTCGGCGACCGCCCGTGCCGCCTACATCGTCGGCTTCACCGCGGTGTCGATCGTCATCGCCCTCGCCGCCAGCGCCGACTTCCTGAACAACTTCAAGAACTTCGTGCTCCTGATCCTGATGGTGTTCACCCCGTGGAGCGCGATCAACCTGGTCGACTACTACCTGGTCTCCCGGGAACGGGTCGACATCCCCGCGCTGTACGACCCCGAGGGCCGCTACGGGCGCTGGAACGTCACCGCGCTGACCTGTTACGTCGTGGGCGTCGCCGTCCAGATCCCGTTCCTGGCCACCAAGCTGTACACCGGCGCGATCACCAGGAAGCTCGACGGCGCCGACATCTCGTGGATCGTCGGCCTGGTCGTCACCGGCGCCGTGTACTGGCTCTGGGTCCGCCGCACGGCCGACCCGCCCGCCGAAACCGTCCACCCGGCCACCCCCGAGGACGACAACCGCATGACGGCCCCCGTCGGCTGACCCGTACTCACCTCACGGGCGAGACATCGCGGGAATGCCCTCTGCTAGGCATCGTGGCGCCGCCGCCGAACGGACGCCTGCTGCGCGAGGGTCAACGGGTGGTCGGCCCCGAGCACCCGCTTGAGGTGCTCGAGGAAGCGGACGGCGGCGGTCGCCGCCCCGGGACGGTCGCCGGACGCTTCCCGCCAGTCGATGAGGTGTCGCCAGACCGTAAGACTCTGCGGGTGGCTCTCGCCCAGCACTCGCAGGGTGGGCATGAGGAGCTCGGCCAGCAGTGCGGCGGCGGCCTTGGCGTCGCCCGACCTTCCGCTCCACACAGCGAGGTCGAGACGGGCGGTGAGGGTGTCGGGGTGCTCGCCGCCCAGATGGCGCCGGGCCGTGGCGGCGAGGCGGTCGAAGTGCTCGCGGGCCGCCGCGACCTGCCGGTTCTCGCCGAGGCTGTGGCCCGCGCGGTACAGCACGGTGTGCACCTCGGGCCGGTGCAGGGCGTGTTCGGCATGTTCCCGCAGGACGTCCGTGTTGGATCGCAGCGCCCGGGCCAGGTCCGCATCGCGCTCACGGTCGGGCCATCCGTCGGCGAGGGCGTCGGCCGCGGTTCGAGCGAGCCGCCACCGCCGGCCGGGCTCCAGCGGCTCCCGGACCGCCCGCTGAATGAGCTGGTGGACGCGCACGGTCCGGTGGAGGATTCCGGGCGTGTGGTCGACGAGACTCAGCTGATGGAGGTTCCACAGCGCGCAGGTGACGTCCTGGGGGTCGATCTCCGCCCCGCCGTCCCGGTTGACGAAGTCGAGGACGGCCCATCCGTCGAGGATCGGCGCGGGGATGCCGTTGGGGTCGAGCAGCGCCGCGATTTCGAGGAGGGGACGTGCGACTCCTCGCGGGCTGAGCCGGTCCGCCAGGTCGACGGACAGGGACCAGGCGGCGGCGACCGTGTGCCGTTGGCCGTCGGGCAGGCCGCTGATGTCCGCGAGTACGTCGTGCAGCACGAGTCTGCGGTCGGCCAGGCGCCGGCGGTAGGCGGCGCAGTCCAGATGCTTGTTGACCATGTACGGCACGGCTTGGGCGAGAGCGAGCGGGAGGTGTCCGAAGTCCTCCGCGAGCGCGAGGATCTCCTCGGTGCTGTCGGCTCGTCCGTGAACCGCGAGCTTGCCCGCCAGGTAGTCGTGGGACTCCTCGGGCGTGAAGAGACCGACCTCGATCCGGGCGCGTCCTCGCGCCAGGAACGCGGCGTCACGGTTGCGCGTCGTCACCAGGGTCCGTCCACCGGGGCCCTGCGGTGGCCACAGATCGTGAAGATCGGCCGGCTGGGTGACATCGTCCAGTACCACCAGCCAGCGCTTGCCGTGGTCCTGCCCGAGCCAGCGGAGGAAGGTCTGGGCGGCCTGTCCCGGGTCCCGGCGGTGGGTGCCGAGCACGCTCGCGGCTGCCTGTGCGTAGGCCTCGGTGATCGCCTCGGGGCCGGCCGCGTTCACCCAGACCAGCAGGTCGAGGTCTCCCTCGCGCCACAGCCGGCGGACATGACGGGCCGCCACCTGCGTCTTCCCCACCCCACCGCCGCCGACGAGGATGTGGCACCGTTCCCTGGCCCCTGGGCTCTCCTGGTCGGCGGAGGCCAGGTCCAGGGCATGGATCGCATCGCGTTCCTGAAAACAGTCCGCCTCGGGAGGGAGCACCCCGGCCTGGTGCGGCCAGGACACGGCGGGGCGGCTCGGCGGGTTCTGCAGCTGGAGGAGTCCGATGTGCCGGGCGGCGATGCTGCCGTTCTGCGCGTGGACCGCCTGTTCCGCGAGGTCGTTCGGGCGTAGCGGGGTGCCGGGGACCGTCAGCCCTCGTCCGGGCCCGGCTTCGAAGGGGACCCCAGGACGACGTCCCCCATCCGGAGCGCTGCGACCGATCCGCGGTCGGCCCGGACGTCCACGTCTCCGCCGATGGACAGCCCGGCCCGATCGGCCGCCACCACGGGGCCCACGGGCACGTGGGTCGCGAGCAGCGATCGCAGCTCGGTGGCCGCCTGGGCACGACCGGCTTCGTCCATGCTCTCGAAGAGAGCCTCGAAGCGGGCCTGCCACAGTCCTTCCTCGCGCGCGTGGTCGACCTCGTGGCCCGCTTCCAGCGCCGCGGCCGTGCGGTCGAGACGCTCGATCTCGGCTTGTTCCCGCTCCGGCCGGCCCCGGCCGAACCATCGGGCCACGGCGTTCCTGAAGGCGCCCCACGCGTCCGTTCCGGCCGCCTGCACCACGGCGGCACCGCCCGTCGCGGCCAGTGCCGTCACGACCTCTTCCAGCATTCCCTCGCCCAGTGTCCGCTCGGCCATCCGTTGTCCGGACCGTAGCGCACGAACAGCTCCTGGGGGCCGACTCGGCACAACCCGCGGGGATCGAGCGAGCTCGGCCCGGTGCGAGGCAGCGGCCCGCCGGCGCGTCTCAACCCTGCGCGGCCCGGGCCCTGCGGTACTCGGCGCGTGCGAGCAGCGAGAAGATGATCGTGGCGCAGAGTGCGACGCCGACGATCACCCACTCCAGGGCTCCGCTGCCCTGGTCGGGCTCGACCTCGAAGACCCGTTCGATCCAGTCGGGCCAGATCGCGGTCAGGAGGAACAGCAATCCGCTGAGGCAGGCCGCGATCGCCTCGATCCGGCCCCGCAGGCGTACGTTGCGCACCATCGTGCTCACCTTCACCCTCGCCGGACCGTCACACCGAGGACAGGTCGATCCGGAACATGCCGCGGCCGTGGGTCACGCAGACGAGCGTCTCGTCCATCCAGAACAGGTCGTCCACCGAGCAGTTGGTCGGGCCCTCGTTCGTCGGTGACCACGTCGTCCCGGAGTCCTCGCTGGCGAACAGGCCGACCTCGGTGCCGCAGTACAGGAACACGTGGCGCCGCGGATGCACGGCGAGCGCCCGTACGGGAGCGGCGGGAAGCGTGGGCGAGAGGTCGGTCCAGCGGGCGCCGCCGTCCTTCGTCACCCACAGGTTGCCGGGCTCGAAACCGCCGAAGGCGACGTACGCGGTCTTCACGTCCGTCGGATGGGCGGTGATGCTCGTGCAGTACCGCTGCGGTCGCAGCGGGTCCGGGCCGATCACTCCGACACGGTCCCAGGTCGGCGTCGCGGCCGTGCCGTCGGTGGTGCGGAAGAGCATGCCGTTGCGATGGCCCACCCACACCACGTCGGAATCGGCCGGGGCCACGGCGAGCGCGCTGATCAGCGACCCCGCGCTGGGCTTGATCGACTGCCAGCTGGGACCCGAGGTCGGGGTGTTCGGCGCCTTCGCGTCGTTCGTCCGCCACAGCGAGAGACCGCCGGCGAGCAGCCGCTGCGGGTCGCCCGGATCCATGACGAACGGCGCGATGAAGAGCGCCTGCTGGTTCTTGGCGTCGGGAATCCGGAACGGCACCGGCTTCCAGTCCCAGCCGGGAAGCGCCGGGTTCCAGAACTGGCCGCTGATGTAGCGGTCCGGATCGTCGGTGGCGCCGCCGTCGTCGTTGCGGTGGATGTTGAGGAAGACGTACTCGCCGTAGAGGACGTCCGGGTCGGTCGGGTCGCAGGCGCACCAGCCGCCGTCACCGCCCTGAAACTCCCGCCACCCCTCCGTCCCCGTCGCGGGGTCGAAGACGAGCGTGCCGTTGTCCTGCGCACCCCCGATGATCTTTCCGCTGACGGTGTTGCCGGCGCCGCCGAAGAACTGCGTGACGCCGTAGTTGTTGTCCAGCTCGGTCCAGCCGTCGACGAACGGCGCCTTCGGCTCCGACCCCACCACCGCCAGGTCCGCCGCCTTGAACACCCCGCCGTCGTTGCCGAAGAACACGGTCCTGTTGTGCACCCCGTCGTACGAGGGGTGCGAGACGATCGCGTGGTGATCGGCGTGCGCCGAGCCCGGGTCCCACCAGGTGCTGATCTCGGCCAGGTGGTCGCCGCCGTCCGTACTGCGCCACAGATCGACCCCGCCGGTGACGATCAGGTCCGCGTCCGTCGGGTCCCCGGCCCAGATCGCGTTGCTGTACCAGCCCTGGTCGGCGAGATAGTCGGCCACCTTGCCGCTCGGCGTCTTGATCTTCCTTCTCTGATACGTCTTGCCGCCGTCGGTGGACCGCCAGATCTGGCCGGTCTGCGCCTGCACCGAGGCGTACACGATCTCCGGGTCCTTCACCGCGTAGGCGAGTTCGACCCGGCCCGACCACGGGCCGTGCGTCGAGGCCTGCCAGGTGAGCCCGCCGTCGGCACTGAACCAGGCCTCGCCCGCGTCGAGCGCGCCGGCGACCGCCTTGTCGTCGTCGCCCGGGTCGAACACGACCTGGCCGAGCGGGATGCCCAGGACCCGGGTCCACGTCGCCCGTGCCGGGTCGGAGCTGCGGAACAGTCCGGTGTCGGTGGCCGCGAGGACCACGGCGCCCGTCGAGGAGACCGCGATCCGGGTCACGGCGCGGAAGTCCTGGGTCTGCGTCGCCGGCAGGGGCGCCCAGGTGGTGGCGTCGGTGGTGCGGAAGATGCCGTTGCCGCGGAGGGCGTCGACGTTGGAGAAGCCCTCGCCGGTCCCCACGTAGATCGTCGACGGGTCCGAGGGGTCCATCGTCATGCACGCGCACGCGAGGTTGCCGAGGAAGTCGTCCACGGGCGCCCACTTCGCGCCGCCGTTGCGGGTGATCCACACGCCGCCGCCGGCGCTCGCGGCCCACATCTTGTTCGGGTGGCCGGGGTCGACCACGACGGCGCGGGTGCGGCCGCCGATGTTCCCGGGGCCGAGCCACTCCCACTGGGCGAGCGTCATCCCGGCGGTCGGCGCCGGCCGGTCCGCACGCGCGCCGCGGTGACGACCGGTCGGCACGCCGGCCGTCTCCGCGGCCGGGGCCGTGCTCCGCACCAGCGAGCGGGTCTGGGCACGGGCCGTGCCCTGGGCGTGCGGCGGCACCGTCCCGTCGTCGCCGCGCTCCTGCTCGTACCGGAACAGCAGCCGGGCGTTGGGGAGGTCGGGGTAGTCGAGGCGGCGCAGTGCCCGGCGCACCGCCCTGACGGGGAGGCCGTCCAGAGTCTCGTTCGTGGCGCCCCGGCTCCTGCGCAGCAGCCGCACCTGCTCGACGGTGATGTCCTTGGCCTGGGCGAGCTGTTCGTCCGAGATGGTCATGAGGCACCTCTGGGTGCGAGACGTTTCTGTTCCGGCGTGGCCGGGAGCTTGGCCACGAGCGCGGGTACGGGTGGCGGCTCTCCGGACGGGGCTACGAGCCCGGGTACCGGCGGCGGCTGTCCGGCAGGGCTACGGGCGGAGTCTGCGGGGGCGGCTCTCCGCCGTCTCGTCGAGTACCACCTCCCAGACGGCCGCGGCGGTCCGGGCGTCCACCGCCCGCAGGACGACGGCGTCCTCTCCGCCGGAGCCGGCGCGCACGGTGAGTTCCATCCGGAGGCCGCCGACCTGCCCGTACGCCAGTACGTCGGCGGGGAGGGGCGGTTGCGGCGGGGCCGGGACCTCCGTGTCCGCCACGGCGTCCGCCTCCGTGTCCGCCTCGGTCGCCCTGACGGCCAGCGGCTCCACCGACGGAGTCGCCAGGTCGATCCGCAGGGCGCCGTGCGCCTCGCGAGGCCGGCTCCCCGCCACCTCGGGACCGGGGGGCGCACCGCCCCGGTACAGGGCCCGGGCGGTCCACCGGATCACCAGCGGGTCCTGAACCTCCGCCGTGTCCACGGTGAACTCGGGCGAGTCCTGCAGGGTCGGGTGAGCCCACGGCGGCAGCGCGAGGGCCGGCGACGTCCAGAGTTCCGTTCCCTCGCCCACGTCCAGGAGTTCGACCTCGAGCGCGGGCGAGGCACCCACGCGCAGCGCCACCACGTTCCCGCCGACGATCGCGCAGGGACGCAACGCCCGGCCATGACGCCACAACACCGCGCCGGTTTCCAGGTCCAGCGCGATGAGTGTGCCCTGGCGGTCGTGTACGACGGCCCGTCCTGCGGACGCGTCGGCCACGCCGCGCGGGATCCTGGGCATCCGGCCCCCGATCACCAACTCTCGGTGTGGCGGGACAGTTGCTGCGGACCCGCCCCGTTCGCGAGGCGGAGGTCCTTCACCATTCTCACCGGCTGCCGGAGGGGCGGCAAGCGGGAGCCCCGCCGTCAGGCCGGGGTGCGTCTGCTGAACCAGCCGCTGAAGTTCTGGCACCCGGATTCCGTCGCGGAGCGCGGGCCGGCAGCTCGCCGTGTCGCCCTCGCCAGGGCCCGTTCCGCTTCGGCGCGCCAGGTCGCCGCGCTCGCGCGGGGCGGCGGCAGGAACGGGCCGCGGGCCGGTGCGTCGGCGCCCGCTCCGAAGAAGTCGCCGCCCTTGCGCTTCACGTCGTCCGTCCCCCAGGAGCGGCCCGCGCCGCGCGCGGGGACCCGCTGCAGGTGCGGGATGTGCTTGGCGCAGTGGATGTACGCCTCCTCGACGGTGATCACCACCCAGACCAGGGACCGTCGGCCGGGCACCGGGTCGGTCGCGAGCGTGGTGTGGGCGCGGCGCATGTCCTCGTCGGCCACGATCCCGGCCCGGCCGTTGACGTGGAGACCGATGCGGTCCCGCAGGAAGTCCACCATGAGGACGCCGACGTGCGGGTTCTCCTCGATGTTGCCCAGGCTGGCGTGGACGCCGTTGCCCCGGTACTCGGGGTAGGCGAGCGTCCGGTCGTCCAGGACGTGGAGGAAACCGGGCGGGCCGGCGCGGAAGGTGTTGTCGCACTCGCCGTGCCGGTCGGCGGTGGCGAGGAAGAACATCTCCTGCCGGGCCACGAACTCCCGCATCCGCGGGTTGAGTCGATCGAGGACCTGCTCGGCGTAGAAGCGGTCGGCGCGCTCCATGGTGCCCATGCGCTGCTGGACGAGGTGTTCACCGTCGCTGCCCGGACGGGTGGTGCGCAGCGGCGCCGTCTGTTCGAAAGTGCTCACGTCGTCGCCCCGACCAGTCCTTCGATGGAGTCGTGCCGTATGCGGCGGGAGGGGACGCCCATGCCGAGCAGGGTGTCGACGCCGCGTCGGATCATGCCGGGCGGGCCGGACAGGTACACGTCGTGGGTCTGCCACGAGCCGTACTCCCGTACCGCCTCGGGGAGTCCGCCGGGCAGGCCGACGGGACCGTCGTCGACGACCGGTCGGACGGAGAGCCAGGAGTGCGACTGCTGCAGCCTCAGCATGGTGTCGAAGTCGTACAGGTCGTCATTGCGGCGGGCGCCGTAGAACACGTCGACGGAGCGGTGCCGGCCGTGCTGCACCACGTCCTCCACCAGGGCCTTGATGGGCGCGATCCCGGTACCGCCGCCGAGGCAGAGCAGCCCGCTGTCGGTGGTGTGGTCCACCGTCATGGAGCCGGTGGGCGGTCCGAGCCGGAGGACGTCCCCCGGACGGGCGCGGTGGACCAGGGCGTTGGAGACCCAGCCCGCCGGCACGGCCTTGACGTGGAAGGAGAGCAGGCCGTCGGAGCGCGGGGCGGAGGCGAAGGAGTAGTGCCTCCACACCCGGGGCCACCAGGGGGTCTCCAGGGCGGTGTACTGCCCGGCGAGGAAGGGGTACGGCTGGTCGGGCCGGACCGTGACGACCGCGATGTCCTTCGTACGCGCCTCATGGGCGACGACCTCCGCCTGCCACCAGGCGGGCGCGCGCAGCTCGTCCTCGGTCGCCGCGTCGATCATGATCTGGGAGATGGCCGTGTAGGCCCCGACCCAGGCGGCTTCGGTCCAGGGCCCCCAGGTCGAGGGGGCGTAACGGGCGAGGGCGCCGATCAGGGCCTCGCCGACGGCCGGATAGTGCTCGGGCCGGGTGCCGTACTTCCGGTGGCCGCGGCCGAGCTGGGTGAGGTACGCGGTCAGGGTGACGGGGTCGTCGGCGTGGGTGGCGGCGGTGAGCAGCGCCTTGAAGAGCCGGTCGCGCTGGGTGTCCATCGCCGCGGGGAAGAGCGCCCGCAGGTGGGGGTGGTGGAGGAAGAGCAGCGCGTAGAAGTACGAGGTGACCGTGTCGGCGATGGGCTCGATCTCGGCCATCGTCCGGCGCAGCAGCGCCGCGTCGGACGTGTCGCTGTCCGCGGCGCGCGGCGCCGAAGGGACCCGCTGCGGCGGCACGGAGCGCGCCGCGGTCCCGTGGCCGCTCGGCGGTACGGAGCGGGGGCCGGGCACGTGGGGGTTCGGCCGTGCCGGAGTCGGTGCGGGTGCGGGTGCGGGTGCCGGTGCGGGTGCCGGAGTCGGTGCGGGTGCGGGTGCCGGTGCGGGTGCCGGTGCGGGTGCCGGTGCGGGTGCCGGAGTCGGTGCGGGTGCGGGTGCCGGTGCGGGTGCCGGTGCGGGTGCCGGAGTCGGTGCGGGTGCCGGAGTCGGTGCCGGAGTCGTGTTGCCCGGGCTTCGCGTGAACCAACCTCCGTTGCCCACGCCCCCATCGGTGCGGGCCGGAACTTCCATCGGTCTGCCTCGCCTCGAACGTCTGCGGTCGGTCTTGCGTCCTCCTCATTCGCCGGGTCAGGCGAACGCGGCCGACCATACCTCTGCCGTTCGAACACACCACCGGCTCTGCACCCAGCCGGGCGGATCTTTGTTCCTGCTGGTCAGAGCGTGGTTACTGATGAGTCGGGCCGGTCCCGCACTCCCGCAGGACCGGCTCCGCGCACGATTCACCGACGGAAGACTCACGGAGTCCCCAGACCGCCTCCACATTCACGGGGCGGTCTTCACGAGCACCCCGTGCGGTCTCCCACACAACCGAGCGGGTGCGCTGGTCCCTGACAGGTCACCCAGCACGTTCGCTGCCGCGCACACCGTGTGGCAGACCTGGTCGGACACGGTGGACAAGCCGACCTCCACGGGAAAGCGCGTCAGCAGCGGGCCTGGCAATCTGGACGGACGGCTGTCGGCGGCGGGGCCGCCGGCCCCAGAACCACACCAGCACCACCGGCCGGCCCTCGGGCGTGAGGTTCACGGTGCTGGAGCGGATGTCCGCATTGACCGTCCACAGCGGCGCGGAAGTAGGCCAAGCTGCCCGCCACCGCCGCGGCGGGCAGCCGAGCCGGCCGAGGGAGAAGTCGCGTTGTTCGACTGCGGCCTCCCATGACAAGGTGTTCGCACTTGCATTCTGCGAACAGGCTTGCACACGGGGGATTTTCCATCATGGCTGTCACGTGCACTGGGGCAAGGTCAAGGGCAAACACCTGAAGGACATGGTCTCCGCAGCCCGCACGATCGCGGGCTCGCTGGACATGGCGGCGGGCGCGATCGAGGCCATGAAGTGGAAGGCGGTCGCGGAGCTCGGCGTCCTGGCCGGTCAGACGGGGCTGGCGATGGCGCTGATACCGGTGACCGGTGGCCTGTCAGCGCTGCTGGGTGCCGGCGCGATCGCGTTCACGAAGAAGCAGCTGCTGAAGCTCATCACGGGTGCGATGGAAGAGGCGGTCGGTCACATCGTCGGGGTGATGACCGAACCGGCCGTGGCGGCACTGGAGAACATGGCCGCCGATCTGGTGGTCCAGGTCAGCATGGACGCCTTGGGCGTCCAGAACGGTGTGAACCTCGACCAGACGAAGCAGGCCGGCAAGGACGGCTTCAACGAGGGTGTCCAGGGCGCGAAGGAGGGTTTGAACCTCGCCTCCGCCGGAGGTGGTGGCGGTGGCGGTCGCGCCGGGGGCAAGGGCTTCCACATCGAGCACGACGAGCACGACAACGCCAGTACGAAGCTGAACGGCGTGAGCGTCGGTATCCACGGCAAGACCACCGGCAAGCTCACCAAGGCCAAGTCGGCTCAGGGCCGCAACAAGGGCCGCGACGACATCGCCGACGCCCTGGACCCCGTCATCGAGAAGGCCATGGGCGCCCTGGTGAAGTCCGCCAAGACCATGGGCGATCACGTCGGCGAAACCCTGCCCAAGGCCGTCAAGCGGATCTCCACCGACCACAAGGACAACGACGACGACATCCGCGCACGCCTCGCCAGGGAGAGGAAGCAGGACGAGGACCGGGGCAAGGACCGGAAGAACACGGTCAACGACGGGCCGAACAGCAAGCACAGCGGCTCCGACCGGAACCGGCCCGAACCGCTGCGGGGCGCGCGACGAGCCGCGTCGCCACGCCATCTCCCTCGACAAGACGGTGTGCGAGAACGACCCGGTCGACGTCGTGACCGGCGAGATGACCCTGCCGCAGACGGACCTGTCGCTGCCCGGCGTCCTGCCGCTGGTGCTGCGCCGGACCCATCTGTCGGAGTACCGCCACGGCCAGTGGTTCGGCCGCAGCTGGGCCTCCAGCCTGGACGAGCGGCTCGAACTCGACCCGCTCGGCACGGGCGCGGTCTGGGCCCGCGAGGACGGCTCCCTGCTCGTCTACCCGGAGCTGCCGCGGCCCGGCGGTGAGCCCGTGCTGCCCATGGAGGGCGATCGGCTGCCCCTCGTCCACGGTGGGCAGCACGAGGACGAGACCATGTACACGGTCAGCGACCCGCACTCCGGCCTGACCCGTACCTTCACCGGCAGCCCCTACCGCTCGTCGATCGGCTACTGGCTCGCCGAGATCCGCGACCGCAACGACAACCGCGTCGTCTTCTCCCGCCGCCCCGACGGCTCTCCCACCGCCGTCACCCACACCGGCGGATACACCGTCCAGGTCAGCAGCGAGGCGCAGCGCGTCACCGGCCTGGCGCTGCGCGGCCCCGACGGTCCGGTCACGCTGCTGACGTACGGCTACGACGAGCGCGGCAACCTCGACGCGGTCACCAACTCCTCCGGTCTGGCACTGAGGTTCGGCTACGACGCGGACGACCGGATCACATCCTGGACCGACCGCAACGACTCCACGTTCCGGTACGCGTACGACGACGCGGGCCGCGTCGTCCGCACCATCGGCCCGGACGGCTTCCTCTCCTCCACCTTCACGTACGACCCGGAGAGTCGGGTGACGCGCTACACCGACTCCACCGGCGCCACCACGGTCCACCACTTCAACGAGCACCTCCAGGTCGTCGCGACGACCGACCCGCTCGGCAACACCGTCCATCAGAGCTGGGACCGCCACGACAACCTGCTCAGCCGTACGGACGCGCTGGGCCACACCACCCGTCTCGACTGGGACGAGCGCGGGAACCTGACCGCCGTGCGCAACCCCGACGGGACCGCGCTCTCCTGCGTCTACAACGACCTCGATCTGCCGCTGACCACCGTGCTTCCGGACGGCATGGAGCTGCGCCAGGAGTACGACGCGCGGGGCAACCGCATCCGGTCGACCGACGAGCACGGCGCCACGACCACTTTCGTGTACGACGGGTCGGGCGCGCCCGTGGCGGTGACGGACACCCTGGGCCACACCACGACTTTCGACCGTGATCCGCACGGTCTGCCCCTGGCGGTCACCGATCCCCTGGGCGCCGTCACGCGCTATTGGCGCGACGCCTTCGGGCGGACCGTCGCCGTGGAGGGGCCCCTCGGGAACACGATCTCCTTCGAGTGGACGACCGAAGGTCTGCTCGCCCGACGGGTCGAGGCCGACGGGTCGGAGCAGAGTTGGACGTACGACGGGGAGGGCAACTGCCTGACCCACACCGACGCGCTGGGCGGCGTCGCACGGTTCACGTACACGCACTTCGACCTCATGCGCTCGCGTACCGCTCCGGACGGCGTGCGCCACGAGTTCGTGCACGACACCGAGCGGCGTCTCACCCAGGTGGTCAACCCCCAGGGAATGACCTGGAACTACTCCTACGACGCGGCGGGCCGGCTGGCCGGCGAGACCGACTTCGACGGCCGCTCCGTCGGGTACACGTACGACGCGGTGGGCCGCACGACCAGCCGTACCAATGCGCTGGGTCAGCAGGTCCGTTACGAGCACGACGCTCTCGGTCGGATCGTCCGGAAGGACGCCGACGGGCAGGTCACGGCCTTCGACTACGACCTGTGCGGTCGGCTCGTCGCGGCCACCGCTCCCGGTGTCACCCTGTCCATGACCCGGGACGAGTGGGGTCGGCCGACCGCGGAGTCCGTCAACGGGCGGACGCTGACGCACGCGTACGACGCCCTGGGCCGCCGTACGGGTCGCACCACGCCCGTCGGGGTGACGAGCCGGTGGGTGTTCGACGCAGCAGGCAACCGCACCCGGCTGACCACGGCTGGGCGCACGATCGACTTCGGCTACGACGCGGCCGGACGCGAGACCACCCGGGACTTCGGAGGTGCCTTCACCCTCGCGCACGCCTACGACGAGCTGGGCCGTCTGACGACCCAGTCGGTACGGGACGCGGCCGGCCGGAGCCTCCACCGCCGCGACTACGGCTACCGCGCCGACCACACCCTCACGTACACGGACGACCAGCACACGGGACGGCGTACCTTCGACCTGGATGCCGTCGGCCGGGTCACGGCGGTCCACGCGGAGGGCTGGAGCGAGCGGTACGCCTACGACGAGGCGGGCAACCAGACCGAGGCCGACTGGCCCCGTTCCCACCCCGGTCATGAGGCGACGGGCGCGCGTTCCTACACCGGCACCCGGGTCGAACACGCCGGCCGGGTGCGCTACGAGCACGACGGCCAGGGTCGGGTCACCCTGCGCCGGAAGGCGCACCTCTCCGGCAAGGTGGAGAGCTGGCGCTACACCTGGGACGCCGAGGACCGGCTCGTGGGGGCCGTCACCCCGGAGGGGACGCGCTGGCGCTACCTCTACGACCCGTTCGGGCGGCGGGTCGCCAAACAGCGGCTGGACGACGTGGGCGAGGTGGTCGAGCGCACCGACTTCACCTGGGACGGCCTGCTCCTGTGCGAGCAGGTGACCACCTCGGCCGAGCTGCCCCGTCCGGTCGCCCTCACCTGGGACCACCAGGGGACACGTCCCGTCGCCCAGACCGAGCACCTCGCCGGTCAGGACGAGGTCGACCGCCGCTTCTTCGCGATCGTCACCGATCTCGTGGGCACACCGAGGGAACTGCTCGACGAGAACGGCGAAACGGCCTGGCGTACCCGCACGACCCTGTGGGGCACGACGACCTGGGCGGCGGACAGCGTCGCCTACACCCCGCTGCGATTCCCGGGTCAGTACTTCGACCCGGAGACGGGCCTCAACTACAACCACTTCCGGCACTACGACCCCGAGGTGGCGCGCTACCTCACCTCCGACCCGCTGGGCCTGGCCCCGGCCGCGAACCCCTTCACGTACGTCCACAACCCGCACACCTGGACGGACCACCTGGGCCTGGCCCCGGAGTGCCCGACCTTCCCGATCTACCGGACGCCCAAGCACAAGGACAAGGAGTACGAGAAGGAGCACGGCCCGAACCCCGCGAACCATCAGCCGGGCGTGGACATGGGCGGCGGCTACCTCACCGACGGAAAGATCTACTTCGGTGAGCGGGACGTGGCCGCCGAGTATTGGAGCCCGAACGGCGGGGTCAACTTCGCGAATGGCATGGTGCGGTACGACATGCACCCGGACTTCCTGAAGGAGTTCACCGGTTCCGAGTACATGAAGGTGTACGACACCAAGGGGAAGGACGGGGCGCCCCGCATCGAGTGGACGATTCCGGTGGACAAGCTCGACCGGTTCAACGAGCTGGTGATGAAGCGGACATGGATTCCGTATGGTGAGAAGGGGTGATGACGTGGTCAGGAATCACGAAGAGTTCGACGTGGTGATCAAGGTGGTGACCATGGTGGGGTCGTTCGTGACGATCGAAACCGCGGAAGGCGGGGACGGGTTCATCGACCAGGCCAAGCACCCCTCGTGGTGGTCGGAGGAGGCGCCGCCCCCGGCCGAGGGCGACCGGCTCCACGTGGTGGTCCTGGACGCTTCCAGGACCCCGCCGCGGCTGAGCGCGCTGGAGGATGACATCGAGATCGGGCGCCGGCTCCGCGGCGACGGCTGACCGGCATCCGGGAGTCAGCCGTCGGCTGCGAACCGTACCCGGACCGTGAGGCCGCCGCCCTCGTTGGCGGTGGCCTCCGCCGCCGCGCCCGCCAGTGCGTCCACCACCTCGTGCACCGCCACCGGCCGCCTACCTTCGCGTCGAACGAGCTGGGCCCGGTATCTGCGCAAGGCCTCCCAGGATGAGCAGTCCACCGGAAAGCCGGCCGGGCCTGTGCCGACCGACGCCGTGGCGGTCTCTGCAGGATTCCTCCTCCGCCTCCTGAAGGCGATTGCCACGTGTACCAGCGTCGGCCGCGGCCGTGTCCACCAGCGTTGTGGCTGCAGGGACACCCAATCAATGGTCCCCAAAAACGATCAGGGGCCGTTTCAGATTGCTCTGAAACGGCCCCTGACCTGCGACTCTTTCGAGTCGGGACGACAGGATTTGAACCTGCGACCCCTTGACCCCCAGTCAAGTGCGCTACCAAGCTGCGCCACGTCCCGATGCGCGTCTCCGCGGGGTTTCTCCCGCGTCGCCGTGCAGGGAAAACATTACCTCACTCCCGGGGGTGGGATGACGCACGGGCTGTCACGGCGTCCGGAGTGGGGAGGTCTGCGCCGCAGGTGGCGGCCAGGGCGGTGGCTTCGGCGAGGGTCGTGGCCGAGCCGGTGGCGTGGGCGAGGTCGAGGCGGGCGCGGGCTTCCTCGTAGCGGGACGGCGACGCCGCGAGGTGTTCGACGGCCCGTTCCAGCAGGCGCTGGGACTCCGGCGGGTCGACGAAGAGGGACAGGCAGCGGAGGGCCTCGCCGAGGGCGGTGTGCGTGCCGAGGCGTTCCGCGTGGGTGAGGGCCTCGCGGGCGATCCCGGCGGCGCGGTCCGGGTCGGTGGGCGCGAGCGCACGGGCGAGGTCGAGCGGCCAGGGGGCCCAGACGATGTGGTGGCGGCCCCGGCCGGTCAGGGCCTCGGCGGCGCCCTCCAGGGTGGACACGGCCTCGTCGACCCGGCCTTCGGCGAGCAGCAGCCGACCGAGGACGCTGGGGCCGTCGGGCAGCACGATCGCGCCGGGCCAGGGCGGGCCGAAGGCGTACCGGTCGGCGACGAGGCGGGCCTCGGCGGTACGGCCCCGGGCGACGAGGGTGTCGACGAGGAGGCAGGCGGTGTCCCAGTGGACGGGCAGGCCGTCGCCGACGCGGTCGGCGAGCCGGAGACCTTCCTCCAGGTGGTGCTGGGCGCGGGGCAGGTTGCCGCGGCGCCGGTGGACCAGGCCCAGGAGGGTGTGGGCGAAGGCGAGGTGGGCGCCGCTCCAGCCGGAGATCTCGAAGGCCCGGACCGCCTCGGTGAAGAGGGCCTCCGCCCGGTCGGGACGGTCGGCGAACGCGTACGCGATGCCGGTGAGGGCCGGGATCTCGAAGCCCCATTCGGGGTCGGTCCAGCCGAGGCCGCGGGCGGGCGCCCCGTCGACCAGGGCGAGGTCGCAGAGGCGTACGACCTCGGCGGCGGGTTCCCCGCGCATCATCGCGTCGAAGCCGCGGACGGTGATGAGGGCCCGTTCGGAGTTGTCGGCTCCGGTGAAGCCGGCGGTGAGCTCGGCGAGGCGGCGGGAGCGGTCGTGGCCGTCCACTTCGGCCGCCTGGAACCCCTCGTACATGAAGTGCGCGGCCTGGAGCCGTCGTCGGCCGGTGCCGGGCGGCGTCCGGCCGTATTCGACGGCGGCGGCCCGCGCGGCCTCCTGGAGTTCGTTGTTGTGCGCGAGGGCCTGGGTGAGCCGGAACGTCGCGTCGATGCGCAGTTCGTCGTCGAGGCCGGGCAGGTCGAGCGCGGAGCGCAGGTGCCGGACGGTGGCGGCGGGCGCGGTGAGCAGGGAGGCGCAGCCGAGTTCGTAGAGGACCCTGGCGTACGTGTCGGGGCCGGGCGGTTCGATGAGGGCCCGCTCCAGGCAGCGGCGGGCCGCGTCGGGGGCTCCGACGGCGAGGTGTTCGACGGCGGCGGCCCGCAGGCGGCTCACGACGTCCTCGTCGTCGTCCGGGTGGACTTCGAGGAGGTGGCGGGAGACGGCGGCCGGTCCGTGGCCGGCCTGGGTGAGCGCCCAGGCCGCGCGTCCGTGCAGGGCGGTCCGTACGCCCGGGGGCACCGAGCCGTACACGGCGGTGGCGATGAGGGGATGCGCGAACTCCAGGGGCGGGACGGGCACGAGGGCGAGTCCGTTCCGGCCGGTCGTCGGCGCCGTCACGATCCGTGCGGCCCGGAGGAGTTCGGTGTCCTCGGCGACCTGCTTGGCGCTCAGGCCGGTGAGGGCTTCGAGGAGTTCGGGCGTGCTGTCCGTGCCGAGGCCGGCCGTCGCCCAGGCGAGGCGGGTCGGGCCGGAGCCGAGCTCCTCGATGCGGGCGACGAGTCCGCCGCCGCGGGCGCCGGCGCCGAGGTCGCGGAGGAGGGCCGCGGAGCCGGCGACGGGTTCGAGCATCCGGTCGCGGGCGTTGGCGAGCAGCTCGACCGTCTCGTACGGGTTGCCGGAGGTGACCGACCACAGCTCGCGGCAGAAGGGCTCGTCGGCGTGCCCGCCGAGCGTGTCCCGGGCGAGCTCGGCGGTGGCCCCCGAGGTGAGGGCGTTCAGGCCCAGGGTGAGGACGGCGCGGTCCGCGAGCGCGGCGAGCGTCGCGGCCCCGCCGGGGCCCTGCGGCTCCCGCACGAACGGGCGGTGGGCGAGGACGACGAGTACGGGCAGCCGGCGGTCGCGCCGGGTGCGGGTGAACGCGTCGAGCCAGGCCAGGGATTCGGCGTCGGCCCAGTGGACGTCGTCCACGAGCAGCACCGGGGGCCGGTCCCGCAGCCGGTCGGCGAGGCGGTCCAGGAGCCGGGCGAGGCCGATCAGCACGCCCTGCGGGTCGGCGGGCGCGTCCAGTGTGGGCGCGGCGAGCCCGAGCGCCGGGGCGAGCAGGTCGAAGTGGTCGCCGAAGAGCTGCCCCACCTCGTCGGCGGCGAAGCCGTCCAGGGCGGGCTGGAGCAGTTGCCGGGTGAGGTGGAAGGGGACGGAGGTGAGGGTTTCGCCGCCCCGGGCGGTCAGGACGGTGCAGCGGTCCCGGGCGGTGCGGTGTATCTCGGCGAGGAGCGCGGTCTTGCCTATGCCCGGCTCGCCCCGGTAGACGAGTATCCCGCCGCGACCCGAGCCGCCCGCGGCGGCTCCGGCGACGAGTTCGTCGACGGCGTGGGCGGCCGCGGCGAGCTCCGGGCCGCGTTCCAGCAGACCGCCGCGCTCCGCGTCGGAGACGCGCGAGGCGAACGGCGTTGCGGGCGGCGACTGTTCGGGATCCGTCGGCACCGGTGACTCACTCCCCACACACGAACTGTTGGTCATGACGCTACCGGCACCACCACCCGCGCGGACCGGAACAGCGCCGGACAGACGAGCCTAGCGCTCGTGATCGTCCGAGGGGCGACAATGGACGGGTGAACCGGACAACAGGTGACGACGACGGCGCGCGGGGCGGTGCGCGGGGCGCTGCGCGGGGCGGTGAGCGCGGCAGGGACCGTGACGTGGAGGGGCGTGCGCGCAGCGCCCGGCCGCGCGACGGGCTCGGTCGGCCGCTGCCGTACGGGGCGGAGGGGGTGCCCCGGCAGCCCGAGGGTGTCGTCCGCGCGCCCGAGGAGAGCGTGCGCGAGGCACAGCGGCTGCTCGACGCCGGGATGCCCTTCCACGCGCACGAGGTCTTCGAGGACGCCTGGAAGTCCGGACCTGCGGCGGAGCGGGACCTGTGGCAGGGGCTCGCGCAGCTCGCGGTCGGCCTGACGCACGCGGCGCGCGGCAACACGGCGGGCGGGGCCCGGCTGTTGCGCCGTGGCGCCGACCGCCTGGCCGGCGGGAGCGCGGTTCCCGGTGCGTACGGGATCGATGTCGGCGGACTGGTGGTGTGGGCGCGGGAGTTGGCGGACCGTACGGAGGGCGGGAGCGCGCTCGACGCCGCCGCGGAGGCGCCCCGGCTACGCCTCTAGGGCCCGCCGCAGTACCGACGTGTGGCTCACGGACGGGTCCTTCGCTGAGGTCAGGAGGGTGACGGTCTCCCGGGCGGCCAGGTCGCGGAGCCGGTCGAGGGCCGCGGCGGCTTCCGGGGCGTCGAGCTCGGCCTCGTAACGGCGGCAGAACTCCTCGTACTCGCCCTCGGGGCCGTGGTACCAGTGGCGGAGTTCGGTGGACGGGGTGAGCGCCTTGGGCCACTCGTCGATGTGGGCGTCCGTCTTCTTGAGGCCGCGCGGCCAGAGCCGGTCGACGAGGACGCGTACCCCGTCGTCGGGTGAGGGGTCCTCGTAGACGCGGCGGACACGGACGGCGGGGGTGGTGCTCGCGGCCATGCCTCAAGGGTGCGGGACGGAACCGGCTCTCACGGCGCCCGACGCGCGGGGCGGGGCGCAGTCCGTGGGCGCGGTCCGTACGCGCGGGGCGGGGCGCAGTCCGTACGTGCGGGGCGGGGCGAGCCAGCCCCCCATGCTCCGCCCCCGCGCTCAGCCCTCGACGCCCAGGGCCGGGAGCAGGACCGCGTCGACGAAGGTCCGCATCGTCGACGCGTCCGCGAAGCGCTCCTCGAAGAGCCGCTCGATGCGGAGCATGCCCAGGAAGCAGGGCGCGACGAATCCGATCGCCGGGTTGCCGGCGGCGACCTCGCCGCGCTCGACCGCCCGCGCCACGACCGCGTCGATGGCCGCGATCTCGGGGGCGATCACCGTCTCGCGGAGCGCGGCCCGCAGGTCGGGGTGCTGGATGTAGGCCTGCGCGACGGCCTCCATGAGCTCGGCGTCCCGCTCGCGGTGGGAGGCGGCGACCCGGGCGGCCTCGCGCAGGTCGCCGGCGAGGGTGCCGGTGTCGATGCCGGTGAAGACGGTGCAGCGGCGCTGGGCGAGCGCGGCGGTCACGAGCTGGGGCTTGGTGCCCCACTGCCGGTAGAGCGTGGCCTTGCCGCACTTGGTGCGGGCGGCGACGCCCTCCATGGTCACCGAGTCGTAGCCGCCCTCGCGCAGGAGGCAGAGCACGGCGTCGTAGAGCTCCGTCTCGCGCTCCGGCGTGATCTTGCTGCGACGGGCGGCGGCGGTCGCGGCCTGTGTGGACATCGATCCCTCCCGGACACCTCTGTCTCTGCACATACGAGAGTAGGGGGTGCACAATCGAGACGCAAACGTATCGAGACGCTTGCGTCTCGATGAAATCGGATCTAGGCTCACTCCGTTTGTTGGCGATTTGACGGATTAGAGGGCCGCGCGATGGCTGTCGGGATACGCGGGATACGCGAACCACGTCCTGCAGGACGGGGGACGCCTCCTACCCCCGCACCCGCCGCCCGGGGCGGGACCGGCGACCCGGAAGCCGCCGCCGAGCCGGAACAGGAACCGGAGCCCGGGCCCGGGTCCGCCAGACCCCCGCTCCTGCGCGAGCTGCTCCTCGTCACCGCACTGTTCCTCGTCTACAAGTTCGGCCGGCTCTTCGCCAACGGCCACGAGACCCGCGCCTTCCGGAACGCCGACCGCGTCTGGGACGCCGAGCGCGCGATCCACCTGCCGGGCGAGGGAACGATCCAGCAGCTGCTCCTGCACGGCGAACCGCTGATCCGGGCGGCCAACACGTACTACGCGGCCGTGCACTTCCCGGCCACCGTCGCCTTCCTGGTCTGGCTGTACTGGCGCCGCCCCGCGCACTACCTGTGGTCCCGCCGGGTACTGGCCCTCACCACCGGCGCCGCGCTCGCGCTGCACCTGCTGATGCCGCTCGCCCCGCCCCGGATGCTCGCCGCGTCCGGACTCGTCGACACGGCCCGCGTCTACGGCCCCTCCGTCTACGGGGCGACGCCGGAGACGGACTCGATGGCGAACCAGTTCGCCGCCATGCCGTCGCTCCACTTCGGCTGGGCCCTGATGGTCGCGATCGGCCTGATCGCCGCCACCCGGTCCCGCCGGCGGGTGCTCTGGCTGCTGCACCCGGCGCTCACCCTGCTCGTCATCATCGGCACCGCCAACCACTACTGGTTCGACGCGCTCGCCGCCGCCGTCCTCCTCGGCCTCGCGCTGCTCGCCGTCCGCGCCCCCGGCCGGCGGACGGCACCCCCACCCGTGTCCCGCCCGCTCGGCGCGGCCCCCCTCCCTGTCGGAGCCCTGCGATGAACCCCGCCGCCGGCACCGCGCTCGCGGTGCTCCTCTCCCTCGTCTCCGCCGCCGGGTACGCGCTCGCCGCCGTCGCCCAGTCCCGGCTCGCCGCCGCCTCCCCCGCCGCTCCCGACGGCCGCGGCGCGCTGCGCGCCCTCCTCGCGCGCGGGCAGTGGTGGTGGGCGGTCGGGCTCAACGCCGCCGGCGCCCTCGCCCACGTGGCCGCCCTGCACTACGGGCCGCTGACGCTCGTTCAGCCGCTGGGCGCCCTGACGCTGGTGGCGGCGCTGCCGCTGGGCGCGTACTGCGCGCGGCGCCGGGTGACCCGTACCGAATGGCGCGGAGCCCTGTGGACCCTGGGCGGGCTCGTCGGGCTCGTCGCCGTCACCGGGCCCACGGCCCCCGGCGAGGCGCTCAGTCTGCGCGAGTCCCTGATCGTGGCCGCGGCGACGGCACTCCTGATCGCCGTACTGGCCTCCGGGCGGCTGCACGGGCGCGAGCAGCGCGGGACCGGCGGTCCGGCCGCGCGCGGACTCGGCCACGCGACGGCCTCCGGGATCGCCTCGGGCGTCGCCTCGGCGCTCACCCAGACGCTCACGGCCGCGCTCGCGCTCGACCTGCCCGGCGCCGAGCCGACCTGGTGGCAGACCGCACTCCTCGCCGTCCTGATATCCGGCTTCGCCAGCGGCGGCCTGCTGCTCTCCCAGGCCGCGTACCGGGGCGGACTCGCGGCCCCGCTGGCCGTCGTCAACCTCTCGAACCCGGCGGCCGCCGCGGTGATCGGCGTGGCCCTGCTCGGCGAGACCTTCCGGGCGGGCGCCTGGGGCTGGCTGGTCGCGGCCGGCGCGTCGCTGATCGCGGCGCGGGGGGTCGTGCTGCTGACGAAGGGCGGCACGCAGGAACCGGCGCCGGTGACGGTGGCGGCTCCCGCTCCCGCACCCGTGTCTCCGCAGGGCACGACCCCGCTGACGGTTCCGGCTCCCGCGTCCGCGCCGGAGCCGACCGTGATCCCGGCCTTCCCGGGCCTCACCGCGCCGGAGGCCGAGCCGGCACCCGCGCCCGTCGCGGGCTGAGACGACGCACGCCCCCTATTCGTCACCTTGACGACAACCAGGGAATCCCCCTATCGTCCACATGACGACAAGGGGGTTCCCATGGCCGACATCACCCGGCGGGCCGGCTGGCGCCATCTGCGCTCCGCGCCCACCGCCCACATCCGCCACCAGCGCCGCGGCAGGCTCGTCCACGACGGCGAAGGGCTGAGCTTCTGGTTCCGGCCGCTCACCGCCGCGCTCTCCGAGGTGCCGGTGAACGACCGCGAGCTCGCGATGGCGTTCCACGCCCGCACCGCCGACTTCCAGGACGTGAGCGTGCAGTCCACCGTCACGTACCGGATCGGCGACCCGGGCGCGGCGGCCACCCGGCTCGACTTCTCCATCGACCCCGACACGGGCGCGTGGCGCGGCGCCCCGCTGGAACAGCTCGCCACCCTCCTCACCGAGACCGCCCAGCAGCACGCCCTCGACGTCCTCGCCCGCACCACGCTCGCCGCCGCGCTCGTCGACGGCGTGGCGGCGGTACGGGACCGCGTCGCGGCCGGGCTCGCCGCCGAACCGCGCCTGCCGGACACCGGCATCGAGGTCGTCGCGGTCCGGGTGGTGGCGATCCGCCCCGAGCCGGAGGTCGAGCGCGCCCTGCGCACCCCCGCCCGCGAGCAGATCCAGCAGGAGGCCGACCGGGCCACCTACGAGCGCCGGGCGGTCGCCGTCGAGCGGGAACGCGCCATCGCCGAGAACGAGCTCGCCAGCCAGATCGAGCTCGCCCGGCAGGAGGAACGGCTCGTCGAGCAGCGCGGCACGAACGCGCGCCGCGAGGCCGAGGAGAACGCGGCCGCCGACGCGGTACGGGCCGAGGCCGAGGCCGTACGGAAGGTCAGGCTGGCCCGGGCCGAGGCGGAGGCCGCACGGGAGGTCGGCGAGGCGCGCGCCGGAGCGCAGTCCGCGTGGCTGCGGGCGCACGCGGAGGCCGACCCGGCCGTCCTGCAGGCCCTGGCCGTGACCCGGGCCGCGGAGAACCTGCCGCGCATCGAGCACCTCACGCTCTCCCCGGACGTGCTGACCGGGCTGCTCGCCAAGCTGGGCGGCGAGGGCGGGGCGCGGCCGTGAGCCTCGCGCCGCGCGCGGTGCTCGTGCACCGGACCACGGAGTACGAGGAGCTGCTCGCCCGGCACGGTACGCACGGGCAGGCCGCGTTCTTCCTCTCCGCGCGCGGCCGCTCGGTCGACGCCGTGCGCGAGCGGCACGAGCGGACCCGGCGGGCGCTCGCCGAGGTGGCGGGCGCGGTTCCGCTGACGTGGCGCCAGACGCGGGTCGAGCGCGCCGACCTGGACCGGTTCCTGTTCGGGCCCGAGGACGTCGTGGTGGTGGTCGGACAGGACGGTCTGGTCGCCAACGCGGCGAAGTACCTGACCGGCCAGCCCGTCATCGGCATCGACGCCGACCCCGGACGCAACCCGGGCGTCCTGGTCCGGCACCGGCCGGACCGGGCGCGGCGGCTGCTGCCGTACGCGGCGGGGGCCGGGGCGGCGGTCGACGAGCTGACGATGGTCCAGGCCGTCACCGACGACGCGCAGCGGCTCCTCGCGCTGAACGAGATCTACGTCGGTCCGCCGGGCCACCAGACCGCCCGCTACACCCTCGCGCTCGACGGCACGGACGTCGCGCCCGAGCCGCAGGCGTCCTCGGGGGTGCTGGTCGGCACCGGCACGGGTGCGACGGGCTGGCTCCGCTCCCTGTGGGAGCAGCGCTCCAGCGCGCTCGCCCTGCCGGCGCCCGCGGACGCGCGGCTCGCCTGGTTCGTCCGCGAGGCCTGGCCGTCCCCGACGACCGGCACGACCCGCGTCGAGGGCCTCCTGGACGCGGGCCGGGGCCTGCGGCTCACGGTCGAGTCGGACCGTCTGGTCGCCTTCGGGGACGGGGTCGAATCGGACGCGCTGGAACTGACCTGGGGCCAGACGGTCCACCTCACGGTCGCCCCCTCCCGCCTCCACCTGATCCACTGACTTGGCCCGCCGCCCCCGTTGTGGGCGCGCACCCCACCGCCGTGTGGGCAAAGTTCCGCCCTGGGGGCACCTCCCGGACGAAGTCTGGGGGAGGAACGCATGCCCACAACGGGGGGGGTGGGCGCCGCCCCGGCGGAGCGCATGCCCACAACAGGGGCGGCGGCCGGAATCGGTCGGTCGGCGGTCGGCAGGGCACCGCACGGCGTTATGCTCGGCGCGCTTTGCCCGGGTTCCGACCCCCGGGCACCCGCCCCGGCCGTCGAAGGACACCCCCATGACCTCAGCCGCCCCCGGCCCGCTGTCCGTCTCGTCCGCCACCCCCCAGGAGTGGGCGCTCGTGCGGTCCTGGGCGGCCGAGGAAGGCTGGAATCCGGGGCTTTCCGACATTCCGGCGTTCTTCGCCCAGGACCCCTCCGGCTTCTTCCTCGGCCGGGTCGACGGGGAACCGGTCTCCGCCATCTCCGTCGTCACCTACGACGACGACTACGCCTTCCTCGGCTTCTACCTCGTCCGCCCCGAACTCCGCGGTCTCGGCCACGGCCTGGCCACCTGGCGGGCCGCCCTGGCCCACGCGGGCGGCCGGTCCGTCGGGCTCGACGGGGTGCCCTCGCAGCAGGACAACTATCGGCGCTCCGGCTTCGCCACGGCCTACCGCACCGCCCGGTACGCGGGCGAGGTCCCCGCCCCCGACCGCCCGGTGGCCGGCCTGGTCGCCGCCGAGCGCGTGGACCGGGCGGCCCTCGCCGCGTACGACAACCTCTGCCACCACGCCGACCGGCCCCGGTTCCTGGACACCTGGCTCACCACCCCCGGCCACCGGGCACTGGCCCGGGTCGTCGACGGGCGTATGACCGGGTTCGGCGTGGTTCGTCCCGCCGAGGACGAGGCGCGTGTGGGCCCGCTGTTCGCGGACACCCCGGCCGACGCGGCCGCCCTCCTCGACGGGCTCGCCGCCGAGGCGAGGGAGTTCGGCGCGGACCGGATCGCGGTCGACATGCCGGAGGCGAACCCCGCGGCGGCCCGGCTGGCCCAGGAGCGCGGTCTGGAGCCGACGTTCGAGACCGCCAGGATGTACACGGGCCCGGTCCGGCCGGTGGCCCGTGAGCGCGTGTTCGGCGTCACCACCCTCGAACTCGGCTGATCCGCCACCCCCGTACGGCCCCGCGGAGGGCACCCTCCCCGGACCCCCGCCACCCCTTGAGGGGTGACAAGGGTTTTCCCCGTATCGGGTTACCCCCCCCGTTCCCTACTGTCCTCCGCACCGGCAGATATCATCCCCCGAGCGCACCCTGACAGGTGCATGCGGAGGGTGCTGTCCGCCGGCGGCGGCCTTGACCCGGGCCGTCGCGCCGGTGGCGGCGCACGGGCCCCCCAAGCCCAGGGAACGGCCGGACGCGACCCCACTTCGCCCCGTACGTCCCGCGCCGCCGCCACTGCTCCGCAGTTACGTCGTACTCGAAAGGGCCACACCTTGAACGGTTCCAGGCGGAGAGTCATATCCGTGGTCGCGAGCGCCGCGATCCTCGGTGCCGCTGCCATGACTTCCGGGGCGTTCGCCGCCGCCCCGGTCGCAGCCACCCCGAAGCCGGTCCCGGCTTCGCAGGCGATGCGGGCGCTTCCCAACGCCCCCGTCGAGAAGGTGATCGTCACCTACAAGACCCGGACCGCCGAGGCCGGCTCCAACACCGCCGCGAAGAGCGACACGGCCGAGAAGGCCGCGCAGACGGGCGAGAAGCTCTCCTTCGAGCGCCGCCTCGCCGGCGGTGCCGCCCTGGTGAACCTGGGCGGCCAGGCCACCAAGCAGGACGTGACCGAGGTCATGGACGCCTTCCGCGCCGACCCGTCGGTCGCCTCGGTCGAGCCCGACATCCGCGCCTACGCGATGGCTGTCACCCCGGACGACACCGACTACGCCAAGCAGTGGGACCTCTTCGAGCCCACCGGTGGCATGAACGTTCCCGCAGCCTGGGACAAGACGACCGGTTCCGGCGTCACCGTCGCCGTCATCGACACCGGCTACGCCGCCCACTCGGACCTGGCGACCAACGTCATCGCCGGTTACGACTTCATCTCGGACTCCACCGACGCCCGCGACGGCAACGGCCGCGACGCGGACTCGAAGGACGAGGGCGACTGGAACGCCACCGCCGGCGAGTGCGGCACCGGCTCCACGGCCTCCAACTCCTCCTGGCACGGCACCCACGTGGCCGGCACCATCGCCGCCGTCACGAACAACACCAAGGGCATCGCGGGCATCGCGTACAACGCGAAGATCCAGCCCGTGCGCGTGCTCGGCAAGTGCGGCGGCTCGTCCTCCGACATCGCCGACGCGATCACCTGGGCCTCCGGCGGCACCGTGCCGGGCATCCCGGCCAACCCGACCCCGGCCAAGGTCATCAACATGAGCCTGGGCGGCGCCAGCTCCACCTGCCCGAGCGTCTACCAGACCGCGATCAACGGCGCCGTCTCGCGCGGCACCACGGTCGTCGTCGCCGCGGGCAACAGCAACGCCAACGCCTCCGGCTTCACCCCGGCGAACTGCTCCAACGTCATCACCGTGGCGTCGACCAACCGCGCCGGCTCCCGGTCGTACTACTCCAACTACGGCACCATCGTGGACGTGGCCGCCCCCGGTGGCGAGACCCGCAACGCCACCGACACGCCCGGCACCGTCACCACCCCCGAGAACGCGATCTACTCCACGCTGAACTCGGGCCTCACGGTCCAGTCGACCGAGACGTACAAGCCCTACCAGGGCACTTCGATGGCGGCGCCGCACATCGCCGGCCTCGCCGCCCTGCTGAAGTCGGCCAAGAGCACCCTCACCCCGGCCGACATCGAGTCCACGATCAAGGCCAACGCCCGCCCGCTGCCCGGCACCTGCACCGGCGGCTGCGGCACCGGCATCGCCGACACCGCGAAGTCCGTGGACGCGGTCCTCAACACCACCCCGCCGACCGGCACCGTCTTCACCAACGCGACGGACGTGCAGATCCCGGACAACACCACCGTGACGTCCTCGATCGCCGTCACCGGCCGCACCGGCAACGCCCCCGCCGCCCTCAAGGTCGGCGTGGACATCAAGCACACCTGGCGCGGGGACCTGGTCATCGACCTGGTCGCCCCCGACGGCACGGTGCGCAACCTGAAGGCCTCCTCCTCCTCGGACAGCGCCGACAACGTCATCGCGACGTACACGGTCGACGCGTCGAGCGAGGTCGCCAACGGCACCTGGAAGCTCCAGGTCCGCGATGTGGCCTCGGGTGACACCGGCTACATCGACTCGTGGAGCCTCACCTTCTGACGCACCACCGCACCACCTCTGAACCACCCCCCACATCAGCATCATTGCTGGTCAGCGACGCGCCCGTGGTCTACACCACTGGCGCGTCCTGGCGTTGGGGACGTGCCCGCCCGCCAGGCCCTCTGTCCGAATGCCGGACAAGGGGCCTGGACTGTGCCGGTGGGCTCCGTATCCTCTGCGCACGGGGTCCATGGGCCGGGCCCCGAGGGGCCGGAGGTGGTGGACAGTGACGACAGCTCCACAGAGCCCTGCCCCGGTGGGCCGTGAGGAACTCCTCACCCGGCTCGAACGGGCCCTCCACACGCGCGGCCGCGCCCTGCTCACCGGACCCGCCGGCGTTGGCAAGACCGAGGTCGCCCTCGCCGAGGCCGCCCGCGCCGAGGCACGCGGCGAGACCGTGCTGTGGCTCGCGACCCTGCCGTCCGACCGTGAGATACCCGGGGCCGCCGCGGCGGCGCTCGTGGCCTCGGTGGCGGCGACCGTGACCTGGCCGGGCCTCGGCACCGGCCGGCCCGTCCCCGGACCGGCCGCGGTGCACCCGCCCGGACAGTCCCCCGCCGGCGGACCCGGCGCCGGCGCGCTCGACGCGGACACCCTCGCTTCGGGCGTGCTCGCCTCCGGAGTCCTCGACTCGGGCGTGCTCGCCTCCGGCGTCTTCGACCAGCTGCCCGGACCCCAGCGCACCGCCGTCGCCATGCTCTGCCGCGAGGCGCCGATCGACGCGGGCGGCTGGGACCCGATCGCCCTGCGCCTCGGCATCGCCCGGATCCTGCGCGCCCTCACCTGCCGCGGCCCCGTCCTGCTCGTCGTCGACGGCGTGCAGCACGTCGACGCGGACAGCGCGGACCTGCTCCGGTTCGCCCTCCATCTGGCCCCGCCCGCGCTGCGCGTGGTGGCCGTGGAGACCCCCGAGCCGTACGCCGAGGCCCACGCGCCGTACCGCGAGAGCCACCGCCACGAGGACCCGCACGCCGCACACCTCTGGGTGCCCTCGGAGGCGGACGTGCTGCGCGTCCCTCCGCTGCACGCCGACGAGATCGCCGAACTCCTCATCCACCACCGGCTGCCCTCCCGGATGGCCGGCCGCATCCACCGCGCCAGCGGCGGCAATCCGCGGCTCGCGCTCGCCGTCGGCCGCTCCCTCGCCGACGCGCGGACCCCGGTGCACCACGCCGAGGCGCTGACGCTCTCCGGGCGGGCCCGCGACCTCGCCCGCCAGCTCCTGGGCGCCGCGCCCCCCGCCGTACGCGAGACGCTGCTGCTCGCCGCGCTCGCGCTGCGCCCCTCGGCCACGCTGGTGCGGCGCGCCGGGCGGCCCACCGCCGAGGCGGACCTCGCGGCGGCCGAGCGGGCCGATCTGGTGTCGCTGTCCGAGGACGGCTCGGTGACCTTCACCGCCGGACTGCTGCCCTCCACCCTGGTGCACGACGCCTGCTGGGCCGAGCGGAGCGCCGGGCACGCGGCGCTCGCGGAGGTGGTGGACGACCCGGTCGAGGCGGTACGGCACCGGGCGCTGGCCACCGAGCGGCCGGACGAGGAGCTGGCCGCCGAGGTCGCGGCCGCCGCCGATCTGGCCCGGCGGCGCGGGAACAGCGCGCTCGCCGCCGAACTGGCCCTGCTCGCGGCCGAGTCGACGCCCGGCCGGCACGGGACGCGGCGGATCACACGGCTCGTCGACGCGGCCGAGGAGGCCGCCCGCGCGGCCCGCGCGGACCTCGCGATGCGGGCCGCGACGGATCTGCTGGCCCGGGACGCGGTGCCCTCCGACCGGGTCAGGGCGCGGCTGGCCGTGCTCGACACCGCGGGTCAGGGGCTCACCGGGCTCGACGAGATGTACGTCCACGCCATGGAGGACTCCGAGGGCGACACCGCCCTGCGGGCCGCCGTGCAGCTGCGGCTCGCCGTCAAGTACGTGCTCGCGGACGGCGATCCGGAGCGCTCGCGGACGGCCGCGGTCGAATCGGCGGCGCTGGCCGCCTCGATGGGCGATCCCCGGCTCGCGGCGCAGGCCCTGACCGTGCAGGCGCGGATGGAGCGGGCCCTCGGCTCTCCGGACGCCGAGACCGTACTCGGCCAGGCCCGTGCCCTGGAGCGGGCCGAGCGCCCGCTCGGGATCCGCAACGCCGCGCAGATCCTGACGATCCGCCACGCCCTCTTCGACGACCGGCTGGACGACGCGCGGGACGAGCTGAACGCGCTGCTTCCCCTGGTGCAGCGGCGCGGCTCGGTGGAGGACACCATCGAGCTGTTCTCGACCCTGGCCGCGATCGAGTCCCGCAGGGGCGCCTGCGCGGCCGCCCTCGCGCACGCCGGGCAGGCCCTCGCGCTCACCCTGGAGGCCGGGCTCTCCCCCGGCCCCGCCTGGTACACCCTGGCGCTCGCGGAGACCGCGGGCGGCAGCTTCGCGCGGGCGGCGAGCTATGCCCGCCGCAGCGTGCAGGCCTCGGAGGAGGAGGGCGACCGCGTCTTCCTCTCGCGCAGCCGGTACGCGCTCGGCCGCGTCCAGCTGATCACCGGCGAGGTCGCCGCGGCCCTGGAGACGCTGCGGCGGGTCCAGGCCGACGAGCGCGCCCAGTCGACGGTGGACCCGTCGATGCTGCGCTGGCACGAGGAGCTCGCCGAGGCGCTGCTCGCGCACGACGCGGGCGACGAGGCCCTGGCGGTCCTCGCGGAGGTACGGCCGGTGGCGGAGCGGCTCGGCCGGTCCACGGTCCTGCTGGGCTGCGACCGGGCGTACGCCCTGTGCCTGGCGGCGGAGGGCCGGACGGACGAGGCGGCCGAGCTCCTCACCCGTACGGCCGGGAGCTTCGGGCGGGCCGGGCTGCCGCTGGAGCAGGGGCGGGCGCTGATCGCCTTGGCGCGGGTCGAGCGGCGCCGCCGGCGCAGGTCGGCGGCCCAGAGCGCCCTGCACGAGGCGGCCTCCGTCTTCGAGCGGGCGGGTGCGGCTCCGTGGCTGGCGCTCGCGAGCGAGACGCCGGCGGGCGAGGCGGCCGGTCCCGGCACGGGGGGCGAGGAGTCGGTGTCGGCGCTCTCCTCGCTCACGGAGGCGGAGCTGCGGCTCGCCCGCCTGGTGGGCCAGGGCGCGAGCAACCAGGAGGCGGCGGCGAAGCTGTACCTGAGCGTGAAGACGGTGGAGGCGCGGCTGACCCGCATCTACCAGAAACTCGACGTCCGCTCCCGCGCCCAGCTGGCGACGGCGCTGCGGCCGTAGGTCCACGGTGTACGCCGCACCCGCCGTCCGGCGGCCCGGCACCCGCACGACCGGCCCGGCCGGCCGGACCCCGACACCCCGCCACCACCCCGAGCCCGAGCCACGACAGGCCCGCGCCGGAGCGCCCGAAGGGCGGGGTCCGGGAAGACCGGACCCCGCCCTTCGGGACACCGTGGTGTGCCTCAGGCCTTCGCGGCGCCGAACCACTCCGTCAGGCGGCCGAGGAGGTCCTCCTGGTCCTCGCCGACCCAGACGACGTGGCCGTCCGGCCGCAACAGCACGGCGGGCGCGTCGAGTTCCTCGCTGCCGTCGACGACGTGGTCGACCCGGTCCGCCCAGCCCTCGGCCGAGAGCCGGCCCGTCCGGTCGAGCAGCAGTCCGCGGCCGCCGTGCGTCAGCTCGTACAGGCGCCCCTGCTTCAGCGTCAGGTCCCGCAGCCGCCGGCCGAGGAGTTCATGGCCCTCCCCGAGGTCGTAGCGGACGTCGACCGCGGTGATCATGCCGGTGATGTACCGGTTCACCTCCTCGAAGTCCATCAGCTTCGAGAACAGTTCCCGCAGCGCGGTCGCCCCGGGGTCGCTGCCGAGGAGGGTCATCTGCGCGCGGGTGTTCCGCACGACGCGGGCTCCGACCGGGTGGCGTTCGGCCTCGTACGTGTCGAGCAGCCCTTCCGGGGCCCAGCCGGCGACCGCGGCGGCCAGCTTCCAGCCGAGGTTGAAGGCGTCCTGGACGCCGAGGTTGAGGCCCTGGCCGCCGGTGGGCGGGTGGATGTGCGCGGCGTCGCCGGCGAGGAACACCCGGCCGACCCGGTAGCGCTCGGCCTGCCGGGTGGCGTCGCCGAAGCGGGACAGCCAGCGCGGCGAGTGCACCCCGAAGTCGGTGCCGGCGAAGGCCTTCAGCTGCGTCTTGAAGTCGTCGAGGGTCGGCGGGGTCGTGCGGTCCTCGGCCACCCCCTCGGCGGGCACGATGACGCGGCACGCGCCGTCCTCGAGGGGCTTGAGACCGAACCGCAGCTGGGTCTTCTGGACCTCCGCGGTGACGGCGGCGATCGTCTCCGGGTCCGCGGTCACCTCCATGTCGCCGAGGAGCGTCTCGACCGTGGCGGGCTCGCCGGGGAAGCCGACGCCGAGCAGCTTGCGCACCGTGCTGCGGCCTCCGTCGCACGCGGCGAGGTAGCGCGAGCGCAGCTCGGTGCCGTCCGCGAGCGTGACGGTCACCCCGTCCTCGTCCTGGCCGATCCCGACCACCTCGCTGCCGCGCCGGATCTCCGTGCCGAGTTCGAGCGCGCGCTCGTTGAGCAGCCGCTCGGTGACCGGCTGCGGCGTGGCGAGGCCGTACGGGTGGGCCGTGTCGAGCTGCTCGGGCCATGCCTTCATCACGCCGCCGAAGAGGCCGCCGACCGAGAACGGCTCGCTGACCGCCCGGAAGCGCTCCAGGAGGCCCCGCTGGTCCATCATCTCGACGCTGCGCGCGTGCAGGCCCTGCCCCCGGGACTCCTTGGTCGGCTCGGCGAGCTTCTCGAGGACGACCACCCGCACGTCGTGCAGGCGCAGTTCGCTCGCGAGCATCAGTCCGGTCGGTCCGCCGCCGACCACGATCACGTCAATCATCAGTACGCCCCGTATTTCCGCAGTTCAAAAGCTTCGAGCGGTGATTCTGCAGGACGAAGGGGGCCTTGCCGCAAGGCCCCCTGTGCGCTATATCTTGAGAGTGGCAAGGAGAGGTCGTCCCTCCTTGCCTTTCTGTTTTCCCGGGACCGGTGCCCGCCTCAGACGGTGAACGGCTTCTGGGCCAGGAAGTCCGGCGCCGGGGTGCCGGTCAGGAAGAGGTTCGGGCTCTGGGTGGGGGGCAGCAGGCGCTGGATGCCCCGGTGGAAGGTGCGGTAGTCGCCGCGGAAGGCGCCCTCGTCCCACACCCGGAGCAGGGCCCCGGTGAAGGCGCCGTTGACGTCGCCGTCGGCGGCGACCTGGTTGTCCTGGCAGGCCGAGACGAGGAGTGCGTCCGGGACCGTCCCGTCGGCGGAGGCGTCCTTCGCCAGGCTCCGCTGGAGGTCTTCGAGGTAGGGCCGGTCGCGCTCGTAGAGCCGTCGCTGCCACGGCTCCGGCATGTAGCGGCCGGCGGTCTCCTCCGCGGCGCCGCCGGGCAGTTCGATGCTGCTGCCGCTGTGGCAGCAGTCGAAGAGGGCGACGATCCGTACGCCGTCGGCGAAGGCGCGGAAGGCGTCCTGGACCTCGTCGTCGAGGAACTGGCGGTCGTAGAACACGAGGGTCTCGTCGAGCGCGTCCGGCTCGTCGTCGGAGCCCGTGACGTCGGGGACCTGACCGCCGTGGCCCGAATAGGTGAAGAGCAGGATGTCGCCGGGGACCAGGCGGGCGGCGGCTTCGCCGAGCACGGAGGTGATGTTGGCGACCGTGCCGTCCGGGGTGAGCAGGGTGGTGGCCTCGAATCCGGCGGTCCTGGCGAGCCGCGCCATGTCGTGGGCGTCGTTCTCGCAGGCGTTCAGGGTGCCGTCCCAGCCCTCGTACCGGGCGGGGTCGACGGCGTTCAGTCCGACGTGCAGGGAGAGTCCGGTGGCCATGGGGTGCCTCCTCGTGCGGAGCGGAGGGATGCCGGGACGGGGGATGCCGGGGCGGGGGACGGCGGCGGGGACGCCGGGGACGGCTGCCCGGGGCGGGGTGCCGGGGGCGGCTGATCGAGTGGCCTGCGGTCCGACGCCGAGCGCGACCCTCTCCACGCGGTACTTACATCGTATGAACCCTTCCGATGTACCGCTCCCTCCCGGCCGGGCGCCCGCCGCCGAGCGCCTGGCCTCCCTCACCGGCCGCACCGGCTACGACGAGGCCTTTCTCGGCCCCGTCGTCCCGCTCGCGCTCCCGGTCCGGGACACGATCGAGACGGTGATCCTGCCGTACACCCACTTCACCGTGGTCTTCCGGCCCGACCGGCGGCTCGCGGCCTCCACCGCGGTCTGCATCGAGGGCGCGCAGCTCCTGGAGGACGTGCCCCGCGAGGACGTCTGGGAGTACGACCCCCGGCTGCCGGAGGAGCAGCAGGCCGGCGACGACGTCTACCGGAACAACAGCCTCGACCGGGGTCATCTGGTCCGCCGGCTCGACCCGGTCTGGGGCGCCTCGGCGGTGGCGTCCCTGGCCAATACGGACACCTTCCACTTCACCAATGCCGCTCCCCAGGCGGACGTCTTCAACCAGGGCAAACAGCTCTGGCAGGGCCTGGAGAACTATCTGCTCGACCACGCCGCCGAGTACGACCGGAAGCTGACCGTGCTCACGGGCCCGGTGCTCCAGGACTCCGATCCGCCGTACCGCGGGGTGCAGGTGCCGCTGCGGTTCTGGAAGGTGGCCGCCTTCGTCCAGGACGGGGCGCTCGCCGCCGCCGCGTACGTCCTGGACCAGAGCCCCGACCTGAGCCGTGACGCGGAACGGGCCCTGGCGGGGGCGAAGGCCGGGGCGCCGCCGCCGCTGGGCCCGTTCCGCACGTACCAGGTGCCCGTCTCGGACGTCGCGGAGATCACCGAGCTGGAGTTCGGACCGCTGCCGGACGTGGACGTGATGCCGCCCACGCGCGCGCCGGAGGACCGCTGGCGGCGCCTGGAGTCGTACGAGGACATCGTGCTCCACCCCTGACGCCGACGGGTCCCCGCGCAGCGATTGCGACGGTTCCCGGCCGGTGAAACGATGAGAGGGATCAGCCAGTTCGTCTGGCCTCGACCGGTGACGTCCGGTCACGACTGATCTCGTCAGGTCCGGCGCCGGAGCGACCGGCGCTGCGCGAAGAGCGCCGGGCAGGTGCGGTATGCCGCTCACCGAGACGGAGTGGGGCCTCGTCGCCAGCTGGGTGCGGGACCACCTCCTCGACTCCCCCGAACCACGGGCGCGGCTGCTCCGCGCGGGCCTGCCGGCCGGATTCGTCGAGGACCTGCCGCTCACCCCGGACCCTCAGCGGAACGCCCTGCTCGTCGTCGAGGCGGCCCGCCGCGACATCGCCCATCAGCGGCGGCTGCTCTCCGTGCTCGCGGGTCTCGACGCGCTGGCCGCGATCGACGACCCGCGCGGCTTCGAGCAGGGCGCCGAGGCCCGGAACCTGCTGACCCGGCTGCGGGACGACGAGCAGCTGCGCCGCTCCCCGCGGGATCCTTTCGACAGCACGCTCCTGAAGCACGGCACGGAGGTCTTCCTGGGCCGGCGCGAGTTGCGCCGGAAGCTCCGGGAGTTCCTGGCCGACCCGGAGCAGACGGTCCTCGTCGTCGACGGGCCCCCGGACAGCGGGCGGTCCTACACGTACGAGCTGATCCGCCACCTCGGCCAGCACTGCGACTTCCGTCCGGTCCGGGTCACGCTCTCCCGCACGTCCACGGCGGCGCGCCTGATGGAGCGGCTCTCGGCCTTCGTGGCGGGGCCGGAGGCCGACCGGGTCCCGCTGAATCCCACACGGTTGAACGATCCACTGCCCTCCTTCGAGGACGCCGCGCATCGGATCGTCGCCCGCGCCACCGCCGCCGAGCAGCGCTTCTGGCTGGTCATCGACGAATGCGACCGGCTCGATCCGCACTCGGACGTGTGGGACTGCATCGGTGTCCTGGCGCGGGCGATCTACGAGCACACCCCGGTGCGGGCCGACACCGTTCCGCGTCTGGTGCTGCTCGGCTACGCGACGACGATGCGGCAGCTCCCGTACGAGATCCGGAAGAACGAGTGCCGCGACACGACCCGCATCGCCGACGAGAACGATCTCCGGGAGTTCTTCGGGGAGTTCTTCACCGACACGGCTCCGGACGGGGGTGAGTCGGCCGTCCGTGAGCTCACGGAGACGGCCGTGGCGGAGGTGCTGCGGGCCGTCGACTCGCCGGAGGGCGAAGAGAGTTACATGCGCCGGTTGTGCACGGCCGTGGAGGACGTCGTACGGCTGCACCGGGCGCTCCCTCCGACGGCACCGCCGCCGGGCGAGGCGGGTCATGTGCTGCGGGACGCCCTGCGCACCAGCCTCGCCGCCCCCGCCGCCGCGCTGCCCGATCTGCGCAGGTCCTACCGCGAGGCCGCGTCCCTGCTCCAGGAGTTCGACCCCGCGCGGCTGCGGCTCCCGGGCGAGGAGCAGGCCACCGGGCGGGCCGTCCTTGAGCTCGTCGACGACTGCACGGCCCTGCCGGCCCCCGGGGCCACCGTGTGGACGCTCAAGCCCGAGATCCGGGACGCGGCCCTGGCGGGCCTGGACGGCCCGGAGGCCGCGCTGCGCGCCCTCCGCGCCAACATCGGCCTGCGCCCCGAGGGCCCGGGGCCGGAGCGCATGGCACTGGCCCTGCTGACGGGCGGCCTGCCCCCGGTGGGGTCCGGTCCGCCGCCGGTGGACCTGCCTCCGGTGGGTGCGGGGCCTCCGGGCCCCGGTCCGAACGCCCGCGACGAGGTCCAGGTGCTCTCCGACTCCCTCCAGGCCACGCTCTGGCTGAGCCGCGTCCGGGGCGTGACCGGACTGCCCGACGTCGACGACGTGCAGCACCGCCTGGAGCGGGCCCGGTTGCTCCAGCCGATGCGCCGGCTCGTCCAGGGGACGTTCCACGGACGCATCACCGAGCTCGACTCCCTGCACGCCTATGTCGCGCTGCCCGAGGAGCCGGCGGAGCCGCCCGTCCTGCTGCACGGCGTCGGCGGCATCGGCAAGAGCACCCTGCTCGCCAAGTTCCTCGTCGACGCGCTCGCCGCCGTTGGCCCCACCGGGTTCCCCTTCGCCTACATCGACTTCGCGCGCCCGACGCTCTCCATCCACGAACCGGCCACGGTGCTCGCGGAGATGGCCCGGCAGCTCGGCGTCCAGCACCCCGCCCACCGCGCCGCCTTCGAGGAGCTGGCGGACGAGTGCGAGCGGACGGCGGCGCTCCAGCGCGGCGAACGCAACGAGCTCGACGACCTGTACCAGCTGGCCGGCACCCGGGCGACGCTCGGCCGCGACTACTCCTCCGACTTCCACGCCCGGGCCAGCGCCCGCGAGCAGGAGCTCGCCCACCGGGTCGCGTCCCTGGTCGCCGAGGCGGTCCGCCCGGCACCGGGCGAATCGCCGCCGCCGCTGGTCGTGGTGGTCGACTCCTTCGAGGAGGCCCAGTACCGGGGCTCGCCCGTCATCGCCCGCATGTGGGCCGTCTGGACGGCCCTGCGGGCGGCCTACTCGCGCCTTCGCTTCGTCGTCTCCGGGCGGGCCCCCATCGACCACCCGGCCCGGGTCCTGACCCCGCGCACGATGGAGCTGACCGAGCTGGACCACGAGGCCTCCGTGGACCTGCTGATGTCCTCCGGGGTGGTGGACGAGCCGCTCGCGGAGGACCTCGTCGACCGGATCGGCGGTCATCCGCTGAGCCTCAAGCTCGCGGCCCGGACGGCCGTCGCCCTGGGCGCCGATTCGCCGTCCCTCGGCGAGCTGCTGCGCGGACTGCCGTCCCGGCGCCGGTACTTCGACCGGCAGGTCGACCAGATGCTGATCCAGGGCACGCTGTACGACCGACTGCTCAAGCACATCGCGGAGGACGACGTCCGGGCCCTCGTGCAGGCGGGTCTGGCCCTCCGCTTCATCACCCCCGACCTGATCCGGGAGGTCCTGGCCGGGCCCGCGGGGCTGACCGTCGCGAGCGCCGCCGAGGCCCGGCGGCTCTACGGGCTGCTCACCTCCCGGGTCGACCTCATGGAGTCGGCGGGGCCCGAGGCCATCCGGCACCGGACGGATCTGCGGGCCATCATGCTGCGCCTCTCGGACAGCGCCCGGACCGATCTGATGCGGGCCGTGGACCGGCGGGCCGTCGCGTACTACGCGGACCGCGAGGGGCCCAGGGAGCGCGCCGAGGAGATCTACCACCGGCTCCGGCTCGGCGAGAACCCCCGTACCGTGGAGGCCCGTTGGGATTCGGACGCCGCTCCCTACCTGGGCGGGTCGACGCACCGCGAGATGTCGCACCGCTCGGCGGCGTTCCTCCTCGGCCGGATCGGCGGGCACGTGCCCGACCAGATCATGACCGAGGCCGACCAGGAGGACTGGGAGCGGATCGCCGCGCGCGAGGTCGAGGACCTGCTCACCCAGGGATACGTGGAGACCGCCGCGCAGCGCCTTGAGGAGCGCCGGCCGTGGACGCCGTGCAGCAGGCTGCACGCGCTGCTCGCCGAGACGCTCGCCCGCTCGGGGCGGACAGTGGAGGCACGCGAGGGCGCCCAGCGGGCCGTGGACCGGGCGGAGGAGGCGGGCTGCGCGGAGACCCAGCTCGAACTGCTCCAGCTGTCGGCGCGGCTGGCCCAGGACTCGGGCGCGTTCGCGGAGGCGGACCGGGACCTCCAGGAGGCCGAGGAGATCGCCGCGGGCCTCGGGCTGCGCTTCGAGTCGCTGGGCGTGCTGGTCGCCCGCTCGCGGCTCGCGGCGCTCGCGGACGGCGACGCCGCGCCCACGGAGAAGCGGCTCGCCCGGACCCTGCGCGGAATGCCGGACGCGGACCTGGCCCGGCAGCCCTCCCTGGCGCGTACGGCGGCGGCCACGGCGTACCGGGCGGACCCGAGGCTCCTGGAGCACACGCTGCGGCTCGTGGGGCTCCCGGCGGACGAGGACGCGGTGGTCGGCGAACTGGCCCGCTGGATCGACGCCACGCTCACCGACGAGCCCGGCCTCCGCGTGCCGCTGACCCGCATCCTGGAGTCCGCCGCCGGCGCGGAGCCCTCCTCCGGTGCCGCCCGTCCGGACCTGGAGGAGATCGAGCGGGACCTGCGGGAGGCACGGCGGCGCGGCACCCTGGACAGCGTGGCCCGGCAGGCGCTGACGCTCCGGGACGGCAGCGGGGACCTGCTGCTCGGGGTGGCCTCCGCGATGGACGCGAGCCCGCCGCCGCGCGGCACCGCCCCGTACGCACCCGGCCCGTACGCACCCGCCCCGCCGGGAACCGTCCCCGTCGGACACGGCCCGGAGCAGGGACCCCGCACCGGCCTGTGGACGCGCCCGCCGCCGAACGCCGCCGGGGCCGCGCTCCGCAAGGTGCCGTTCCTGCCGCAGGAGGAGCTGGTCCGGGTCCGCAACGCCGCCCTGGAGGCGGGGCTCGCCGACCGGGCCCTGCGCCCCGCCCTGCTCAGGGGCATCCCGGGCTACTTCACGGCCACCCTCGAACCGCTGGACGACCCGCTGGAGCAGGCGCACGCCGACCTCAACGCGATGAACCAGGTCGAGCGGCTCCTCGACGGTCTGGTGCCGCTGGAGATCTGGCTGCACAACGCGATCGAGCAGACCCACCAGCAGGGCCCGCGCGCCGTCCTCCAGGGCGCCCTGGACGCCGTGGCCCGCGCGATCACCGGCGAGGCGGAGCTCCCGGCGGAGATGATGCCCGGGGAGATGAAGGAGGAGATCGTCCTCCAGGACGACACCGTGCCGTACGAGTTCCTGCACGGCGGCATCCGGGCCGGCTCGTCCGTGGCGCTGCTGCGGATCCCGCCGTACGAGTCGGGCGCGCCGCTCCTGCCCTCGTACCCGCACGGCGGCACCGGCTGGATGATCGCCCCGGGACTGCTGATCACCAACCACCATGTGGTGATGGCCCGTTCGTGGGAGTCGGGCGTCCGGCCGTACGTCAGCGACGAGGACCTGCGGCTCCAGGCGGTCATGTCGCGCTCCCGCTTCGACTTCGTCGAGGACACGGCGGCCGCGCCGGAGGCGACGGCGGGCGAGCTGGCGGCCTGGGACGCGGAGCTGGACTACGCGATCGTGCGGCTCGCCGCCGGCCAGGAGGAGCGCCCCACGCTCCGGGTCGCCACCCGGCCGCTGCTCGTCCGGGAGCGGCAGCGGGTCCCGGTCAACATCATCCAGCACCCGGGCGGGCTGCCGAAGCGCGTCGCGCTGCGGAACAACCTGGTCTACCGGGCGGACGAGCACGACATCCTGTACTTCACCGACACCCGGGGCGGTTCCTCCGGCTCCCCGGTCTGCCTCGACGACTGGACGGTCGTGGGGCTGCACCGGGGGACGCGGAAGGTGGACGAGGTCGAGTTCCAGGGCGCCCGGACGAAGTTCGTGAACGTGGGCACCCAGATGAGCGGCATCCTGGCCCATCTCAGGGAGTCCCGGCCGGAGTTGTACGAGGAGATCACGGCGGCCCAGTCCGGGCGGCCGGCCCGGGGGGAAGCGAACGCGAAGCCGAGGTGAACGACCATGCCGAACGGACCACGGAGCGTGTCGCCGGTGGCGACCGGCGCCGAGCGGATCTTCGACGATCTGCAGGAGGTCGCCGCGCGGGTGCGCGCGGAACTGGAGGCGGAGATCGCCGAGTCCGCGCTCGAACTCCCGGCCGACGTGGCGCCGGCGGCCGAGATCTCCCGCTTCGCCCGCGAGGAGCGGGCCCGCGTCCTGGAGGCCGGGGTCTCCGGTCTGGAGAAACTGGCCGCGCACCGGGAGGACGAGCTCGACGGGGACGAGACCTTCGGTGTGGAGGCGATCGTCCTCCTGGAGGGCCGACCGGCGATCCTGGTCCAGCGCCAGGACTTCGCGCCGCAGCGGGACGAGTGGTCGGTCCTGGAGCCGCAGCGGCCCGCGATCCGGGACTCGATCCTGCGGGTCGGCCGGGTCGAGGTCACCGGGCATCCCAGTCTGGACTGGATCGGCACGGCGTTCCTGGTCGGTCCGCGCACGGTGATGACGAACCGTCACGTGGCGGCGGAGTTCAGCCGGTTCGAGGGCGAGCGCTGGTCCCTGGAGTTCGGGATGTCGGCGCGGGTCGACCCGGCGGAGGAGCTGCCCGTCGAGGGCGAGCCGCCCGGGGCCTCGGTGCCGTACGAGATCACCGACGTCATCGGCATCCACCCGGACGTCGACATGGCGCTGCTCCGCGTCGAGCCCTCGGCGGAGGGCGGCCTGCCGACGCCGCTCGCCGTGGCGGCGGACGGGCCGGCGGACCTGCCCGGCCGCCAGGTGTACGTGATCGGCTACCCGGCCTGGGACGGCCGGCGCAACGAGCCCGAGTCGATGCGCCGGATCTTCATGGACGTCTACAACGTGAAGCGGCTCCAGCCGGGCGCGGCGACCGACTTCACCCCCGGCGGTCTCGTGATGAAGCACGACTGCTCGACGCTCGGCGGCAACAGCGGCTCGCCGGTGTTCGACCTCACCGACCACCGGGTCCTCGGGCTGCACTTCGGCGGCCGCTACCGCACGGGCAACTTCGCCGTCCCGCTGTGGGAGCTGGTGGACGACCCGCTGCTCGCGAAGGCGGAGGTCAACTGGGTCTGAGGAGCAGCTAGTCGGCGAGAGCCACGACGTACGCGCCGCGGGCGGTGGTCCCGTCGGCGAGGCGCCACTCGGCCGTGACCCGGCCGCGGCCCGGTCCGCCGTCCGCACCGGAGTGCAGGACGCGCCGGATCCGGAGCGTCAGCGGTGCGGCCGTACCGGTCTCCCGTACCTCCACGTCGGTGCGGTCGGGGCCCTCCGTGACCCGTACGAGCTCCGCGCCGGTCCCGGCGGGGTCGAGCGAGGCGGCGACGGTCGGGTCGGTCGTGTTGTCGACGGACTGGGCCTGGGCCTCGGTGCGGCCGGCGAGCAGGGCGTACAACTCGGCGACGAGCACCGGGTCGTGGGTGCCGTCGTAGATCCAGCGCGTGCCGAGGACACCGTGCTCGGAGGTGCCGATGAGGGCGTGCTCGGCGCCCTCCAGGGGCGCGCCCCGGTAGGTCATCGGGACCAGGTAGGTGACCGCGTCCGGCCCGGCGCCGTCGGCGACCGCCATGAACTCGATGCCGACCTCGCCCGCGGGGTCGTCGATCCGGAAGCCGCCCGCCTTGGCCGGGCTCGGCACCTCGGCTCCGCCGGCGTACCAGGCGCGGCCGGGCAGCCACTCGGTGAGCAGTTCCAGCTTCGTGGGCTGCATCGTGGTGTGGTGGATGACGGCCATCGTGCGCTTCTCCCTCTCTGACCCCGGTGGCGAGGAACCGCAACCTAACAGACGGTCCGGGCCGCGATGCGGGGGCGTCCACGCCGACCTAGCCTGGAGGTGGAGTGTTGTCCCCGGCCGGCAGGAGGCCCGCCGTGAGGTACTCGCACACACGGAACCGGCGCGTCTGCGCGGCCTTCGCGGCCCTGGGAATTCTCGTCGCCCCCGTGGGCGCGGGTGCGGCCTTCGCCGCCGAACCACCGGGCCCCGCCGCCCTCGTGGCGGCGGCTCCCTCCCCCTCGGCGGACTCCGGGTTCGAAGAGCTCACCCCGGCCGTCGCCGCCCGCCTCGACCGGGCGGTCCAGGACGTGATGAAGGAGACGGGCGTCCCGGGCGTCACGGTCGGTCTCTCGGCACCCGGGAAGGGCACGTACATCCGCTCCTTCGGCGTCGCCGACAAGGCCACGGGGCAGCCCATGAACCCTGGGCTCTACATGCGGATCGGCAGCGAGACCAAGACGTTCACGGTGACCGCCCTGCTCGAACTGGTCGACCAGGGCAAGGTGAGCATCGACGACCCGATCTCGAAGTACGTGGACGGCGTGCCGAACGGCGACCGCATCACCCTGCGGAACCTGGCGTCCATGCGCAGCGGCCTGTTCAACTACTCGGCGGACGAGGGCTTCTACAAGGCCCTCACCTCCGATCCCTACCGGCCCTTCACCCCGCAGGAGTTGCTCGCCTACGCGTTCAAGCACCCGATCCAGTTCCAGCCGGGCGCCGAGTTCGACTACTGCAACACGAATCTGATCCTGCTCGGTCTCGTGGTGGAGAAGGTCAGCGGGACACCCCTCGACCAGTTCGTCCGTAAGAACGTGATCGAGCCGGCGGGGCTGCGCCACACGGTGTTCCCGACGGACGCGGCGTTCCCGAGCCCGCACGCCCACGGCTACACCGAGCAGACCGCCTCGGGCAAGCTGGAGGACTCCACCGACTGGAACCCCTCCTGGGGCTGGGCGGCCGGCGCGATGATCTCCGACCTCCAGGACCTGCGCACCTGGGCCCGGGTGGTCGCGACCGGCACGCTCCTGACGCCGAAGACGCAGGCCGAGCGGCTGAAGACGTACCCCTCGGGCATCCCCGGCGCGGGCTACGGCCTCGGCATCTTCGACATCCAGGGCTGGATCGGCCACAACGGTTCCCTGCCGGGCTACGAGTCGCTCACGATCTATCTGCCGGAGGCCAAAGCCACCCTGGTGGTCCTCCTCAACACGGACGTGCTGCACGACAACAACGAGCCCAGCACGCTCTTCGGCCAGGCCATCACCCGGATCGTGACCCCGGATCACGTCTTCGACATCCCGGTGACGGAGCCCAAGCCGAGTCCGAGCGGAAGCTGACGCGCGTCCCCCACCGGTCCCCCCACCTGCCTGTTAATCTCCGGATTGTCCTGAATGATCCCCCGGCACCCGTGCGTGCCTTCGCAGAATCGGGAGCAGCAATGACCGGTGGACCCGAGCCCCTCAGCGCCGTCGCCCGTGAGGCGCTCGAGCGCGAGCTCGCCGATCTGCGCACCGAACGCGAGGCCGTCGCGGTCACGCTGCGGGGCGGCGGTGGCGACGAGGTCGGCGACCGGGCCGACCAGGCCGACGAGCTGCAGCGCGCCGACGAACTGGACCGGCTCGCCACCCGCATCGACGAGATCGAGGGGCGGCTGAAGGAAGGATCGGTCGCGGGGCCGCCGTCCACCGACGCGGTCGGGGTGGGCAGCAGCGTGACCGTGCGGTTCGCGGACGGCGCCGAGTCGACCGTCCAGATCGGCGAGCTCGCGAACGCCCTGGACGCCACCCTGGTCACCGCCGACAGCCCGCTCGGCAAGGCCCTGCTCGGCCACCGGGCCGGCGACACCGTCACGTACGACACACCCGAGGGCCGGACGACCGCGGTCGTGGTCTCCCTCGGCTGACGGCGTGCCGGAGACCCCCTCCCCCGCTCTGGCCCAGATCCGGGAGACCGACCGGAAGGGCGGCCCCGGGCACACCGTCCTGGTCGCGCTGGCCGTCGCGGTGCCGGTCACGAAGCTGGCCTACACGGTCGGCGGAGGCGACGCCGTCCGTGACGTCCTCGTCGGCATGGAGCCGGCGAACTGGCCGGACATCCTGATCGGCATGGTGATCACGGACCCCCTCCTCGGGTCGGTGCTCGGCGTCGTCGTCTCCCGGGTGGTCTTCGCCGTGTTCGCCGCGCGGGGGGCGGTCCCCCTCGGGGGCGGGACGGCGCGGGCCGTCCGGCGGGCGGCGCTCACCCTCGTCAACCCGGTCGCCGTGGGCGTCATCGACGCGTGCTTCTTCGGGCCGTGGTGGGGGCTCGCCACCGGGCTCGCCGCCTTCGCGCTGCGGCAGGGCGTGGTCGTGGAGTACCGCACGGGCCGGCGCCGGCCGCACCACCGGCACGAGCAGGACCGGGCGGCACCCGGTGAGCCCGACTACCGGCCGCCGTCCTGGCTGCGGAGGGCCGCCGCGGTGGAGCAGTGGGTGGCGCTGTCGCTGACGGTGCTCGTGCTGCCGTTCCTGGCGTTCGTGTCGGCGGTCGACGGACAGGCATGGACGGGGATCGTCGCGTGCGAGGTCACGGACGGCACGCGGACCGAGAACGACCGGCTGATCGAGCTGAGCCGCAAGGGCGACGGCGTCGTCGGCTGGAACCTGGACTCCGAGCAGATCTCCAACGGCCTCGGCTGCACCGGCGAGGAGAGCCGCTACGTGCGCGAGCCGTGGTGGCGGAGCTGACGGGTCAGCCGCCCGTGACGATCCCGGAGACCAGGTTGATGGTGGTGGCCAGGATGCTCGCGCCGAAGACGTACGAGAGCAGGCAGTGCCGCAGGACGACCGAGCGGACCGTGGGGCTGGAGACGTTCGTGTCGGAGACCTGGTAGGTCATGCCGAGGTTGAAGCTGAAGTAGAGGAAGTCGCTGTACTTCGGCGGGGTCTGGGAGTTGAAGTCGATCCCGCCGCCGGGCTTCAACGCGTAGTAGAGGTACGCGTACCGGGTGGCGTACGTGAGGTGGAGCGCCGCCCACGCCATGAAGACGCCGCACAGCGCCGTCGCGGCCGCCGCGTGGCTGAGGTCGGTGTGGCCGACCAGGAGGAGCACGACGATGGCGACGAGCCCGCCCAGGGAGGCCGCCACGACGAGGAGCTCCTCGACCAGGGGCCGGAACTCCTCGCGTCGGACGTTCCGATGGGTCGTGGCGGCGTCCATGGGCCACAGGGCGATCCAGCCGCTGAGGACGAAGAGGGTCTCGGCCGTGGCGATGCCGGTGAGGACGCCCAGCGGTGTGTCGGTCACGGCGGCGACGCCGGCGCCGGTCGCCGCGCCGACGAGCGCCGACGCGGCCAGCCGGGGCACGGCGCCGAACAGCCACCGGAGCACGGCTCAGGCCTCCAGGACGACGACTGCCTCGTCCGTGTAGGCCAGGAACGTCAGGGTCTCCTGGAGGTACAGCTCGACGCTGTCCGCGTCGTGCGAGGTGTAGCCGATCGCCACGTCCTGGCCGAGGCGCAGTTCGAAGTCGCCGCCCCGGGTGGAGAGGACGAAGCCGCCGTCGAGGGCGGGCGCCCAGATGGGGGAGCCGTCGAGCATCCGGGCGAGGTGGGCCGCGATCGGGTAGCCGTGGTCGGAGGTCTCGCTGACGGCCCGGTACTGGTCGGCGCCGAGCAGCAGGGCGTACGGTCCGTCGACTCCGGCGAGCCGCAGGGCGGTGAGGGCCCGGCTGACCGCGTCCGGATAGTCGCGGGGTTCGGTCGGCAGCCGCAGGACCGGGTTGGAGCTGCGGCCGCGCAGCCCGTCGACCCCGGCGGCCTCGTACCCCTCGAAGACCATGCGGTCCTCGATGAGCGCCAGGGCGCGGGCCGCGTCCTTGACGGGCTGCCAGTCGGAGTCCTTCGAGCCGCGCTCGACGTCGTCGACGGCGGTCCGGTCGACGGTGAAGGGCACCCTGAGTTCGACGAGGGGCCGCACCTCGCGCAGCCGCGCCGTGACGCCGGGTGCGGGGGACGTCAGGCCGGAGAGGTGGCCGGTGCCGACGGCGGAGAGCTCGGGGCCGGCCGGGTCGGGGACGTCGACGACGCGGCGGCCCGCGACGTTGCGGCGGAAGGTGCGGCGGGCCTCCTCCTCGATCTCGGCCCACGCGGCGGCGGTGATCGGGGCGAGTTCGCGGTGGAGGTTGCTGCTGGACTCGGGGGGCGTCATGGGGCCAGGGCTCCTTTCAGGCTGCCGATGCCCAGGGTCTCCCCGGGGGCTGCGGCGGCCGGCGGGGCGGGGAGGTCGTCGAGGAGGTCTGCGCTCGGCACGAAGAAGAGGCCGCCGGTCACGGCACGGGAGACGTCGAGGATGCGGTCCGTGGTGCCGGGGGGATCGCCGAGGAACATGTTGCGGAGCATGCGTTCGGTGACGGCCGGGGTCCGTGCGTAGCCGATGAAGTAGGTGCCGAACTCGCCGGTGCCGATCCGCCCGAAGGGCATGTTTGCGCGGAAGATCTGCTGCTGGACGCCGTTCTCGTCGGTGATCGTGTTCAGTGCGACGTGCGAGTCCGCGGGCTTGACGTCGTCGGACAGTTCGATGTTCGACCCTTTGCCGCGCCCGATGACGTGCTCCTGCTGCTCGACGGTGAGCGCGTCCCAGGCCGCCATGTCGTGCACGTACTTCTGCACGAGCACATAGCTGCCGTCGCGGAAGTGCGGGTCCTCGTCACCGATGTGGACCGCGTCGGCGGCCGTCACGCCCTGGGGGTTCTCGCTGCCGTCGACGAAGCCGAGCAGGTCGCGGTCGTCGAAGTACGCGAAGCCGTGCACCTCGTCGACGACGGTCACCGCGGTGCCCAGGGCTGCCACGATGTGCCGGGCCAGTTCGAAGCAGAGATCCAGGCGCCGGGCCCGCAGATGGAAGAGCAGGTCGCCGGGGGTGGCCGGGGCCCGGTGGCGGGGGCCCTGCAGGGGCGTGAAGGGGTGCAGCTCGCGGGGGCGGGGGCCGCCGACGAGCCGGTCCCATCCCTCGGAGCCGATGCCGGCGACGCAGGTGAGGTACGAGTCGGGGGCACGGAACGCCACCGAACGGGTCAGTCCCGTCAGGTCCTGGAGCGCCTCCCGCACCGCGGCCTCGCCGCCCGGGTTGACGGTGGCCACCAGGAAGACGGCCGCGCGCGAGGGCGGTGCGACGACGGGCTGGGGTACGGCCATGGCGCTCCCACGAAAGATCAGCGTAAGGCGGAAGAAAGCGATGAAAGGGACAGCGCCAGCGTAGGTGCGCATGATCCGGTACGCAGCCCGGCGCACCGCCGCCCTCCGGGGCGGGTGGCAGGCGCCGGACGGTGGGCTTAGCCTGCCCGAAGGGGTTCTTTTGTCCCACCATGCCCATGCGTCCGCAGGGCGAGAGGGTGAAGCGCCTTGAGTACCGACCAGGACGAGACGACCGCCCAGGACGAACGCGAACCGCGGGTGGGTCCGACCCCCGAGGGCGAACCGGAATTCCGCCCGTACCACCACCCGGCCGCCGGCTGGGGCGCCGCGAAGAGCGTGACGAGCTTCCTCGTGCGCGAGGGCGCGCTCGTCGACGGACCGCGCGCGATCATGCGGATGAACCACGAGAACACCGGCTTCGACTGTCCCGGCTGCGCCTGGCCCGACGACACCAAGGGCCTCCACCTGGACATCTGCGAGAACGGCATCAAGCACGTCACCTGGGAGATGACCCGCAAGCGGGTCGGACGCGAGTTCTTCGCCGCCCACTCGGTGACCGAGCTGGCCGGGTGGAGCGACTACGACCTGGAGAACGAGGGCCGCCTCACCGAACCGATGGTCTACGACCCGGAGTCGGACCACTACGTGCCGATCAGCTGGAAGGACGCCTTCGAGCTCGTCGGCCGGACCCTGCGCGGCCTCGACGACCCGAACCGGGCCGCGTTCTACACGTCCGGCCGGCTCGGCAACGAGGCCACGTTCCTCTACCAGCTGATGGCCCGCGAGCTGGGCACGAACAACCTGCCCGACTGCTCCAACATGTGCCACGAGGCCAGCGGCCGCGCCCTCCAGGCCTCCCTGGGCACCGGCAAGGGCACGGTCGACCTCCAGGACTGGGAGACCGCCGACGCGCTGTTCATCTTCGGCGTGAACGCCGCGTCGAACGCGCCCCGGATGCTCACCGCCCTCGCCGAGGCCCACCACCGCGGCGCACAGATCGTGCACGTCAACCCGCTCGTCGAGGCGGCCGCCACCCGCACCATCGTCCCGCACGACTTCACGGACATGGCCCTCTTCAAGACCACCAGGACCAGCACCCTGAACCTCCAGCCGCGCATCGGCGGCGACATGGCGCTCGTACGGGGCATGGCGAAGGCGATCCTGGAGCAGTCGGCGACCGACCCGAAGGCCCTCGACCGGGAGTTCATCGAGCGGCACACCTCCGGCTTCGAGGAGTACCGCGCCCTGTGCGAGGCCACCCCGTGGGAGGAGCTCGAACGGCAGTCCGGGCTGAGCCGTGCCGACATCCTCAAGGCCGCGCGCGTGTACGGGGAGGCCGACCGCTCCATCGTCAGCTGGTGTCTCGGCATCACCCAGCACGAGCACGGCGTCGACACCGTACGGGAGATCGTCAACCTGCTGCTGCTCCGCGGCAACCTCGGCCGGGAGGGCGCGGGCCCCTCCCCCGTGCGCGGCCACAGCAACGTCCAGGGCAACCGCACCTGCGGCATCGACCACCGCCCCAGCGCGGACTTCCTCGACCGGCTCGCCGAGGTCTGCGCGATCGAACCGCCGCGCGCGCACGGCAAGGACACCGTCGCGAGCATCAAGGCGATGCACGACGGCGAGATCACCGTCTTCGTCGGCATGGGCGGCAACTTCGCGCTCGCGGCCCCCGACACCCCGTACACCTACGCGGCGCTGCGCGCCTGCGAGCTCACCGTGCAGGTCAGCACCAAGCTGAACCGCAGTCACGTCGTCCACGGCCGGCAGGCGCTCATCCTCCCCTGCCTCGGCCGGACCGAGAAGGACCACCAGCGCAAGGGCGTCCAGAGCACCTCCGTCGAGGACTCGATGAGCATGGTGCACCTGTCCGTCGGCATGAAGAAGCCCGCCTCGCCGCACCTGCTCTCCGAGCCGGCCGTCGTCGCCGGCATGGCGCGCGCCGCGCTGCCCGACAGCGCCACCCCCTGGGAGTGGTACATCGAGGACTACGACCGCATCCGGGACACCATGGCCCGGGCGCTCGACGGCTTCGAGGACTTCAACCGGCGCGTGCGGCTGCCGCTCGGCTTCCGCATCAAGCAGCCCGCCCGCGAACTGGTCTTCCTCACCCCGTCCGGGCGCGCCGAGTTCTCCAGCGCGGAGCTGCCCGACGTGGTGCCCGCCCCCGGCACCCTGGCACTCGGCACCATGCGCTCCCACGACCAGTGGAACACCACCATCTACTCCGACAACGACCGCTACCGGGGCATCAAGAACTGCCGCACGCTGGTCTTCATGAACCGGGCGGACATGCGCGAGCGCGGGATCGCCGACATGGGCCACGTGGACATCACGAGCACCGCGAAGGACGGCAGCCGGCGGCATCTGAAGGGCTACCTCGCCGTGCCGTACGACATCCCGCGCGGCTGCGCCGCCGGGTACATGCCGGAGATGAACGTGCTGTGCGCCCTGGGCGACTACAGCACCCAGAGCGACCAGCCGATCATGAAGCACGTCAAGGTGACCATCGAAGCCGCTTCCTGACGCCCGGTCATCCCTGGCGGACGAGCCGGTCCAGGAGGAGGTAGGCGCGCCGTTCCGCGGTGGCGAGCTCGGTGGGGTCGATCTCCGCCGGCCACAGCTCGCCCGCCGCGGCGTCGTCCGCCTCCCGCAGCTCCACCGCGGCCGCCGCGAGCCGCGTCTGGACGAGCGGGAACGACCGCACGGCCCCGTCGCGCAGGGCCCGTTCGGCCTGCTCCGAGGCCGCCGCGCAGGCGGAGAGCGCGCGCTCCGCCCGTACCGCCGCACGGTCGTGGACCACCATCAGCGCGCAGGCGAGCGCGACGCCGACCCCGAGCACGCTGCTCAGCGCCCGGTCCTGCACGAGCGCACCGGCCGGGGCGGGTGCGGCCAGGTCGGTCAGGAGCAGGGCCAGCGGGGTGAGGAAGACGACGCCGAGACCGTAGTTGCGGGCGACGACGTACTCCAGGAGGAACTCGAACAGCACGATCACGAGGACGAGCGCCACCGGCTCGGGGCCGAGCGCGAGGACGCCGAGGGCGAGCAGGAGGCCCGCGACCGTGCCCAGGGTGCGCTGGACGGCCCGCTGGGCCGCCGTCCGGACGTTGATCGAGTGGAGGACGGCGGCGGCGGAGATCGCCGCCCAGTAGCCGTGCCCGAGGCCCAGGAGGAGGGCCGCCCCGCCCGCGATGCCGGTGCCGAGGACCATCCGCAGGGCGGGCACGAGGAGGACGGCCGTGCGGCCGTGGGCCGGTCCCGTCACCAGGGCGGCGGCCCGGAGTTCGGTGGCGCGCAGGGTGGTCGGGGCCGAAGTCCCCTGCCCCGGACCGGTCGCCCCCGGGCGGGCGAGCATGCCGGCCTGGGCGATCAGGACGGGGAGCGCGAGCTCGGGCAGCAGGCGCGGGGCCCGCCGCCGGCGGCTGAGGAGCAGCCGGACCTGGCGGCGCAGCGCCCGGGCCAGGCCGGTGGGGTCGTCGGGCGCGCGGCGGGCGGAACCGACGAGCAGTGACCAGGAGAGGTCGGTGAGCCGGACGCAGGTGTCGCCCCGGCCGGCCCGGTCGGCGCCCGACGGCGGCAGGACGCCGAGCGTGCGGTACGCCTGGAGGACGGCGGCGGTCGCCCGGTGCCGCAAGGGCCGGGCGCCCTGCCCGGTGCCGCTCGCGTCCCACAGATCGGCGAGCTCGCGCAGGGCGGCGGCGACGGCGAGCCGTTGCGGGCGGTCCGGGTGCACGAGCCGGCCGGCCAGGGCGAGGACCCAGGCGACGGCAGCGCCGCACGCGGCGAGGCCGGCCTGCGGCAGGACGTCGGCGGGGGCCGAGGCGCCGTTGGCCGCCACCGCGAAGGAGAACAGCAGCAGCACCGCGCCGAGTCCGCCGAGCCGGGCCGCGTCGCAGGAGAACTTGGCGAGACCGGCCACCAGGGCCGTGGCCGCGACCGTCACGGCGGCGCCCGCTCCCCCGTCCCGGGGGTGGGCCCAGGCGGCGAGCGCCGCGCCGCAGCCCACGCACGCGGTCATCGCCACGGCGACGACGGCGAGCACGCGGGCGCGGCGCGCGTACGGCAGATTCCGGCCGAACGTGGTGGTGAAGGAGCCCAGCATCGTGTAGACGGCCAGGTCGGCATGGCCGGCGAGCGCCATCGGCAGCGCGGGCAGCGCCATGGCGAGCGCGGCCCGCACGGCGAAGGAGAGGGCGCCGTCCACGCTCTGCAGGGCGAGAGCGCCCCTCGGGGACAGCGCGCGCCCCAGACGGGCGGCGCCGCGCCGCGGTCCGTCCGACGGGCGCCGACGACTGGAATTCATGACCCGATCACCCTCGGGGAATTCCTTTCGAAAGTCAAAGAAGCATTTCCGGAAAGGCGGTCGATAGATCTCGCCTATCAGCTCATCGAAAACATCTCTTTGACTTCGCTCCGGAACGGGTCGAATCTGCAATGCGGCGAGAATCCGACAGGCGCGAGGAAACGAGGCGGACCAGAGCATGAGCGGCATCGAGGACCCGGTCGACGACCTGAAGGTCACCCCGCCGAAGACGTGGGCGACGGGGCTTCCCGCCGTGACGCACGCGCTGGAGTACTCGCTGGGCCAGACGTCCCCGCGGCGCACCGCGCTGACCCTGCTCAACATCAACCAGCCCGAGGGCATCGACTGCCCGGGCTGTGCCTGGCCGGAGCCCGCGCCGGGCAAGCGCCACAGGAACGAGTACTGCGAGAACGGCGCCAAGCACATCAACGACGAGGCGACCTCGCGGCGCGTCACCCGGGACTTCTTCCGCGAGCACTCGATCGCGGAACTCGACGGCATGTCCGACTACTGGCTCAATCAGCAGGGCCGGCTCACCGAGCCGATGGTGAAGCGGCCCGGTGCGACGCATTACGAGCCGATCGGCTGGGACGAGGCGTTCGGTCTGCTCGCCGACGAGCTCACGGCCCTCGGCTCCCCCGACGAGGCCCTCTTCTACGTCTCCGGCCGGCTGAACAACGAGGCCGCGTTCCTCCTCCAGCTCTTCGCGCGCGCCTACGGCACGAACAACCTGCCGGACTGCTCCAACATGTGCCACGAGTCCAGCGGTTCCGCCCTGTCGGAGACGCTGGGCATCGGCAAGGGCAGTGTCTCCCTCGACGACATCCACCACTCGGACCTGGTGTTCGTCGTCGGGCAGAACCCGGGCACCAACCACCCCCGGATGCTGTCGGCCCTGGAGGAGACCAAGCGGAACGGCGGACGGGTCGTGGCCGTCAACACGCTGCCCGAGGCCGGGCTCATGCGCTTCAAGCACCCGCAGAAGGCCCGGGGGATCATCGGCCGCGGCACGCCGATCGCCGACCAGTTCCTGCACATCCGGGCCGGCGGCGACCTCGCCCTCTTCCAGGCTCTGAACCGGCTGCTCCTGGAGGCCGAGGACGCCGCGCCCGGCACCGTGCTCGACCACGCGTTCATCCGTACGCACAGCATCGGCTTCGCCGACTTCGCCGAGCACGCCCGGAAGGTCTCCTGGGACGACATCCTGGCGGCGACCGGCCTCGACCGCGGGGAGATCCAGGAGCTCTTCGAGCGGGTCCTCGCGAGCGAGCGGATCATCGTGTGCTGGGCGATGGGCGTCACCCAGCACAAGCACGGCGTGCCCACGATCCGCGAGATCGTCAACTTCCTGATGGCCCGCGGCAACATCGGCAGGCCCGGCGCGGGCGTCTGCCCGGTGCGCGGCCACAGCAACGTCCAGGGCGACCGCACGATGGGCGTGTGGGAGCGGATGCCGCAGGCCTTCCTCGACGCCCTGGAGCGCGAGTTCGGCTTCACCCCGCCGACCCACCACGGCCTGGACGCGGTGAACGCCATCCGTGCCATGCGCGAGGGGCGCGCGAAGGTCTTCCTGGGCGTCGCCGGGAACTTCGTACGGGCCACCCCCGACAGCGCGGTCACCGAGGAGGCGATGCGGGGCTGCCGGCTCACCGCGCACGTCTCCACCAAGCTCAACCGCTCCCACACGGTCTGCGGCGAGACCGCCCTGATCCTGCCGACGCTCGGCCGCAGCGACCGTGACGTGCAGGACGGCGTCGAGCAGTTCGTGACCGTCGAGGACTCCATGAGCGACGTCCACGCCTCCCGGGGCAAGCTGCCGCCGGCCTCCCCCGACCTGCTCAGCGAGGTCGCGATCGTCGCGCGGCTGGCCCGCAGGACCCTCGGGGACGAACCGGCCCTCCCCTGGGAGGAGTTCGAGCGCGACTACGGCACCGTCCGGGACCGGATCTCCCGGGTCGTGCCCGGCTTCGAGGACTTCAACGCGCGCGTGGCCCGGCCGGGCGGCTTCCACCTGCCCAACCCGGTGAACCACGGGGTCTTCCGCACCCCGAGCGGCAAGGCCGTCTTCACCCGCAACGCGTTCACGATGCCGCACGTCCCCGAGGGACACCTGCTGCTGCAGACCCTGCGCTCGCACGACCAGTGGAACACCGTCTGGTACGCGCCGAACGACCGCTACCGCGGCATCCACGACGCCCGCCGGGTCGTCCTCGTCAACCCGGCCGACCTCGAAGCCCTCGGCCTCGCCGACCGCGAGCTCGTGGACCTGGTGAGCGTCTGGCACGACGGGCGGGAGCGGCGCGCGGAGGGCTTCCGGGTGGTCGCGTACCCTGCGAGCCGGGGTTCCGCGGCGGCCTACTATCCCGAGACCAACGTCCTGGTGCCGCTGGACAGCGTCGCCGACATCAGCAACTGCCCGACGTCCAAGGGCGTCCTGATCCGCCTGGAACCGGCCCGTACCCCCGCGGCGGAGAGGAGCCGGGCATGGGACGCGTGACCCGGCGGCGGCGCGTGCTGCGCGTCCGGGAGGGCGCGTCGGCGTACCGCCCCGACACCCTGGCCGCCGAGGAGCCGATGGAGATCCGGGTCGGCGGGCGCCCGCTGACCGTGACGATGCGGACCCCGGGCGACGACTTCGACCTGGCGGCCGGATTCCTGGTGAGCGAGGGCGTGGTGCGCTCCGCCGGGGACGTCGCCGGGATCCGGTACTGCGCGGGCGCCACCTCCGACGGAGGCAACACGTACAACGTGGTGGACGTCGTCCTCGCCCCCGGGGTGCCCGCCCCCGACGCCTCCCTGGAGCGGAACTTCTACACGACCTCCTCCTGCGGTCTGTGCGGCAAGGCGAGCCTCGACGCGGTCCGGACGACGGCCGCCTGGTCCGTCGCCGAGGACCCGCTGCGCGTCGGCCTCGCAGTCCTGTCGGCCCTCCCCGACCGGCTGCGGGCGGCCCAGAAGGTCTTCGACAGCACCGGCGGGCTGCACGCGGCCGGACTGTTCTCGGCCGAGGGCGAGCTGCTGTGCCTGCGGGAGGACGTCGGCCGGCACAACGCCGTCGACAAGGTCGTCGGGCACGCCCTGCGCTCGGGTCTCCTGCCGCTGCGCGGGACGGTGCTGTTGGTGAGCGGCCGGGCCTCCTTCGAGCTGGTGCAGAAGGCGGTGATGGCCGGGATCCCGCTGCTCGCGGCCGTGTCCGCGCCCTCCTCGCTGGCCGTGGACCTCGCCGCGGAGAGCGGTCTCACCCTGGTCGGCTTCCTGCGTGGGACCTCGATGAACGTGTACTGCGGCGACGACCGGCTGGAGGGCGAGCGCCTGGGCTCGGGGTGACGGTGGTGGCGACTGGCGTCGCGGCGGGCGGTCGGGTAGACCCGTGACGTGCTGTTCCGTCAACTCGAGTACCTGGTGTCCCTCTCGCGGGAGCGCCACTTCGCCCGCGCCGCCCAGGCCTGCCACGTCTCCCAGCCCGCCCTCTCCGAGGCGATCCGGAAGCTGGAGGACGAGCTCGGCGTCCCGCTGGTCCTGCGCGGCCGCCGGTACGAGGGCCTCACGCCCGAGGGCGAGCGCATCGTGGTGTGGGCGCAGCGGCTCCTGGCCGACCGTGATGCCATGAAGAGCGAGGTCGGTGCCCTGCGCACGGGTCTGAGCGGCCGGATACGGATCGGTTCGGTGCCGACCGCGTCGGGCGCCGTCGCACTCCTCACGGAGCCGTTCTGTCTGGCGCATCCGCTGGTGACCGTGGAGGTGGCGACGGACCTGCGGTCGGAGGACGTCCTCCGGCAGCTGCGGGACTTCGAGATCGACGCCGGGGTGACGTATCTGCACAAGGGGCTCCCGGAGAACGTCCGGGCGGTGTCGCTGTACGAGGAGCGGTACGTGCTCCTCACCGGCGCCGCCGACGCCCCGGCGCACCGGACGACGGCGACCTGGGCGGAGGCCTCGCGGCTGCCGCTCTGTCTGCTGAACGGCACCATGCAGGGGCGCCAGGTCCTCGACGAGGTGTTCGCCGAGGCCGGGGTGCGGCCCTCGCCGCGGGTGGAGACGGACTCGGTGGCGGCGCTCTTCGCGCATGTGCGGACCGGCCACTGGGCGGGCATCGTGCCGCACGCCTGGCTGCACGTCTTCGGGGTGCCGCACGGCATGCGGGCGGTGCCGATGACCGAGCCGGCGCGGTCGGTACCGGTCGGTCTGGTGACGGTCGTGCGGGAGCCGGAGTCCGTGATGGCCCGGGCGCTGAGGGAGGTCGCGGGCCGCACCGATGTCGCCGCCGCCCTGGACCGCCTCCCGGGAGACTCCGTACCGCGGTGAGGAGAGGAGGGAACGGGACCGCTCGGGACGGCCCCGTTCCCCGTTCGTGGACGGCGGCCGTCAGGCCGCCGCGGCGCCGCTCTCCGCGGCCTCGTGCTTGCGGACCGTACAGTGCAGCGAGTCCTCGACGACGTCCGCGACGATCGTGTCGCCGGGATCGGCCTCGCCGCTGAGCAGCAGGGACGCGACGCGGTTGTCGAGCTCCGTCTGGATCGTGCGGCGCAGCGGCCGGGCGCCGAACGCCGGCTGGTAGCCGTGGGCGACGAGGAGCTTCTTCGCCGCTTCGGTGACCTCCAGGGTGATGCCCTGCGCGCGGACGCGGTGCTTGCTGCGGTCGAGGAGGTGGTCGACGATCTCCGACAGGTCCTCCTCGGTGAGGCTGTGGAAGACGATGATGTCGTCGATGCGGTTGAGGAACTCGGGCAGGAACCGTCCCCGCAGGTCCTCCATCAGTTCGTCCTTCAGCTCGGCCGCGTCGCCCTCGTGGGCGAGGATGCGGTGGGCGCCGATGTTGGACGTCATGATGACGACGCAGTGCCGGAAGTCGACCGTGCGGCCCTGGCCGTCCGTGAGGCGCCCGTCGTCGAGGATCTGGAGCAGCGTGTTGAAGACGTCGGGGTGCCCCTTCTCGATCTCGTCGAAGAGCACGACGCTGTACGGGTGGCGCCGGACCTTCTCGGTGAGCTGGCCGGCCTCCTCGTAACCGACGTAGCCGGGAGGCGCGCCGACGAGCCGGGCGACGGTGTGCTTCTCCTGGAACTCGCTCATGTCGAAGCGGATCATGCGGTCCTCGGCGCCGAAGAGCAGCTCGGCGAGGGTCTTGGCGAGTTCCGTCTTGCCGACGCCCGTGGGCCCCAGGAAGAGGAAGGAGCCGACGGGGCGGTTCGGGTCGCCCATGCCCGCCCGGTTGCGGCGCACGGCCTCGGAGACCGCGGTGACCGCCTCGTCCTGGCCGACGATCCGGGCGTGCATCTCCTCCTCCAGCCTGAGCAGCTTCTCCTTCTCGCCGGCGGTGAGCTGTGAGACGGGGATGCCGGTACGGCGGGAGACGATGTCGGCGATGTCGGCGGCCGTGACCGAGACGACGCCCTCGCGGCGCTCCTCGATCCCGGCGAGCTCCCCGTCGACCTCGGCGATCTGCTCCTTGAGCTCCTTGGCCCTCTCGAAGTCCTCGGCGGCGACGGCCTGGTCCTTCTCCCGGCGCAGCTTCGCGAGCCTGTCCTCGCGGCTGACGACCTCGGTGGAGCGGCCGCCGCTGCGAAGCCGTACGCGCGCGCCGGCCTGGTCCATCAGGTCGATGGCCTTGTCGGGCAGGAACCGGTCGCTGATGTAGCGGTCGGAGAGCTCCGCGGCCGCCGCGAGGGCGCCGTCGGCGAAGCGGACCTGGTGGTGGGCCTCGTACGCGTCACGGAGTCCTTCGAGGATCTGCACGGTCTCCTCGACGGTCGGCTCCGGGATGAGGACGGGCTGGAAGCGGCGTTCGAGCGCGGCGTCCTTCTCGATGTGCTTGCGGTACTCGTCGATGGTGGTGGCGCCCACGACGTGCAGTTCGCCGCGGGCGAGGGCGGGCTTGAGCATGTTGCCCGCGTCCATCGAGCCCTCGCCGGTGGCGCCCGCGCCGACGACGGTGTGCAGCTCGTCGATGAAGAGGATGATCTCCCCCTCGGCCTGCTGGACGTCCTCGATGACCTTCTTCAGGCGTTCCTCGAACTGCCCCCGGTACTGCGCGCCCGCCACCATCCCGGACAGGTCGAGCGACACGACCCGCTTGTCCTTCAGGGTGTCGGGCACCTCGCCCGCCACGATCCGCTGGGCCAGGCCCTCCACGATGGCGGTCTTGCCGACGCCGGGCTCGCCGATGAGCACGGGGTTGTTCTTGGAGCGGCGGGAGAGGATCTCGATGGTCTGCTCGATCTCCTCGGCCCGCCCGACGACCGGGTCGAGCTTCCCCGCCTTCGCCTCCTCCGTCAGGTCGCGGCCGTACTCGTCGAGGGTCGTGGCCGGCTGTTTCGCGGCGGCGGGGGCGCCGCCCTGCTCCGGGCGGGCCGCCTGGTCGGTGAGGCCGCGCAGCTTCTTCGCGTCCAGGTCCTCCGCCCGCAGGAAGCGGGAGGCGCCGGAGGCGGTGTCGCCGAGGAGGGCGCCGAGGATGTGCTCGGGGCCGATGTACGAGACCCCCGCCGCCTGCGAGTAGGCATGGGCGGTCGCGAGGGTCCGCTTGGCGGCCGGGGTGAGTCCGGGCTCGGCTGACGGCTCGGCGGACTCGCGGGGCAGGACCTCCGCGAGCTGCTCGGCGAGCCTGTCGGGGTTCACGCCGCCCTGGGAGAGCAGCCGGCGGGTCGGCTCGACCTGGGTCGCCGCCCACAGCAGGTGTTCCGTGTCGAGGTCGGAGCTGCCGTCCGCGTCGGCCTTGCGGGCGGCCGTGTTCAGCAGTTCGTGGGCGGACTCGGTCAGCAGCCGTCCGATGGGCACGCGCTGCACCGCGGGGGGCGAGGACGCGGGCGACATGCCGAAGAAGCGGTCGAACAGGTCGCTGAACGGATCCGACGAACCGAAGGGTGAACCGAACGCCATCGACATGGCAGCTCCTGGAAGCGCGAAAGGGGGTCGTCCCCACTCAAACCCGGCGCCCACTCCTCCGCAATCGGAGCGGGACCGGCGGTGGGGCCACGGCCGCATCGCCCCGGCACGCCCCGGGCGCCCGACACACCCACCACCTGGACGACCGAAATGCCCGGTTCGCGGCCCGGGGCGCCGACGATGGCCCCATGACCTCCGCGATCCCCCCGAACGCCCCGGAGCCCGAGCCCGAGCCCGGCCCCGGCCCTCAGGTGCGTGCCTCCGCGCTCGTACGGCACGGCAAGCTGTGGCTCGTACCGACCGTCCTGTGCTGCCTGGTGTCGCTGCTCCTCTCGCTCCTCTACATGGGAGGCATCCTCAGCCCGAGCGACCACCTCGACCGGCTGCCCATCGCCCTGGTCGACGAGGACGAGGGCCGCCCGCTGCCCGGACAGTCGGAGACGCTGGGGAAGCAGATCACCGACACGGTCGCCGCGGTCGGGTCCTCGAAGACCACCATCGACTGGCGGCGGCTCGACAGCGCGGCGGCGCAGGACGCGCTGGCGTCGGGCAAGGTCTTCGGCGCCCTCGTCGTGCCGAAGGACTTCACCGCGTCCGTCGCGGCACTGACCACGAACCGTGCGACGGTCCGCCCGACCCTCACCGTCCTCACCAATCCCGGTCTCGGCAGCCTGGGCTCGTCACTGGCGGCCCAGATCAACCAGGGCGCGGCGCACCAGGCCTCGCTGGCCATCGGAAAGCAGCTCTCGGCCACCGCCGACGTACCGACCACGCGGCTGCTCCTGACCGATCCCGTCGCGGTCACCACCCGCGTCGGCCATCCGATCGGCCGGCACAGCGGCCTGGGTCTGACCGCCTTCTACTACACGCTGCTGCTGGTCCTGGGCGGCTTCATCGGCGGAAACCTCGTCAACGCCGGCGTCGACACCGCGCTCGGCTACGCCGACAGCGAGCTCGGCCCCTGGCACACCCGCCGGCCGACCGTCCCGATCAGCCGCACCCAGACGCTCGTCCTGAAGATGCTGATGACCGCCGGGATCGCGCTTCTGACCACCACGCTCGTCATGATCGCCACGATCACGGTCCTGGGCATGGACGCCGATCACCTGCCGATGCTGTGGATCTTCTCCTACTGCGCGACGGTCGCCGTCGGCCTGGGCGTCCAGGCCATCAACGCCGCCTTCGGCGGCATCGGCCAGCTCGTGTCCATGTTCGTCTTCATCGCGCTGGCCCTCCCCTCCTCAGGGGCGACCGTCCCCCTGGAGGCGACCCCGGCGTTCTACCGCTTCCTGGGCGTCTTCGAGCCGATGCACCAGCTCAGCTCGGGCGTCCGGTCCATCCTGTACTTCGACGCCCGGGCCGACGCGGGCCTCGCCCGCGGCTGGATCATGATCGCGGTCGGTACGGTGCTGGCCCTGGCGTTCGGCTTCGCCATGACGCACTACTACGACCGCAGGGGGCTGCGGCGCCTCACGCCGCAGCCCGAGTGAGCGACTACCAGGAGACGCTGAAGTTGATGGAGCGGTTGTCGTTCCGGGTGTTCACCAGCGTGGAGACGCCGGACCGGCTGCCGACGTGGTCGTAGGCGCCCTTGTAGCCGGCGCTGTAGTACACGTTGGCGGAGTAGCCGTCGTACCAGTTGTAGGCGGAGGCCGCGTTGTTGCCGGCGACCTGGCCGCTGCCCGAGCCGGTGTTGGCGCAGAAGCGGAGCGGCATGGCCGTGGTGTACGGCATCTTGAGGGCCAGCATGTCGTAGATGTTGTGGCCGATGTTGACCCAGGCACCCGAGTAGTTGGGGCTGTAGTAGAGACGGAAGCGGAACTCCTCCGACGAGCCGGCGCACTTCTGGCTCGACATGATGGTGTCCTCGTCGCTGGTGATGTACGCGGTGGGGTCGCCCTCCGCGTGGGCCATGCCCGTGCCGGAGAGGACGGAGGCGCCCATCGCGGCGGCGACGAAGGCGGTGCGCAGGCGGCCGCGGCGTGCGGTGGTCGAGGTCTTCACAAGGGTCTCCACAGTGATCGTCGAAACAGAAGCAGAAACAGCAACAAAAAGGGACAGAAGGTCTGAGGGTCAGGGGCGGGCGAGGACGTCCGCCGCCTTGCGCAGGCTGGTGTCGAGGGCGCGGCGGTCCGCCGCGAGCACCGTGGCGTCGCGCGCGATCGCGGCGCGCTGGATCCGGGTCTCCGCTTCGTGCCAGGTCTCCGCGACCCGGTGCGTGGCCCGGCAGTCGATGTCGGCGAGCGCCGTGTCGATCTCGGCGCGGGACGCACCCCCGGGGCTCGGCCGGAAGCGGGGGTCGTCGTTGGCGGCCATGGGAGCCGGGTACGTGAAGCCCTTGGCCTTCATACAGGCGGACCAGCGTCCGAACACCGCTTTCACCAGCGGGTCCGCCATGGACGCGGGGTACGACTCGTTCGTGAGCCGCTGCACCAGCGGGGAGGCGCCCTGGGCCGAACCGCCCAGGGTCCGGCGGGCCTCGCCGAAGCAGCCGCCCTCCGGTATCTTCCGCCCGCCGTAGAAACCGCGCCGGGCCTCGGGGCCGGCGTTCTGCAGGAGTTCGGCGGGCAGGTCGGTGCCGCCCAGGACCACCTGGGCATCGGCGGAGAGCTGCGGCCGGGCGTCGGCTTCGCGCAACGCCGCGTCGTACCGGGCCTGTTGGGCCGGGTCCACCTGGTAGCCGAACTTCGCGGACATCCCGGCGTCGTGGATGCCGTACCGCCAGTCGAGCATGTTCCTCGGGCCGATCGCGGGCAGCTCCGGGGCCGGCTTCCAGGCTATCCCGAACCCCTGGAGGCACTGGCCGACCAGCTTCCGCTCCGCGCGGGCGAGGGTCCGGGACTGCTCGGTCGTCGGGTGGTACGCCTGCATGGGCAGCGTCCAGGCCGAGGCGTCGGCGGCGGAGCGCGGGGCGACGGCGGCAGCGGGCGTCGGCCCGGCGATCCCCGTCGGCTTCCCGGTCGAACACCCGGTCAGGGCGAGGGCGGTGACGGCGAGGGCCGCGCCTGTCCGCAGGGTTCTGTGGCTGTCACTCGCCATCGACTGAGGGATCCTCACATGACCGGGCCCGGTGGGGGCTTGGATCGGACGGAGAGCAGGATACCCGGCCGTCACAGCAGGTCAGAGCCACCTCCGGAGCCCGTGGAGACAGGAACGGAGGCCGTGCCGGATCTCTCCGTCACGGCCTCCGTCACAGCGGGGTGCCCCGGGCTACTCGTCCTTGTCCCACGGCGGTTCGAACTCGTCCGGGTCGAACGGCGGCTCCTCGTCGTAGGACGGCCCGGCGTCGTACTCCGGCGGCGCGGCAGGGGCAGCGGCGGGGACAGCGGCAGGGGCAGCGGCGGGCGGGGAAGCCGGAGCCGCCGATGCGGATGCCGTGCCCGTGCCGGCGCCGCCGGCCTGGGCGAGAGTGTCGAGGACGCCCTCGGCGTACTTGGTGAGCTTGGCCTCGCCGACGCCGCCGACGGTGCCGAGCTCCTCGACGGTGGTGGGCATCCGGGTCGCGATCTCGCGCAGCGTCGCGTCGTGGAAGACGACGTACGCCGGCACGCCCTGCTCGCGGGCCGTCGCGGCCCGCCAGGCACGGAGGGCCTCGAAGACCGGCGCGGCGGCCGCGGGAAGATCGACCGGCACGCGGGCGCCCTTGCCGGCGCGGGCCCCGGACTCCTTGCGGGCGGGGGCGGCCGCCTTCTCCTTGCGCATCGGGACCTGGCGGCGTCCGCCGAGGACCTCGCCGCTGTCCTCGGTCAGCACGAGCGTCCCGTAGTCGCCCTCCACCGCGAGCAGCCGCTGCGCGAGGAGCTGGCGCACGACCCCGCGCCACTCGGCAGTGCCCAGGTCCGACCCGACGCCGAACACCGACAGCTGGTCGTGGTCGAACTGGATGACCTTGGCCGTCTTCTTGCCCTGGAGGATGTCGATGATCTGCCCGGCGCCGAACTTCTGGCGCCGCTCCTTGGCGAGCCGCCACACCGTGGACAGCAGCTTCTGCGCGGCGACGGTCCCGTCCCAGGACTCTCCGGGCGTCAGGCAGGTGTCACAGTTCCCGCACGGCTTGCCGGACTGGCCGAAGTACTCCAGGAGCCGCACACGGCGGCAGTCGACGGTCTCGCAGAGGGCGAGCATGGCGTCCAGGTGCATGGCCAGGGAGCGGCGGTGCGTCTCGTCGCCCTCGGAGCCGTCGATCATCTTGCGCTGCTGGACGACGTCCTGGAGGCCGTACGCCAGCCAGGCCGTGGCCGGCTCCCCGTCACGGCCGGCGCGGCCGGTCTCCTGGTAGTAGCCCTCGACCGACTTGGGCAGGTCGAGATGGGCCACGAACCGTACGTCCGGCTTGTCGATGCCCATGCCGAAGGCGATGGTCGCCACGACGACGACCCCGTCCTCCCGCAGGAAGCGGGCCTGGTTCGCCGCGCGCGCCCGGGCGTCCATGCCGGCGTGGTACGGGACGGCGTCGATGCCCTGCTCCACGAGGGCGGCCGCCGTCTTCTCCACCGAGGCCCGCGACAGGCAGTAGACGACGCCGGCGTCCCCGTCGTGCTCGGTCCTGATCAGCTCCAGGAGCTGCTTGAGCGGGTTGTTCTTCGGGACGATGCGGTACTGGATGTTCGGCCGGTCGAAGCCGGCGACGAAGTGCCGGGCGTCCTCCAGGCCGAGCCGCTTCGCGATCTCGGCGTGGGTGGCCTCGGTGGCCGTCGCCGTCAGCGCGATCCGCGGCACCTTCGGCCACCGCTCGTGGAGCATGGAGAGGGCGAGGTAGTCGGGCCGGAAGTCGTGGCCCCACTGGGCGACGCAGTGTGCCTCGTCGATCGCGAAGAGCGACACCGTGGCCCGGTCGAGCAGCCGCTGGGTGCCCTCCGTGCGCAGCCGCTCCGGGGCCAGGTAGAGCAGGTCCAGCTCGTCCGCCAGGAACGCCTGCTCGACGGCCTGCCGCTCGTACGGGTCCTGGGTCGAGTTCAGGAAGCCGGCCCGCACGCCGAGGGCCCGCAGTGCGTCCACCTGGTCCTGCATGAGGGCGATGAGGGGCGAGATCACGACGCCCGTGCCCGCTCTGACCAGGGCCGGGATCTGGTAGCAGAGCGACTTGCCGCCGCCCGTCGGCATCAGGACGAGCGCGTCGCCGCCGCCGACGACCTGCTCGATGATCTCCTGCTGCTCCCCGCGGAAGGAGCTGTAGCCGAAGACACGGTGGAGCACCCGAGCGGCGTCGGAGATCTCGGCGGTGGCGTCAGGAGCGGCAGAGGCGTCGGAAAGGACCATTTCTGAAGCCTAGCCGCCCGCACCGACACCCCGGCCCCGCCCGCGACAACCTGTGGACAACCCCGCGGGGGCGGCGCGCACCGACCCCCGCGGGGGCCTGCACACCGGCTCCCGCGAGGTCCTCCGTCAGAGCACGACCGCCCCCGCCGGGCTGTCGTCGAGGAAGCCGCCCGACTGGTGCTGCCACAGCCTCGCGTACGCGCCCTCGGCGGTGAGCAGCTCCTGGTGGGTGCCCTGCTCGACGATCCGTCCGCGGTCGAGGACGACGAGCCGGTCCATCGTGGCCACCGTGGACAGCCGGTGGGCCACCACGAGCGCGGTCCGTCCGTCCATGAGCCTCCACAGCGCGTCCTGGACGAGGACCTCGCTCTCGGAGTCCAGGGCGCTGGTCGCCTCGTCGAGGAGGAGGATCGGCGCGTCGCGCAGGATCGCCCGGGCGAGGGCGACCCGCTGGCGCTGGCCGCCGGACAGCTTCACACCGCGCTCGCCGACCATGG